>CANQRC010000023.1 GCA_947626155.1 uncultured Clostridia bacterium | reverse complement strand
CGCTACATATCGTAACTCGCCGGCCCATTCTACAAAAGGTACAAGATCAAACTATTTCCTCATGGAAAGTCGTCCTCTCTCTGCTTGTAAGCATACAGTTTCAGGTTCTCTTTCACTCCCCTCCCGGGGTTCTTTTCACCGTTCCCTCACAGTACTATTCGCTATCGGTCACTAGGTCGTATTTAGCCTTACGAGATGGTCCTCGCGTATTCACACCGGATTCCACGTGTCCTGTGCTACTCTGGAATTTGACTAAGCCATATCAGATTTCGGTTACAGGACTATTACCTTGTTTTGTGTTCCTTTCCAGAAATCTTCACCTATCCTTTATGGTCCATGTTGTCAATCCAAAACCCCAAAGGTATTTCTACCCTTGGTTTGGGCTCTTGCAGTTTCGCTCGCCACTACTCCCACAATCGTTGTTTTACTTTCTCTTCCTCCGCTTACTTAGATGTTTCAGTTCAGCGGGTTCCCCTCATTGCACTATGAATTCATGCAATGATACCTCCGTATTAACGGGGTGTGTTCCCACATTCGGAAATCCACGGGTCACAGATTATGTGCATCTCACCGTGGCTTATCGCAGCTTATCACGTCCTTCATCGGCGCCTAGTGCCAAGGCATCCCCTATATGCTCTTTGTAGCTTTATCATATTGGATTTTCTTAGCATTTTCGCATTCGCATTTCAAAATTGAAAAACGAACTCTTATACTCGACTTTATTTAAAGTATGCAAATATTTCGTATTACGATTAGTTAAACATAAATGTTTAAAGTTAAACTCGTATAATATTTGACTTTAATCTTTCAAAATATGTAGTTGTCAAAGAACTGTGCTGACAGTTGAATCATCAACCTCCGTTTGCGTCAGCATTCGTATTCTAACACAATGCAAAAATATTTGTCAACACTTTTTTCAAAAAAAATTTAAAATTTTTAAAAATTTTTTGGATATTTTTTAAAAAGCCCAGACGTCCCACCGCGTGTTCGCAAAATGGCGCAAAATTTGGCAAAAATTTCTTGAAAAAAAGTGAAAAGTTTTTTAAAAATTTCTTAGAAAAGCACAAAAAAGAACAAAATTTTTTTCTCCGAACAAGAACAATTTTTAAAACATTTCAGGGACTTGTCCGCAGCCAAAACAAGTTGCGTCTATATTATATATCAAATAACATTTATAATATAATTAAATACAAATAAAAAAGAGCGTAAGAATTTACGCCCTTGTTTTGTTAAGTTTGCTTTGCTGATCTGCCGCTTCTCTAAAGATTTGTTTGAACACGCTTTGAAATTCTTTTGGAGTGAGGTTTTCTTCCGTCATCTCACTTCTATCCCCAAACTCTCCTGAAAGAGCGCGGTTCACTACATTTCTAATTGCCATTTTGAGGTCAACCCTTTCCATTTTCTCTGTGCTTTCATTGTAGTATCTTTTGATATAACTTCGCGAAACACCTTTAAGCGGCTCAACTGCAACAAATTTGCTATTTTCCTCCCCAACAATTCTCTCGTCCTGCATAATTTTGATTGTGTCAATGGCCTGTTCTGGAAAGTCGTATTTTATCGCTGCGTCAAGCAGGGTTTTACAAATGTCAAAAATGCCGTTCTGCATCTCAGCACCCGTATGGAATTCAACTCCAACCTTTGTCAATTCATTAAGCAGCCTTTGATACTCAAGTTTTTGCTTTGAAATGCTGCCCTTTATTTCCATTTCCCTTTTGATAAACTGAGAATTTCTCTCGTCAGGAAAACCATTCTTGAGCCTGTAATACAAATCAAGATTGCAATTGCTCATTTTGGCAATCAGTGGCTCAACTTTGCCCTTTTTAAAATTTTCTATATAAGCCCTTTCGTGTTCTTTTATTGAAGAAGCAAAATTATCATCAAGCATCTCGTTTCTTTCATATGAAGAAATCATAATGTCTCCTTTTATTGTCCCCAAAATGTGGACCACGCTATTATACCTCATTGAAGAGGTCAAAGTCAAGGTTTTTGCCAAAATTTAAGGTTCTTATGAAAAACTTAAGAATTTTTCTTGTCTATAAAGCAAAAATGCTCATTTTTAACTTTCACCTTGTAAACCCTGCCCTCAATTTTAAGTTCGCCGCGGTAGAAAATTTTTGCCGCCTTTGTTTGGCTGCACCCCTCTTCAATATATTCAATATCATAAAAATTGTATCCAAGCAGGTTCAAAAGCGGATTTATATAATATAAAGAATTGTTTATATAAACTATACCTATCATAATAAGCACAAGCACATAGACGCAATATGCGCTGACAAGCGAAAGGTCAAGCGGAATGGCAAAAAAAACAAAAAGAGAAAAATAGCCCAAGAAGTGTTTGTCGGTGATGTTTGTTTTGGAAACAATTTTTATTGTTATGGTTTTTGCGGAAGAAATTTTAACATTCCAAACAAGCCCAAAGATGCCAAGACCAATCAACAGAAGAAGAGTCACCGAATTTATTGTGTTTAAAACATTGAAGGAGAGGTTTGAATTTAAAATCTCAATCACCAGCCTCACAAGCACCAAAAAATACATTGGCACAAAAGCGCTTAAATATAAAAATAAATTTTTAAAAAATTCCTTCATAAAAATATTTTGATGAAAAAATATTAAAAAATTACAAAAAAATGCGTTTTTTATTGATTTTTTTGCGTTTTTTAATGATTTTTTAAGCATTTTTTGATTTTTTATTTATTTTTTTAGCCATTTTTTCTTTCCATTAAAATATGGGAGATTTATTTTTGTATATTAATATATTTATTATTTATAATAAATAATATCTTATTTTATTTTGTTTTATTTTTTATTTGTGCTAAAATAAAAGAAGTAAATGAGAGGTGTTTATGGAAAGAAAACATTTTTTATCTAAAAGTATCCTTTACATATTTCTTGCGCTTTGTTTTTTAGGCACAGGAATTTTTGCACTAAAACAAACAGGCACAAACCTTGCCTACGCTTCAACGGTAGCGGATGAAGGTGCGGACAGGCAAAATATTGTCCCAGATTATTTTAGAGCGCAGGATTTAATAAACGTTACAGTAGAAGATCAGATTGTGGCTCAAGAGACAACCGACAACCTTATGGACTACAACACCTTTTTGTCTTTCAGCTCAACCGAGACAAACTATCTTAAACTTTCCTTTGAGGGTGGGTTGCCTAGTGGCACAAGAGACGACCTGTATGATTATTGCTATTATCCAGACCCAAACAACACCACTTACTTCAACTTCTTTGACATAGACTCAATCAACTTCTTTATAAACGGAGAGGAGCAAAAGGACATCCATGGACATAATTTTGACTCTGAGTTCAATTTTATAACAGGCGGCAATCAACAATTTGAAAATTGTAATGTTTCTCCAGAAGGCTTTGTGATGTATTTTGAAAGAAACTGGAAAACTGACCCTTCCGCCGCTGAAAAAAGCAATACAATCAAAATCACTGACGAAAACGGCAAAGTGATTGAGGGCGTTTACACTGTTGAAATAAACCTTGTCAAATACACCTGCACCGCCGGACAGGATAACAAACAGGAAGACGCAGAGAGTTTTAAGGCGGTTCAAGAAGTTACTGAAAAAGTTGTTTACAATTTTTATGTTCTAGACCAAGAAAACTACTTGAACAACAACCAACCAATTGTTACAAACCAAAATTTTGACCACACAGTTTCTTTCCCTGACGCAAGCAGCGAAAATGCATATTATCTTTACAGCAACTACTATTCAAAAAACGGCACAACAGAAAGAAAGAATTCTTTGCCTTACATAGAATATGACTACACCCGCTATGAAGTCAATGTTGCAAAAGCGCTTTCTGATATTGAAAGTTCAATGAAATTTGAATATGACAAAGACCAAAAAACCGTTGTGGCAACTGGTGATGAAATTGTTAGATACTCAATTAAACTAAACGAAGAAAAAAAGACTGCCAGATTGTATTTCACTGATGTAGGAAACTATATTGTTTCTCTTCAAGCAATTTTTGTGAATGACGAAAAAAATCAAAAATACATATTGGACGGCTTCACCGCGCCTACACACCACAAATCTAAAAATATTCTTGTTTATATTTATGGCTATCAAGCAAATTACACAGATTTTGACGCTCAAAGAGTGAACGGGAAATATCCTTTAAAAGAACTTAAATCTTATGACATGGAAAATGGCAAATTTTACAACAGTGCCGACATTACAAGCGAGTTTTTAAATAGTTCTTCTGATTTAACGCAAAACGACACACAAACTTTCACCCCAACAAAGGTGCTTGAATTCGTAAAAGGGCTTCAAAACCCTATCAAAACCGACAACACACCAATAACATTTACTCAAAATGCCACACTAAACGGCACAAATGGAAGAGCAGCCTCAAGCTTGGTCTTCTCTACAAGAAAGTTCTCTCCAAATGACGAGCCGGTTGACACTTTGAACGGAAAAAGCCTCTACAGGGCAAACTTCACCGGCCTAACCGACATTTCAAGTGAAGCGGGAACTTACATCTACATTCTTGGCTATTCTTTCCAAGACTACTGGGAAACAACAAATGACCGCAGACCAAATCAAATTTTCTATCAAATTTTCTACTTTGAAATTGTTGCATCTCAGGCAAGAATAAGTGTCACAACAAAGGATTCAAACGAAAACATTGGCTCTGGGCTTTTCTATAATCAGGACATCAAAATTGTTGACAACACCCAAAATGATGACTACGCTTACAGAAGAAAAGTCATGATTAGAATTTACGCCCAAGAATTTGAGACTTACAATTATCTTCCTGATTTTAACGGCGAAAACGGAATTGACCTTGAAAGTTACAAATCTCTCGCAGCCGCATCCGCAGAAGAAAAAGAAAACTCAGTTTTGCTACAAGAAAACGCTCATTACACAATAAGACTTTTCTATAAATCTGATGTGGCCTCAAGAACAGACTTCCCAATTAACCTTGCCGGCGCATTTGACGAATACCGCTTTACAATTGACAAGGAGGGCATTGAAGAATATGAGGACATCACCGCAAGAAATGTGACCACCCTTGCTGGCGGCTCTCAATATCAAATTGGCGAGGCTCTTAGCGGCTTCTCGACAAATCAAAGCATAATTTTGTCTTGGAAAAATAAAAAAAGTGGCGCAGAAACTTATGCCTTTACAAGATATTTCCCATTGATTTCTGAGCAGTTTTATGATAAAAGCCCAAGCAGCGCTATCACGGCTTTCCTTTCGTCAGATTCAAAGAGCATTCCAATAAATAAAATGGTTGACCTAAGCACTGAGGGCAGAACCTGGCTCGACTACGAGGGCAACACGCACGACTACAAAAATGGAAGCACAATCTCAGGCTCCTATGTTTTAACGGGAAACGGGCTTTATTTGGTTGAAGTTTTTGATGAGGCAGGAAACAGGGCGGTTAGAATTTTCTTCATTGACAACACAGCTCCTCTTTTTGCCTTGAAAACCGTATCAACAGGACAATATGAACTTGTTGAAGAGTCAAAATTTTTGCAGAATAAATCTGAATTGAGTTGGGGCGAAAACAAGGCAATTTATCTTGCAAATTTAAACACAAAGTTTGACCAGAATGTTGAAAGTGCTACTCTGTCTGACGACTTATTTAAAAATTCAAGCGGCAACCAATCTGCCGACATTTACAGCGCTTTTTATGCTTTGGAGCATGGTGAAAAATCAAATCTCACAGCTATAAATGTTGGCGTCACCCCAAAAGAGGGTGAGGTTTCCCACCTGCTAAAAGACAAAACATATAGCGGCTGGTATTTGACAATTCCAATCAATGAGGTGAATTGGTATTTGAACGGCTCTGAATGGGCAGAATTGAAAGGGAAATCAAGCTTTGAAATTGATGTTCAGGAAGAGGCAAACTATACTTTCCTTTTGAGAGACGCCTCAAACACAAGGTTCGTACCCGCCTCAAAGGGCGAAACTGATGTTGTTCACTATCAAAACTATTACAGCGCAAGACAAGAGGTTGTCATAAGCTTTGATAAATCTAAATTTGGGATAAGTTTTGAGGGCTACGGCTCATTCTTAAACAGTGACGCAACTTATGAAACAGGCACAAAACAAGAGAATGGCAAGGAATATAAATACAAAACCTCATACCTTGCCCCTGTAAGCTTGCAAGAAAGTTTTTATGTCAGCATAATTCCAACCGTTGTTGAAAGCAACACAAAAACCCAGGTTGAAAGCGTCAAGATGCAATATTTTCCATACATAGAAAAACCAACAGAAGACGCCCACACCTACACCTATGTTGATGACGGCTTCAAAGATAAAGAAGTCACCTATCACTATTACACACTTTCTGAAACTGCAACAATTCAAGAAACCTTGTATGAATATGGAAAAGACGATGCCCCTAAAGAAAATGAAGCCAAAAAAATGCCAATAAATGTTGTAAATAATGCCACCCAACCTGGAAAATACATTATAACAAGAAAATACAGCACCGACAACGGCTTTGTTTACAACGAAACAAAGGACTATTTTGAAAGAAGTTTGGTTTTGTATGTTGACCCTAATCCTGTTGTCTCTGACCAAACAACTGTCACTGATGACGACGGCTCTCATGTTGAGGGCCTTGTGGGCGGAGAAATCTTTGTTGGAATGTATGACAACGGCAAAGACGCAAGCCTTGTTGTCACCTTCCCAGACAGCCCAAATGGAAATAAGAACGGACAAACTCTTTACAATTCAGACAGCACAGTAAACAATGTGCTTACAACAAACAAATTTCCTGTTAAACTTTATGTTCCTGTCAGCAAATACACAAAATATGCCCATTTGATTAAAGGCTCTGGCAGCGAGGGCAGTTATGAAATTGAGGTGGAAGATAACGAAGATGTTCAAAATTACACAACAATTGAGGAGCAAGCGCAAGAACTTGAAAAAACAAGCCTTTTGATAAGTGAATATGCACTTTTCGTTGAGGTCTATGAGAATTACAACGGCACACCACCAACTCAAAGCCAACTTATTGCAACTTCCGAGATGGACAGCGATAAATTGTTTGTTAAAAAAGAAGTTCAAGGCAGAAAATACATTGTTGGCATTAACGAAAATGCAATTACAAACGGATTCTTGAAGTTATACAAGCCAAACACCCAGGACGAAGTGTTCGAACTGAAAAATGACGGAACTTACTTTATAAGAGTCTCGCAAGGAAGATTTTCAACCAGCAGCGGTGCAACACAATTTAGCGGCGGAGCGCTCGAATTCTTGATGACAATTGAGAAGTCGAATCCAGATTTTGACGCAAGACTTGAAGGCTCGGCAATTTCACTTAAAAGTGACACCGTTTTAGATAGTAAAGGCAAGGCCATCCAAAATTACTACACAAATCAAAGCTCTGTCAATCTAGTTTGGGACCGCGGAAGCGAGTACATGGCAGAAATTGACATAGATGCAATTGAGTTTGAAGCGCACACTGGAAATAAAACGGAAAAATTCTATGGCGGCGGCAAAGACAAGGATGGTCAGGACAGAAAAACCCCTTGGCTGAAAGAGCCGGAGGTTTCCAATACATCCTACATTGGTCAAATCAGCCTAAGCAATATGGGAATTTACACAAACGGCGGCTATGTTGACATAACAATGCAGTTTAAAAATCATGATGATGATTATTATCAGGTTTGCAAAAAGAGAATAACTGTTGACCTCTCTGCTCCTCACACAAACATAGATAATCTTGTTCAAACAAGCACCGAGGGCGGATATATTCCAAACTTCAGCGAAAATAGTTTAAGAACGAAACTGACAGTCAACAACGGCACAGCACGTTCAAACGACGAGACAAGCTATAACATAAGCAAAAATACAGACGCATTTGCATACTACTCCTACACCGTTTCAAAAGACTATTTAAAAACTCTTCAAAACACAACTGATGCTTATGAAATTTATGTCCGAGACTTCATGAATGGCGAAAGAGATGAAAAGTATGACCCAAACAACGACACAAAAGAGACAACTTATTCAGACTTTTTAAGTTCAAGGTCTTCGTTTAAGACAATTGACAAACAAGACTCCTTTGTTGGCGGAAGATATTATGAAATTGTTGAAACTGACCGAGCAGACAACCTTACAATTTACACAATTTATGTTTTAGACTACTCAGAAAGAGGCGAAGATAACGAAGAAGAAAACAAACTTATAACCTACAACGCCCCTATCAAGTCAGGCAATCAAGACCAACAAATTGTTGAAAAGGCTTACACAATTGCCGACTACAACAACGCAAAGACCCACAACATGAACCACAACATCTATTCAAGACCTGGCTTTGAACTTAAGGGAATAAACTTCTTCGGCGAGGCTTGGACGCAAATTAAAGTTCAACTTAGAAACACCCTGGGAATAGTTTACAACACAACCTACTACATGACAACTCCAAACACAACGGCAAATGGAAAAATCTTGAAGTTTGACCCATCTGGAACATCACAAGAGGTTGACATCTCCTCCTTGTTCAGCGAAATAAGCAACACGTCTTCGCTGTACAAGAGTTGCCTCACAATTTACAACAGACAATTTGGGCTTGAAGGACAGAGAGAGGAAGCATTCTACTTTAACTTCCAAACAATTGAACTTTCCTACAACTGGCCAACACTTGAAAGCCAAGACAGCGAATTTGTTGGGTTTGAAGCGTTCAGCGAGACGGTTTTGAACAGCACAGAATTTGCAAGAAGCTTCGTGACAGAAATAAACATTTATCGCGACAACACAAGCACAGGAACGCCTCTTCTTGGTGAAAATGGGCTTGTAAACAAGCTTGGCCTAGCATCAATTTGGCAGGAAATAAACAATTCGAATTATGTAACAACAACCGTCAATGGAACAGCGCTGAGATTTGTGCTTAATCCAAACTTCCAGCAAAACACAAGACTTATTTATGAGTTCACCGACAACTACGGCACAAAATACAGCGAAGTTAGATTGTATCGAGAAACCATCATAACAAGCGAGGTTGGCTGCGCAAGTGGAAACTTGTATGCTTACTATGATTCAACCTTGGGAAGAACCTACTATGTTGCAGAAAACGGCTTCGCATTCACTTACAATGAAAACATTTATGTTCCACAAGTTTATTATCTCACCACCTCTGACGGAACGCCTTGCGCCAAAGACCTTGACGCAGATGATAACCTAGAAGAGCCTGAAAAAGGCGGGTACCTATTAAAAAATAAAACGGGAGACACGGCAATCAAGACAATTACCTACAATGTAAACGAGGCAAGGCTGCAAGCAGAGCAAAACACAGACGAAGCAAGATATTATCTTGCGTTTGAACTTCAACTTTGGGACACAACGGGCGCTTATAGAAGAAGTGTTTACTTTGTTTTGTATAACAAACTTCCTAAAATTAACAAAAACGCAGGTTTCACCCTTGCGTCTGGAGAGTTCAAACTTTTGGATGCAAACGGAAACAACAGAACAGAAGAAGTTGTTTCCGGCAAATTGGAAAACGCAATGCTCTCGCAACTACAATTGTTGTATTCACAACCATCTGTTAATGATGAGCACACGCTTGTTCCTGTCAGATACTCAATAAGCACGGATGGAATGAATTATACTCAACTCTCTTCGCCTTCCACAACGCTCAAATGTCCTGATGAAGTTGGCATCCAAACATATTATCTTAAAATTTGGTATGATGAAACTTATTTGCAAAACGCATATGGCGGTCCAAGATATGTGTTTGGCGCAGTTCCTAATAATGTGATTTACAGGTTTAATCTCACCGCCCAAACAACCACCTATTGGGTTGAAATGGAGACGTCATCCGGAGTTGTGATTGTCAAGAGAAGCAATACGGATTATCACTCCCCTGCAAAAGAAAACACTCCATCAATAACCTACACAAATCACTACAAAGTGAATATGAGGTATGTTGACGGGCAAACGGCAGTAAGAGTGAAATCCAACGAAGAGAACAATGTTCGAGCAGAAATTGAAAAGGTATTCTCCGACAGCGACACCGTAACCTCAGTTTTGTATCACATAACAAACAAAAAAGAGGACGGCACGCTTCCTGACAACGTTGCCGCAATTGACACCTACATTGTAATCACATTTATTCCTCCATCATCAAACTTCATTCAAGAATTTTATGCTGATGACCAGACTGGCGCACTTAACACCTCGAAAAATCTCACGGGCTACACTTCAGAAAACGTAATTGTCAGCGCAGACAATCCTCAAACATCTGAAATAACTTTGAGATGGACAAGATACAACGGAATTTCGTCTAACTTAAACAACATAAGGATTTTGAAAGACGACGTTCAATTCACCCCAGATGTGACACTTGTTCGCGAACTTACTTCTGAAACAAACACGGAAAAAGAATTCAGCGAAATAACCCTGAAACGCTCTGGCAGATACACAATCTATTTCACAGACGACGCGGGAAATATTCAAAGGTTCGGCAGTGGAAATGGGCAAACAGATATGTTCACCTTGATTTTCTTAAAGGACGTTCCATTCACACTTACCTACACGGATATCACAGCCGAAAGAGAAGTCACTGTTGACCCAATAAACAAGGCCTCTTACAACGGCGTTGTCACCCTGAGAATAGACCCTGCCACAAGTTCTTATTACACTGAAAGTGGCCCTCAAATAACGGTTGAAAGAAATGGACGCGCATACACAGTTGCCCAAACAAACAATTCATATGTGTTCTCTCAATCTGGAAATTACAGAGTTAAATTCTCGGCAACAACTCGTCTTGGAAACACTCCAAATGTGGCTCTGAGAGAGGAATGGTATGAGTTCACAATCATAAATGAAGACCAATACAGATATTCCTACATCATGAATGAGTATGAAAAATACTATGTAGAAAAGATTTTGAGAAATGGAATTGATATGACAGAAACCTTTGTTCAAACTTTGAATTTGCCTAAGATAAGGGTTGGAGAAAAGTATTATCTGTCAAAGTTGATTCTCTCATATTTGGACGAGAAAACAGGCGCTGGCGTTTACACAATCACAGTCAACTCAAACAACAGAGCCCTTTCAAACGCAAGTTGGACTTACAAAGTGACAATTCAAACAGGTCAAGCACCTATCAGAATTTCAGTTGCACAAGGCGAAACAACAACTGGCAACGTAACCATAACCTACAATGTTAGAAATATGTGGAACGCAATGGGCGAATGCACAGTGAGAGTTATCAGTTACGACAGAAGCGCTTCTGGGGAAGTTGTTTACTCGCATCATATCACAAGTGAGAACAATTCTGGCGATGGAAACTATGTTTTAAGCGCAGAAGGAACATTCTTCATTCAGGTAGTAACCGGCGAGAACAATGACCCACTGTTCAGCTGGAAGGTAACTAAAAAAGCGCCAATGAATGCAGCAACAATCATTGCAATTGTGCTTTCAGCAATTGCGCTTGTAGTGATAATCTTCTTGATATTCAAGTTAAGAAAACGAATTTCAGTCAAATAACACATACTTTTCTTTTAGAAAAAAGAAAAGTATGCAAAAGAAAACCAATTACTCTCATGTAGTTGGTTTTTTTGTTCACGCTGCTGTCATCCTGCATTGCGAAGCAATCTCGCTGACAGGCTGACGGGCGTTGGCGCTGCGGAGTGTAACGCAGTCGAAGGATCTCATCCACTCTATTGTCATCCTGCTTGCCCTTGTTGTCATCCTGAGCGGAGTGTAACGCAGTCGAAGGATCTCAACCTCTAGAAAAGTGTGCAAAAGACAATTAAGGACTGTTTCTAGGCTTCGCATATATAAGCATAAACCAAAAAACCTTGGCTGTTTTTCTTTAAGATTCTTCACTCCACTCCGTTCCGTTCAGAATGACAGCGGGTGGGCGCTTTCGTTCTATCTTCCACGGTCATCCCGACACTTTTCTACTGTCATCCTGCATTGGGAAGCAATCTCGCTGACGGGCTGACGGCGTTGGCGCTGCAAAGCGTAGAATCTCAAACCTATTTTTAGTCGTTATGCTTTTAAATGTTTCGCTCCGCCCAAACATGGAAGCAGATGGATTATAATTGTCATTAAATAAAAACACATCATAATAATGGATGCAAAATTGCAATAAAAAAAGACTGAACAATCAGTCTTTTTTAGTTTTTATTTCTTCTTCAACTCTTTATCAAGTTTAACTTTTGATACAATGAAGTAGATTACAACGCCTGCAAGAACAACTACAGAAACAACAATCAAAACTGTTCCAATAACTCTATAAGTTGTTGTTGCATCTTGTGATGTTGCAGAAATTGTTATTCTCTTTGTCCAAGTTCCAACATTTCCGCGTTCATCAGTTGCCTCAATTCTAAGTTCATAAGTTCCAACTTGGTCAAGTTTGAAGCTTACACTTCCCTCGGTTTCAAACTTTTCAATATCCTCGCCGCCAGAAGATGTGTTAACCAAAGTGATTTCAGGTTTAATGTTTGTGTCTCCCGTAGTGCCTGGGTCAACAATCTTGATGTCTTTGTAGTAAATGATAAGTTGAGAGCCAATAGTGTAGTTTTCAGCAACAATTTCATCTGCAACAGAGATTTCTGGTGGAACAACGTCGCCGACTGTTATTGTCTTAACAAGTTCGTTCTCATTGCCATATTTGTCTTCAACATGATATCTGAAAGTGTAGGTTCCGTCAAGACGAGAGCCGTTGTTGTTGATCTTGAATATTCCGCCGTTTGTAAGGCTATCTTCTGTGTACCAAGTTTCAGAGCCGCTGTCAGTATTTCCAGCCATATCCCATCTGATTGTAATTCTTGAGTTGGAAAGGTCAATTCCTGCTCTATCATATGCCTGAATTCCTGGAACTTTAAATTCTTTTCCGTTTTTGATTTCGTCTCTAGTGAAACTTGTTGGGAAGATGTTTTCGTCGTCATACATGCTTGAGAATTCAGGTCCTTTTGTGTCTTCCACGCTGAATGAATTTGCTTCATAAATTCTTTGATAGAATGTTATTCCGTTCAAGAATTGATCAACATCTTTAACGAAAGTTTCTTTTGAGCTCAAACCCGTTGTTATTGAGAAAGCGGTATAAGAGAAAAGATTCCCCACGGTGTCCCCGGCGCCCTCTTCAGCATTAAGTTTGTTATACTTATAAACAACTTCCTTTTCGCCCGCCTCGTTTGTTTCTGTGTCTTTATAAATCTCAATAACATCTTTTTGGAAAACAAGTCTGTATCTTTGATTTTCAAAGTTATATTCAACTTTAAGCTCTTTGCTTCCTGACTCCTTTCCATTTCCAATGAAGTAGTATCCAATCTCGTCAGTTCCAACATTAGGCTTTCCGTCCTCGTTAAGGGTTCTTTCAACATATTCAAAGTTTTCTCTATCATAAACCACAAGGTTTACAGTATAATCCAAGTTCACATTTTCAACTTTGGTTGCAACAAATCTTTGGTTTCTACCTGTTCTTGAAGTGAACCAATCAGTTGCAGCGCCGTTTTCGTCAATGCCTTTGATAACATATTTTGGTGCTGTTGCCTGCCCATCTCCAAGGTTTTTGTAAGCCTCATAAGAGATGCTGTTGTCAAGGTCATATTTGATTTTTGGTGCTGGAATTTCAAGCCCAACCTCTGGATCATAGTTGTCATCACCGTCAAGCTGGATTGTTGCAGGTGGTTCAAAGGCAACTGTAATTTGAGGAGTATGCTTAGAAACATTTGTTTCAATAAAGTAGTTTACATAATAAACTGCTGCTTTGTTGTTGATGTCCACAACGGTGTATTTTGCTTGATATTGTCCATCATTGCCTGGCCTAAACTTTGCACCGCTGATAGTCAAGGTGTAGTTGCCCTCATCTCTGTCTGCCTTTACATCAAAAACATTTACATCTGTTCTTGTTGTTACAGGCTTTTCTTTCTCCATTTTTGTTGAGATGTGTTGAACTGAAACGTCATATGAAAGGTAAGCAACTTTATCATCTCCAAAAGTCAAAGTTGGAAGAGTGATTGGGTCGTTTCCTTGCAAGTGAGTGATTGTTTCAGTAGGTGCTTCGGATACGTCTTCAAGCCAAGGCGCAAAGTTATCAATAACATTTGCAATATTGGCAGAAGTAGCAAACATAGAGATGTTTCCGCTATCATCATAAACATAAGTTACAATTTGAATTTTTGTTACAGGGTTGTCTTTTCTATCCTCTGTGTTAATTTCGTTCAAATCAATTGTGTAAGAACTTGCGTTTGCATCTGTCAAGCGAATATATCCACCGTTTGAGAGGTATGCTTTGTAGTCTTCAGTGTATTTTTTTGAAGTCTCATCTTTCTTTTGAGCCAAATCTGAGCTCAACTGAGTAAGGCTTTCAGAAGAAATTGTCTCGCCATCTTTATTCTTTAAATTTTCAACAGGAGTGTCGCCAGCCAAGTATCTATAAAGTGTTTCAACTCTCATATTTGTATCTACGCTGTCGCCGTTGTCTTCTGCTGTTGGAACTGAGAAAGTGATTGTGGCGTCAGGAAGATAGGTGTCGTTCAAAGTTGATGCAAAAGTAAGTGTTGGGGCTTCACTGTCTGTGTAAGAGCCAATATAGA
>CANQRC010000022.1 GCA_947626155.1 uncultured Clostridia bacterium | reverse complement strand
CATTCCTTTAACTACACTTGCAAGGCCGCCCTCTGCCATTACCTTTGTCACATTTACTTTAAGTTTGCTTGCAACAAAGCCCTCGCCCACTTTCTTGTTGTAGATTACATACAGCATTCCTTCGGCATATCTAAGGCTAATCTCGTCCTCGCCAAGTTTCAGTCCGTCCACCTCAAATACTTTGTTCTTCACATCCAGATGTGCTGTGCCTGTGAAATTAATATTGTTGTAACCGAATGTAAAGGTAAAGTCAAACACTTGCCCTTCTACATATTTTTTAACCGCGCTCACCTTATCAAGCAGATTAAGAAGGTTTTCATTTTCAGTTGGAATGACAACTTTTTCTTCTATGATCTTAACGGTCAAATCAATCAAAATTTCCTCATAGCGGACTGTGATGTATGCGGTGTCCTCAACAACCTCCACGCTTTCAACAGTGTAAAGTGCATCAATATCCATGTCAAGTTTCACAAGTTCCGCCAAAACCGCCTTTATCTTTTCAACGACAGTTTTAACTTCCTGCTCGGAGACGTTTTGATTTGGCAAAAGCGCCTTAATTTTTTCAATGTAGCCATCAAGCTGCTGATAGTCGCCCCTGATTACAACTCTGTCCTCGCCCTCGCCAAGCACAAGATAAACATTTCCCGCCTCAATTTCGCCCTCGGCAGAAAGTTTTAGGTCAGCGTAAATTTCAACCGTCTCGCCAAAGAGAGTTGTTTGATATTTGATGCAAGCGCTGCCGTCGTCAAAGTTGACAAGATATTCGCCCTCAATTTTTTCGCCCTTGAAGGTGATGTTCGCCGTGCCGCCAAAAGATTTTGCGGTAAGAATTTCGTCAACAAGCCCCTCAAGCCCCAAAAGCGCGTCTGCGTTTTCATAGCCGCTTCCGTCGAACTCAAAGCCGCTTTCTGCAATGTCAAAATTGATGCTTGCGTCTTCTTTTGCAAGTTTAAGAGCCACGCGGTCAAGAACATAAATTTGTTTTTGAACTTCTTTTTGAACAGGCTCGCTTTCACCCTCGCCCGCGCCATCTTCTAAGCCATCCTCAACCCCTTCTTCAGGAACAACCTCTTCCAAAACCGTGACAGTCTGGGCAGCCCTTGTCAAAGAAAGTGTTTCGCCATTTTCCCAAGTGAGGCTGTAAGTATTCCCGTCAAAAGCGGATGTTTTTGGCAAAAATTTCATTATATTTTCTGGCGTGCCAAGGTTTTTGCTCAAAAATCCAAAAATGGTGTTTTCCATGTTTTCGGAAGAGAATTTTTGCTTGAATTTGTTCAAAAATTCGGTCAGTTTTTCTTCCACACTTGTTCCAAAATGTTTGGACAAAATTCTGTCAAGCGCGTCAACCCACTTTTTGTCAGCGGCAACTTTCACCTTTACATCGTCGGCAGAAAGATAGACAAAGCCGTCTTTGTAAACAATTTTCACTTCAAGACCGTCAATGTTGGTTTCCAGCAAAACATTTTTGCCGTTTTCAAGCGCAAAATCTGCCGTGTAAGTTTTGTCCTTAAGCGTGAATGTGGCATCGCCCTTAATAAATTTGTTGTATTTGAATAGGTTTTCGCTATATTCAACAAACTTGTTTACATTTGTAAGGTCAACAAATTCTTCTGGCTTTGCCTCTTCAACTTGAATTTTGTCGTTGTTCATAACAACATCTGGAGCGGAGAATCTTATTTTATAATTTTCCAAATTTATTTGGTCAATTTCCGCCGAGATGATGTTGTAGTTGCTGTCGGTTTTAACAATTGCTTTAAGTGGAGAGTAAATCCTTTTGCCCTCTTCGTCCTCGCGGCTTGCAGGCCTTATCTCAAATTGGTAGCCACCTGTTTTGAGTTTTGTTGGGTTCTGCCCCAAGGCCTCCATGTCAAGTTCGTCAATCCCAAAGCCCAAAGCGGTTTTGATAATTGCGTCAAAGTCGAAAGGAAGGTTTTGTTTTATAATGTCAAAAGCGCCGCTCAAATCAATGTTCAACCCGCCGCCAAATGAGGACTTTGTGTCAATTTTGTAGTCGCGGTCGTTTATTCCCAAATAGAAATCGCTTCCAACGCTGTTCACGCGAACATTATAAATTGGTGGCTCGCTGTCATCAATAATCAAAATTCCAAGATTGTTTTGCTCCTGCCCAAGTTTAATTTTGTCATAAAAGTTGAGGTTTATGTCCATTCCCTGTTCGGCGTCATAGACAACATAACCCTTGACGGCAAGGTTTAGGTTTGTGGCCTCCCCCGTGGCTGAGTCTTCGTCTAGATAACGCAAAATAAGTTCAAAATTTTCGTCCTTGCCCACGCTGATGTTGTTTATGCCCATAATGTTTCCAATCAGTTGCAGGAAAGGTTGTTCGGCAGGCGTTTCCTGCCCAGGCATAAGCCCAAGTCCGCCGTTGAAAAGATAAATGCAGCCAAAGAAAGTGCAAAGTGCAACAGAAATAAATAGAAAAAACTTCCTAAACAGTTTAGGAAAAAGTGTGGCAGGGCGTTTTATTTCCATGCCGTCTTTGACGCGTCTTGAGTGGAAACTCCAATTTTTTGTCTTAAGCCTGCCGTCCATCAAGCCACCTCCGAGACAGTGAACACGCTGTCAAAAAGGTCCTGGACCTCGGCGCTCTTCACGCCCATAGGAAGGCCCGAGGCAAAAAGAGTGTAGTTTTCATCAAAATGGATTGATTTGAAGTTGAAATTGTCGTCAATGACAATATCCATTTTCACGTTCGACCAATTTATGCTTGGCGTTCCATAGCCGCAAGTGTAACAAATTTCTTTTGCATAATAAAGCGCGGCGTCTTTCAACACCTCATGCCCCGAAAGCGAAATTGTGAAGGAATGTTCACCGTTTTCATGCTTCACTTCTGGCTTGTCAGTGTAAGTTACATCCGAAATGATAAAAGGAATGTATTGTTTGTCTGGAGTTGCCTTAAATTCCGCCTCATAGGCTGCCGCCGTCTTCTTTGAGACATCTTTGTTGCTCGCATCTGAAAAATCTGCACGCAAAACAGAAGGATCAAGATCCCCAGAATAAGAGCCTATGTTTGTAAAGTAAGCGCCGTCGTCATTTTTGATGATTTTAACCTCATTTTTCTTTTGCAAATCATATGAAATTTGCATACAAATGTTTGGCGTTGGAATGCCGGCAACGGAACGCGTTGGGCTGAGTTTTTCATAGGTGTAAAGGTTTCCCTTCTTTTGCTTAACGCTTCTCATCATAACGGGAGAATCTTTTCCAATAACATTTCCGCCAAGCGAAACGCCGCTTTTGATAAAGCCGGTGGTCTCAATTTTAAAATCACAAAGCGAAAGTTTGTATTCGGCAATCAAATAAAGTTCTTTTGCCGAAAATTCCTCGATGCTTTTTTCTTTCGTGCTATTGTAAAGCGCCTCAACTTGGTTCATTGGCGTGTGCGCCTCAGCCCAGGTGAGTTTTGAGTCTGCAAGGGCGGTGTTGGCGTCAAGATACATCTTGCCAATGACTAAACCCGTCAATACGGCAAGGGCAATGACCAAAAATGTAGGAATGATTTTTTTATAAAAAGTTGTCACAGACAAACCTCAAATTCATTTTAAATCAGCCAACTTGAAAGCCCACCCAGCTAATTTAGTTAAATTGTAGCACAAATTGACGTTTAAGTCAACAAAAATTATTTAAAATCTTTTAAATAATATATGATTGTATTTTGACTTGTTATTCTCACCCCTCCTCAAAGCGGTTTTCTTCCCATGACAACAAGCGTTTCAAGCCCTGCAGTCATAGGAAACATATCAAAAATTTTCACACTCAAAATTGTGTAATTTTCTTGCAAAATTTCAATATCTCGAATTAAAGTTGAAAAATTGCAAGAAACATAACAAACCGTGTCAATTTTTCTGTTTATAATCTCCTGCAAAACGCTTTTTTCACACCCTGCGCGCGCCGGGTCAAGGATGATGAGCGAGGCGTTTTTGTCAACTTGCCCAAGTTTTTCCTCAACCTTGCCGCAAATGTTTTTCATGTTTTCGCTCTTTATCTCTTCCGCCTTGGCGTGAGCGGATTTTTGCACCTCAATTCCATAGACAAATTTGCATTTTTGCGCCAAAAGTTTTGTCAAAGCGCCCTGCCCCGAGTAAGCATTCACAACAACCTGCCCCGCCGCCAAGTCACACAAGGTTTTATACAGCTTTTCCGCAACAAAATTGTTCACCTGACCAAAAGCGCGCATATCAAAATTTGGGTCTCCGCTCAGGCAAAAAATTTGAGTGTTGTCGCTTTCCAAAATATCGCCAAAACCAAAAAATACGTCAAAATTGGTCAAAATTTCAAGTTTTTTTGCGTTTTTTGTGCTATTTTTTGCATTTTTTGGAAATAAAAAGCAAACACCAACACTTTTTCCATTCTCTTTTATGTAAACATTTTTCAAATTTTCAAAACGGTTTTCTTTTAAAAATTCTCTAATTTTTGGCAGCGCGTCGTTTATCTTTTTGCTTGCAATTGGGCAAAATTCAACCTCAAAAAAGTCGTGGCTCTTGCTTTTAAAATAGCCCAATTTTCCGCCAAGAACTTCAAACTTAATCTTGTTTCTGTAACCCAGCCTGCTGGCCGCTTTTTCAAACTCCACCTCGCCAAAAAAGCCCACTTTTTTAAGTTCGTTTTTCAAAATCAAAATTTTAAGTTCGCGCTCACAAGCCTCAGTGCAATGCTGAAAATCACACCCTCCGCAAACATCAAAATATGGGCAGGCAGGCGTTATTCTTCCCTCGGCAGGCTTCAAAATGTTTTTCGCCCTGGCAAGCAAAAATTTGTTTGTGTTTTTTACAATTTCAACTTCAACTTCTTCGCCGGGCAGCGTCTTTGGCACAAACACAACTTGCCCGTCAAGTTTTCCAACTCCCGCGCCCTCATAAGAAACATCAAAAATTTCAAGCGTTTTCATATAAAAAGTATAGCGTTTCGCCAATTTTCTGTCAAGCGCAGTGAGAAATTCTCTTGACAAAAGCAAGCAAATATATTAAAATGGACTTATGCGGATGTGGCGAAATGGCAGACGCGCAGGCTTCAGGTGCCTGTGGTGGCAACACTGTGAGAGTTCGACCCTCTCCATCCGCACCAGATTTTCAATTCGGAAAATATAAAAAAAGAAAACTGCACGAGGGGTGCAGTTTTTTATTCGTTGTCGTTTAGAAATTCGTCAAAGCCCTTTTCAAATTGAGTTTGCGCCATCTCGTCAAGCCTGAACAAAAGCCCAAACAGTTGCCCAACATGAAGTTTTTCCTCGTTCATGATGTCCAAGATTGTCGCCCGCGCCACAGGGTCGTCAGTTGCATAATAATGGCTTTCATATTGGGTGATTGCGGCAAGTTCGCCAATTATGTCCTCCCTGCAATCCTGCGCCGTTTTAAATCTTTCGCCGCCCAATGCCCTAAATTTTGTTTCTTGCATAAAAACCTCCAATAGGCTTTTTTATGCGTGAGGAAATTTATTTGTTAAAAAAACAGGCTTTTGCCTGTTTTCTTATTTTTATTCTTTTCCGCCTTTGTCAGCAGATTTTGCATCTTTTCCCAAGAAGTATCCTGCAACTGGAGTGGTCTTTCCTGTTATTGACATATAGTAAGCAATTCCATTGTCTGTAACACTGTTTGCATTGCAGTAAACTGTGCGGCCGTCTTCCAAGTGTGTTCCGGCAAATTCAGTTGCACCAGTGTTTTCGTTTTTGTTGTAGCAAGTGTAATAAACTTGCAACTTAACTTCTTTTCTGCCTTCAAATGTGGTGGATTGTTTATATTCTTTGCTGTCAAGTACAACATATGCATCAACATTGCTTGCGCTATATTTTACGCCCTTAACCTGCTTAACATCATTCAAAGCTTTTGTCACGCTTTCGCCATATTGATTGATCAATCCTGCCAAAACATATTCAACTTTTTCACTTTGAGTGAATTTAATGCCGTTGATTGCTGTTTCAATTTCCTCTTGGGCGTTTTCTGCAGTGAAATCAATGCCTTTCAATTCGTCTGACTGCCCGTTGTATTGATATTGTTTATTGTCGTCTGGAGACCAAGCAACAACATCACCTGTATTCCAGTTAATATCAATGTCGCCAACTGTGTAGCCTTCAAAGCCATTGAGAATTGCATCCTTGACATTTACCTTAGCGCTTGCCTCCGCAGCTTCCTTTGCATCAAGTTCGGCTTGCGCTATGACATCTTTCAAACGTCTGTCTTCGTTAATTTTAGTTGCAGCTTTCCCCCATTCGGTTTTATACGACTCAACAATTGCATCTTTTTGAGATTCCGACAAAACACTTCCATTGTCAAGTTTAATTTTGCTAAGAATTTCTCTAAAGCCTTCTGCTTCCTCTGCTTCGGTGTGATTTACAGTTGTTGGATATTTTACTTCTGATTTGGAAACCGTCTCATAGTAGTCTCTTGCAACATCCTTTGCAAACGCACTGGCAATGCCATAAACAAGAGCCTCTCCATTTGCGTTTCCCCAAGCCTTTCTGCCGTACCAAACATTTTCTCCTGCCGATTCTTTAAACCCATTTTCTTGGCCCTTCAACACATCAAGAGGTGTAGCAGAAATGTTGAAGCCATCTGAAATTTTGTATATTCCAAGGCCCATATCCTTTTCTGTAAGAGCCAAGTCTTTTTCAATTTTTTCAACAACTTTGGCATCCTCTTTATGGTCAAAATAATTTCTAGGAACAACGTTATGAATTGCCCCGGCACCAATTGTTCCGCCTGCCAATACTACAACAGAACCAATAGCGACAAGAGGAATCCAAACAGTCTTTTTAGCAAAAGTTCTTCCAACCTTTTTAACAAATGTAACAACTTTCTTCTCTTTAAGCACTGGTTTAGGATCAACAGGAACTGGTTCAGGTTCATCCACTGATTCCGTTGTCACTTCTTTAACAGGTTCAGCTTCGGCCGTTTCATCCGCTGCCGCAGGTGCATCCCCGGCTTCTGCGGTCTCCTCTTCCCCTGCATGCACTTCAGACTCTTCTAGTGTGCCTACGGCTGTTGCACCAGATGTAGCAAAGGCATAGGCCCTTGCTTCCTCTGGAGGAACAAGTTCCAGAGATTTAAGGTCTTCATAAAATGGGTTGCTCTTCCCAATAACTACCTTAGAAGAATACGACTTATCTTTATCTCCTTCTCCAGGAACAGTTCTAATGATAATAGCATCCCCCTTTTCTTCGTCGAGATCCTTTTTGACAATACGTTTATACGAGCCCTCAGAACGCTGATTTCCAGATGTTTCAACAAACCCCGCAAGCGCACCATCAACTTCGACAAAACAAATTTTTTGCTTTCCATTTATTTTTATAGAAGTTCCGGAAAAGGTCTCTCCTTTTTTGTGCCCATTTGCTGAGGCCTGATCCAAAGCCTTCAAAAGCTTTGTTTCATCTTCTGAACGAGCTATCTTATCACCTTTCTTTATAAACAATATAGCCATAATAAACACCTCCCGTTTATTTTGTTGTCCATATTATACATTATCTTTCGCAGGTTGTCAATACCCTTTTTTCAAAAAATGTCGAA
Source organism: uncultured Clostridia bacterium (assembly GCA_947626155.1). Classification (GTDB taxonomy): domain Bacteria; phylum Bacillota; class Clostridia; order Christensenellales; family UBA1242; genus Caccovivens. Next base: position 7,274 of record CANQRC010000022.1, on the reverse strand, counting down.
AAAACGGCGAAATTTTTAATTTTTCTTGAATAATTTATGCGTTTTTTGAAGAATTTAACACAACTATGCCGCGTGTTTGTTATTCCTCAACTTTTTCGTCAAGATAACTTGCCATATAATCTGCTATATGAAACAAATATACAATAGGATACTTATAAAACACATCCGACAGAACATTTGAGTTTGCACTTCGAGGGTCAAAGCAGCCCATGTGCCAATTTATGGCAAGTGCCTCCTCACGCGTAAGCTTCATAAAGCCGGAAATCATGTAAACCGACTTTTCGCCGTGGCCATAAGGCAATGTGTCGCAATATTTGTAATAAGGTTTTTGAACCCACTGGCCGTCAACCTTAACATTTTTCATGTCAACTGTGTATGTATTCACCTTGCAAAGGTCATGAAGAAGCGCAATTATTGCCACGCTTTCCGGCGAGATTTTCTCTTGCCACTTGTCGCCATATTCCATTTCAAGCAGGCGGACAAATCTTTTGTAAACATTTATGCTATGAAAACAAAGCCCGCCCTCAAAATTGCTGTGTCTTCGCCCAGAGGCAGGTGCGGTGAAAAAGTCTGACTTTTCAAGATAGTTCAAAAGTTCCTCGGCGCCGTCTCTTTCAATGTTGTCATAAAAGATGTCCAAAAATTCTTGTTTAATTTCTTCCAATTCCATAAAAACCCTCTTTAATATATATTAACAATATAAAACACCAAAAATCAAATAATATAGCGCATTTTCAATTTGCATTTGTCCATTTTTTATATAAAAATCAACATCATTTAGCATTTCATATATGTTTTTTAACTGGATTTTTGAAAAATTTTTGGCAAGAGCGCGAGATTTTGTCACCGCATACTCCTTCACCGAAAGCAGGTCAGCAAGTTCCTTGTCAGACAAATCCGAAATTGAGGCAAAAAACAGCCGCCTAAAATGATTTAACACAAGCGTGTATGTTTTTGTGTCCTTTTCCATGAGGTTTAAAAGCGAAACCGCCTTGTTGGCGTCGCGGCGGGAGAGCGCGTCGGTAAGTTCAAACACCGTAAACTCAGTTTCCTTGCAAACCAAGTCGTCAATCATCTTGGCAGTGATTTCGTCTTCGTCCACAACCACAAGCTTGTCAAGTTCGCTCTTAATTAGCGAAAAATAGTCGCAGCAACTGTCAATCAGTTTTTGGCACGCCTCGGCGGTGATTGTTTTGCCGTGGGCCTTTAAAGTGGAAGAGATGATTTCTGACAAACTTTTTTCGTCCAGCCTCTTGGCGCTCACCTTTTCGGCAATCAAAAAATCAAATTTGTTGTAAAAATCAAAAACCACCAAACAAGTGCTTTCAACAGGCTTTTTTGTGTATTCTTGCAGTTTTTTCTTGAAATTTTCTGTAATTTTTGTTAAATTTTTGAGCAAAACCACTTTTTTGTCACTTCCCATTGGAAGCGTCTCGCAAGAATTTATTATAAGGTCAATGTTTGCGTTGTCGTCGTCAAAGACAATAAAATTGAACTCCTCCATTTGAAGAGCGCACGCGTTTTTGATAAGTTCCAGCGCCTTGTCATAAAGCAGAACGTCCTCCCCCTGAATGCAGTAGCACGTCTCAACTTTTTTTGTCAGCCTAGTTTTTAAAGTTTTCATTTCCCCTCCTATAAACAGAGCATCAAAACGACGCTCAAAACCGAAAGCAAAGAGCAGCAAACTATTTTTTCCTTTTTGTTTGCCAGAAAATATCTGCTAGATAAAAAGCATAGCACAAAAACGCTTGCAACAACAAAAATATTTATAGGGTTTAAGGAAAAAATTAAACTTGTCTTTCCAAAGAAAATTGCAATTTTGTGTATAATTTCAAGCCCAAAACCCGAAATTTTTAGCAAAAAACCGCAAAAAGGCATGATTATTGACAAAATTGCGCCCACGAAGAGGATTGGATATGCAAGCGAGAAAATTGGAATAATCACCAAATTTGCAAACACTGTGAGGATGTTGAAAATTGTGCCCATTTGCGCCATGAAAGGCAAAACTCCAACCTGCACGCCAAGCGAAAGCCCAAGCGCCGCAGCAATTGGTTTTGGAAAAATTTGTGAGAGGAATTTTGTCAGCCAAGGCGAAAGTGTAAAAATTGCCAAAACGCAGAAAAAGCTCATCAAAAAGCCCAAATCCAGCGAAAAAAGTGGAAAAATCAACAAAATCAGCGTTCCGGCAAGCCCCAGGGCGTTCAGGCCGTCATACCACTTCCCCGTTTGCACGGAAAGCGTCAGCGCCAGCCCCATGATTCCCGCCCTCAAAATTGATGGCGAAAAGTTGCAGGCGTAGGCATAAAGCCCCAAAAGCAGCAAACACACCAAAAAGTTCCAAAAGCCCCTCACATGGCACTTTTTCAAAATGAACGCAATAAGCGCAAGCAGAAAACTTATGTGCAGCCCCGACACCGCCAAAAGATGCACAATGCCCGCCGACTGGAAATCCGCAAAAATGTCGCTGTTGATGTCGCTTCTGTCGCCAAACAAAATGGCGTAGCCAAGCGCACCCTGCTCCTGCCCCATGTTTTCAATCAAAACGCTTTTTGTCTTTAAGCGAAATTGTTCAATTGCACTCAAACTGTTTCCTTGCAGCACAAAATCCGAAATGGTGGCGGCATAAGGCGTGTGGTCGCGATAATAATAACTATTAAATTTTTCGCCGTCAAAAAGTTGTGCGTTCTCAACCTGCGCAACAAAGGTGATTATGTCGCCCTCTTTAACTTTTCCTGCGCCACCCTTTATGTAAAGCGAAATGTTGCCCTCGCTTTTTCCGTTTATCTTAACATCTTTTGCCACAACGCTGACATTATTATAATAAGTTGTCATGTCGTCAGAGAGCCTTGCAACAACCTGACATTCGCCCTCAAAAACTTTCCCCTGAAAATTTGAAACACCCAAAAACCACCAGCCAATTCCAAACGCGAACACCGCAAGCACCACCGCCAAAATTTTGTAACTTTTTGTCCAAATTGAAAGCCCCACAAACGCCGCCAAAATCAGGCAGTCAAAAACAATATAACAAACATTTCCATCAAAAACAAATTTTGTTGTGGAAAGTGCCAACAAAAACGCTAAAAAAGTGTAAAAAATTGGTCTAGAATGAAAAAAAGTTCTTTTGGTGTTCATAAACAAGAAAAGAATAGCACAAAATCCAACTTTTTGCAAACTATTTTATTCGTTGACAAAATGAGAATTTTTTGGGAAAAGATTGCAAAAAGAAAAGTTTGATGATATAATAGAAAGGCTTGGAGACGTATCGAAGTGGTCGCAACGAGCCGCACTCGAAATGCGGTTGTCGAGAAATCGGCACGTGGGTTCGAATCCCACCGTCTCCGCCAAAAGGGAATTGTTCGCAACCTAAACTAAAAAATGGGTGTGAACTTTTCTTTTTAAGTGATTGTATAGGACTTTGGTTTAAAAGGTGATATAATATAAAAGAAAAAATTTATGGGAGAAAAAATGGAATCAAATATTTTTAAAAGTTCAAAAAGTGAAAAAAGAGCATTGAAACTTCTTCAACCCGAAATGTCGAGTATTTTGTCTGTCGGAATAAGCACAGGCGGGTCTGCAGAAATTAATATGGCAAAAATTTGTTCGAAGGCAAAAATAATTGCGACCACTATAGATGAAAAAGGACTTGATTTTACAAATCAGGCAATTAAAAAATATGGCATGTCTGAAAGAATTGAAACAAAAATCGAAGATGTTTCAAAACCTATGCCATACAAATCAAACTCTTTTGACTTTGTTTACGCGAGACTTGTTTTGCACTATTTAAGCAGGCAACAACTTGAATCAGCCTTAAAAGAAATTCACAGAGTTTTAAAACCGAATGGACTATTTTTTGTGGTTGCAAGGAACAACAAGGAATGGGAATTGACAAAGCCAGAATTTATCATTTCATATGATCAAACATCAAATATGACAACTTATTATGAGCAATGGGAAAAGAAGGTAATCAGGACCCGTCAATTTTTGTCTGAGGAGCAACTTGTTTCGGCTTTTGAAAAAAAGAAATTTAAAATTCTTTCTTGCGAATCTTATAAAGAATATTTGTATACTGATTATGAAAGGACAATAAAATCAAAAAAACCAAATAGCCTAACAGAAATTGTTGTAACAAAATAAAAATCGAACATACAGGGTGCGAATAAGCGCCCTAGCAGTCCGCCAAAAAGTGCGCACCATAAATTGGTGCGTTTTTATTTGCCTGCACATGAAAAGGTTGCGTGGGCAGTTTTTCTTTTTGTTGCATAAAAAGTGGTAGGAGTTTTTATGCAAGACAACAATATTTTTAAATATCTTTCTTCAAAGTTGCCCGACGCGGAGGCAAAAATTTCTGGCGAGGCAAACATAAGTGGAAATGTTGGGTTTTGGCAGTTGCCAAGCGGAGTGATTGTTGTGGCGGACATTGAAAATTTGCCAAACACCACAAACAACATCTTCGCTTTTCACATTCACGAGGGGCAAACCTGCGAAAACAATTTTGCCGAGACAGGCGGGCATTACAATCCTCGCTCCCTGCCCCACCCACAACACAGTGGTGATATGCCGCCGCTTTTTTCCAACAACGGCTCGGCTTGGCAGGCGTTTTTTACAGACAGATTTTCCGTTCAAGAGGTCTTGGGCAGAACGGTGATTATTCACAATGGCGTTGACGACTTTGTCAGTCAGCCGTCGGGAAATTCGGGCGAAAAAATTGCCTGCGGAAAGATAATGAAAAAATAGGCTTTTGCCTATCTTTCAACAATTATCACTCCAAGCAGAGTGTCGCCGTCAAAAATGCTTATCATTCCAGAGTGTGGCGCGGTTATTTTATACATTCCGCTTCCACCTTTAACTTTGTCAATGGACAAGCCCTCGCTACAGAGAGGTCTGAAATGTTGTGGTGGCTCGCCAACAAAATTTATTGTAATAACTATAACATCCTCTGTCATAACAACAACATTGTCTTCAAATCCAACAATAAAGAATTTGACTTCATCTTTTGGCTCTTCTGGCCTGTCCTCACCTGGCTGTTGAGGCTCATTTCCGCCCTCGCCACCATCAGAGCCGCCACTTCCAACATCGTCACCAGAGTCACCGCCACTTGGTTCAGTTGGATTTTCTTCTGGATTAGTAGGAGTATTTGGGTCAGTTGGGCTTTCAGGATTTGTTGGATTTTCTGGATTTGTTGGGCTGCTTGGCTCACTCGAACCGGAATCCCCTTCACTTCCCTCGTTGCCATCACCTTTTTGTCCGTCGCCTTCCTCGGTTTCACCGCCCGTTGGGTTGTCATGGTCGTCACCCGTGTTGTCACCGTCGTTGTTTTCTTCATCTTTGCTGCCGCCTTCGTCGTCCTTGCCGGAATCCCCGCCCTTCTCAGGTTCGCTCTTGTCTTCCTCGCCGCCCTGCTCACCATTGTCAGTTTCATCTGTGTTGTCGCCTGGGTTGGTTTGGTCTTCCTTTTCTGGCGGAGTCGCTATTGGCAAAACCATAACAGAAAACTGAAAACTTGCCTTGTCACTTTGGGTGTAAGCCACAATTTCAACCTCTGTCTCGCCGCTCTTCCTGGCAAGGAATTTGTTTATTGTGCCGGGCACTTTTTCAATTACGCCCACCGTTTTAACATCAAACTTTATGCTTGCATAAGGGTCAGAAACCTGATATTCAACTTCAAAAACCTCGTTTACATTCGCTGTCACATCACTTGCAGAAACTTTAAGTTCTTCCTTTTTTGGAAGAAGAAAAACAATTAAAGTTGCCGCCAGCCCAACAACCAAAACCGCAATAAAAATTTTAAGCAATTTGTCTTTTGTAAACATAGAGTTATTTTATCATATAGAATTTCAAAAATCAAAAATTTGCCGTCACTTTTTCAAAAAAAGTGAAAATTTTTTAAAAAAATAAGAAATCTTTGGGCTTTTTATTGCCCCTCGCTGTCATCCTGCTCCTCGCTGTCATCCTGAACGAAGTGAAGGATCTCAAACCACTTCACAAATTTGATGTGCCGCAAAACTTTTCAAAATGTGAAATTGTCAATTCGAAAGCCTTATCAATATCCTCGAACAGAGCGTGAGAGGTGTCTAAATACACCTCTTCAATTCCATATTTTTTGCAAAAGTCATCATTATACTTGGTGTTTAGAATAACATCTTTTTTGCCTGAAATAACCAGCGTATTTTTGCTAAATTTTGAAAGATAATCTGGTGAGAAACCTTCACAATCCACAATCATTTTTTTTGAAAAACGAAAGTTCTTTGCACCCACCACAGCAAAGCCATTTTTATCCATGCTGCCACTTTGATATTCTCGGACAATGTCTTTGCCAAAAATTGAATTGCTATTTAAAAAACAACTTTCAAGAGGATATAAACAAGGGCTATAAAGCACCATGCTCAATGGTGAAATATCCTCGTGCTTTTGCAAAAAATTACACAGGACTGTTGCGCCATAGGAAAACGCCAAAAAATTAACATTTTTCTGGTCAGCAACCGAATTTTTGAACACCGTTTCCAGTTCGTCAGTGCTTTTCGAGAGCGAAACATCGAAATCGTTGCCTTCGCTGTCGCCGTGACCAGAAAAATCAAAGAGCACAACTTTATAGTTTAAGTTCATCAACCTTTTTGCAAGAACTTGGAAATAATTATCATCCTTTGTTCTTCCTTTTCTACATCCTGTTATCCCGTGACAAAATAAAATTGTTGATTTTACTTTTTCAGGAATATAGTATTCTACAAAAAGTCTCTCCCCAGCTGAATTGTATATAAAATCTTGCTTTATCATCAATTTTCTCCTTTTAGATCTCTGTTTTTGATTATGGCAACTGTCCAAAACTAAAAAATCTAAACCAGAATTAGATTTGAATTATCTTTGGCAGGGGTGGCAGGATTTGAACCTACGCATGCTGGAATCAAAATCCAGTGCCTTACCGCTTGGCTACACCCCTATTAAAAAAGCCTTTTGGGGCTTGTGGTGGCTCGCCCGGGATTCGAACCCGGGACCCCTTGATTAAAAGTCAAGTGCTCTACCGGCTGAGCTAGCGAACCATAAAATTTTTGAGTGAAAAACAAGCAATTAACGCAATTTTTTCACTTGGCTGGGGTTGTGGGATTCAGATGTGACTTCGTCACATCGCGCAAAACGGAGTTTTGCAAAAAGCCGAAGGCTTTTTAATCCTACCACCAAACAAAAGTTGTTTGAGATAGGCTTTGGCTGGGGTGGTAGGATTCGAACCTACGCAATGTTGGAGTCAGAGTCCAATGCCTTACCGCTTGGCGACACCCCAT
>CANQRC010000021.1 GCA_947626155.1 uncultured Clostridia bacterium | reverse complement strand
GCTGATTTTAAAGCTTGTCCACACACTGTCCTTTGAACGAAATGCAGTTGAAATTTCTTAATTGTTTGAGATCCTTCGGCTACGCTACGCTTCGCAGCGCCAACACCCGAGGGCCCGTCAGCGAGATTGCTTCGCAATGCAGGATGACAGCGGAGGGTAGAAGGCAACGGGATGAGATTTTTCACTCCACTGCGTTCCGTTCAGAATGACAGCATAGAGAAAGGATGACAGCGGTGAGGGGAATGGCGGCGGAGGGTTTGGAAAAACAAATTTTTAATAAATTTGCTAAAAAGGCTTTACATTTTGGCTTTTTTGTGTTAAAATGCTTTGCATTAAAGGAGATTTTAGGGTTATGATGATTGAACCACCTATTGATGAACTTGCCAAAAGAGCTGGCGGAAACAAATATGTTTTGTCTATTCTTGCCGCAAAACGCGCTAAGGAAATTGAAACAACCAGAAGAGCAGAACTTGCAACTGCCGACAAAAAGTCTATTTCAATTGCTCTTGACGAAATTTATGAAGGGAAAATTGTTCCAAGCGACATTGACGACTAATCGCTTTGAGAAACCAAAATTGTGTGATATAATTCTACTGAAAATCAGTAGAATTTTTTTTAGAGGTGGCTTTTGTTTGCTAAAATTATAATTGACCAAGATGCCAAGGCGCTTGACAGAGAGTTTGAATACTCAATCCCCAAAGATTTGGATGTAAAAGTGGGGATGAGGGTTATTGTGCCATTTGGCAGCCGCTCTCTTCAGGGCTTTGTGGTGGACATCAGCGAAAATTGCAGTTTTGACGAGGCAAAAGTTAAGCCAATTTTGCGCACGGTGGAAGACTTTGCTTGTTTAAAAAAGGAAATGCTTGCGCTGATGTTTTACATGGCGGACAAATTGCACCTTAAACTTGCAAGCGTTTTGAGGCTATTTTTGCCAAGTGAGATGAGAACGGACAAAATCAAGGAACTTGTTGTGAGGATGTGTTCGTTGAGCGACAATTTTGTTATGCCGTCGGCGCGCGCAAAAAAACAACTTGAAATTGTATCTTATCTTCAAGAGCGTGGGCAGGTGGAGTTTTCTGAACTTTCAAATAAGTTTGGCTACGCGCCACTTTCGGCGCTTGTGAAGGGCGGAACGGTTAAAATTTGGATGCAGCAGCACAACCGCACGCCTGAATTTGATGTGATTGAAAAGCAGGAAAGAAAACTTACGCCGCTTCAACAGAGAGCGGTTGACACAATAACTGAAAACAAAACCTACCTTTTGCACGGCGTGACGGGCAGCGGAAAAACCGAAGTTTACATGAATTTGATTGAAAGGGCGCTTTCAAAAGGCAAGAGCGCCATTATGCTTGTGCCGGAAATTTCGCTGACGCCACAGGTTCTTGCGTCGTTCCGCTCGCGCTTTGGCGAGCAAGTTGCGCTTATTCACAGTGGGCTTTCCGCCGGAGAGAGGTTCGACGAGTGGAAGAGAATTTTCTTTGGCGAGGCAAAAGTGGTTGTGGGGGCGCGCTCGGCAATTTTTTCGCCAATTGAAAATGTGGGCATAATTATCATTGACGAAGAGCATGAGCAAAGTTATGTTTCCGAGACAAATCCGCGCTATGACACACACGACATTGCGCTTTTTAGGCGCGCTTACAACAACTGCACGCTTGTTTTGGGCAGCGCCACGCCGTCAATTGAAAGTTACGCAAAGGCCATTGACGGGGAGTATCAACTTGTGGAAATGCCCGTTCGCGTGAATGGAATGGAAATGCCAAAGATTGTGGTTGTGGATATGCTGATGGAAATGAGGCAAGGCAACAACAAGATTTTTTCCATTCCACTTATTTATGAACTTAAAAACATCATTGAAGAGAAAAAACAGGCCATGATTTTTATCAACAGGCGCGGGTTTTCCTCTTTTCAGAGGTGTAGGCAGTGTGGATATGTTGCAAAATGCTCCGACTGTGACGTTTCGCTGGTTTATCACGTGTATGAAAACCGCTTGAAATGTCACTACTGCGGAAAGCGTTTCAAGGCGCTGGATGTTTGCCCAAGTTGTGGCAGCCGCGATATCAAACAGGGCGCAGTGGGAACGGAAAGGGTTGTGGAGGAACTGAAATCCCTCTTTCCGGGCGTGCCAATTTTTAGAATGGACAACGACACAACTTCGCGAAAAAACGGCCACCGCACAATTTTGAACGAGTTTAGAAACGCAAAACCGGGCATCCTTGTTGGAACGCAGATGATTGCGAAAGGGCATGATTTTGAGGATGTTTTGCTTGTGGGGATTGTGGACGCTGACCAAAGTTTGTATCAGTCAGATTATCGCTCAATTGAAAGAACGTTCCAACTTATCACCCAGGTTTCTGGCAGGGCGGGGCGAAGTGCCAAGCAGGGCAGGGTGATTTTGCAAACTTACAGCCCAAAGCATTTTGTTTATAGATTCGCCACAAATTATGACTACAAAGGCTTCTTCAAAAAGGAGGCAAATCTTAGAAAAGTGACCAATTTTCCGCCTTACGCGCGCATTTTGAGGATTTTATTTTCTCATGAGGACGAAAAAGTTGTGGCAAATGAGTGCAAGATGTGTTATAATGAAGTGAAGAAGATTAAGGAGCAATATCCCGACGACTTTGTCTATTTGGACGTTATGAAAGCGCCGCTGAACAAGATTAAAAACAAATTTCGCTATCAAATCATGATGAGATTTAAACTTGAAAAGGCTGACGAAATAGAGAAAAAAGTCTTTCTTACAGTTGACCCAAAAGCGAAAAGTTCCGTCTTTTTTGAGGTCAACCCAAACAATTTGAGTTAAGGAGAGCAAAATGGCTATTAGGAAAGTGGTTAGAATTGGAAATGCAACGCTGCGCAAAAAGTCCAAGCCAGTTGTGGCTTATGACGAGGAACTTGGCACGCTTTTGGATGATATGAAGGCAACCATGCTTGAAAGAAAGGGCGTGGGGATTTCTGCCGTGCAAGTGGGAGTTTTGAGGCGGGCAATTGTCATCCAACTTGACGACGACCAATTTTTGGAGGTTGTCAACCCAGAAATTTTGAAGACGAGGGGAAAGGTTTTGGCAAGCGAGGGGTGTTTGAGTGTGCCGGGCTTTTATTGTGATGTTGAGAGGCCAAAATATGTTAAAATCAGGGCGTTTGATAGAAACGGCGAGGCGTTTGAGTTTGAGGCAAAGGACTATATTGCAAGGTGCGTCTGCCACGAAATTGACCACTTGAACGGCGTGCTTTTTGTGGATTTGACCGAAGAGGGCAAAAATTACAAGGCGCTAAACGGGGTGGAATAGATGAAGATTTTGTTTTTTGGAACACCTGTTTTTGCTGAAATTGTGCTGGAAAAACTTCTCAACGAGGGCTTTGACGTGGTTGGAGTTGTCTGCCAAGAGGACAAACCTGCGGGACGAGGAAACAAGTTGACCTCGCCTCACATTGTTTCTTTTGCAAGGCAGCATTCCTTGCCTGTTTATCAATTCCCAAAGCTGAAAGAGCATATTGAGGACTTCAAAAAGATTGATTTTGACCTTGGCGTCACGGCATCCTATGGAAAAATTTTGCCAAAAAGCCTGCTTGAAATCATGCCTTGCGTGAATGTTCACCCTTCGCTTCTGCCAAAATACAGGGGTGCAACGCCAATTCAAACCGCGCTTTTAAACGGCGACAAAGTCACCGGCGTGACAATCATGAAGACCGAAGTTGGAATGGACGACGGCGACATCTATCTTCAAAAAGAGGTGAAAATTTTGCCGGAAGAAGATTATTCGTCCTTGATGCCAAGGCTTGCCTGCATTGGGGCGGAAATGCTTGTGGAAGTTCTAAGAAAAATTGGAAACAACACGGCCGTTAGGACGCCGCAAGACCACTCCAAGGCCACTTTTGTTAAACTTATTCAAAAGGAAGACGGGCTTTTGGATTTTTCTCAAAGCGCAGAGAGTTTGGCAAACAAAGTCAGGGCGTTTTGTGAAGCGCCAATTTGCTTTTTCTTTGTTGGCGGCGAGAGAATTAAAGTTTTTTCCGCAAAGGCAATAAAGGAAGATAGCAATCTTGAAGTGGGGCAGATAATTGCCGACAGAAAAAGATTTTTGATTCAAACAAAAGATGGAATTTTGGAAATTTTAAAATGCCAAGCGCCGGGCGGAAAGGCAATGGACGCGAAAAGTTTTTTGAACGGCTACCACTTCAAAAGTCAGGCGGTGGACATATGATTTTGGATATGAGTTTTGCCGAAATGGAAGAATATGTTTTAAGTTTGGGCGAGCCAAAATTTCGCGCCAAACAACTTTTTGAGGCGGCATATCTTTTTAAGGATTTGGAAAAAATATCAAATTTGCCCCAAAATTTTAAAGAAAAAGTGAAAAAAGACTATCTTTTTTATGAAATTGTGGCTCATCTTAGAAGCAAAGACGAAACGGAAAAGGTTGCTATAAAGTTTGCTGACGGCAGCATTGTTGAAAGCGTCCTGTTGAAATATAAATATGGCTACACCGTTTGCGTGTCAACTCAGGTGGGGTGCAGAATGGGTTGCAAGTTTTGCGCTTCAACCTTAAACGGGCTGAAAAGAAACCTTTCGGCAGGCGAAATTTTGGCGCAAGTTTTGTTTTTTAATTCAAGCCTTGGCGCAACGCTGAAGCAAAGAAAAATCACCAATATTGTGCTTATGGGCTGCGGCGAGCCGCTTGACAACTATGAAAATGTCACAAAATTTTTGAGACTTGTCTCCGCGCCGGAGGGAATAAATATCAGCCAGCGAAACATCTCTCTTTCAACCTGCGGAATTGTGCCAAACATATATAAACTTGCAGATGACGGCTTTTCGGTGACGCTGACAATTTCTTTGCACGCGCCAAACGACGAGCTTCGAAAGACAATTATGCCAATTGCAAATGCTTACAAAATTGAAGAAATTTTGAAGGCGTGCGACTATTATTTTGAAAAAACGGGCAGGAGAATTTGCTTTGAATATTCGCTTATTGACGGCGTGAATGACGGGCAGGAGCAAATCAAAGAACTTGCCACCATTTTGAAAGGCAAAACTTGTCACGTGAACCTAATTCCTCTTAATTCTGTTAAAGAGAAAAAACTTATTGGAACAAACAGGAAAAAGGCCTATAAAATTGCCGGCGACCTTGAAAAACTTGGCATCTCCGCCACGGTGAGAAGGACAATGGGCGAAGACATTGAGGGGGCTTGCGGACAACTTAGAAACAGAGTTGGAGGCGCAAAATGAACGAGGCGCTTGTATTAAAAAAACAGTCAAGCCTCTTTACGGTGGAGCTTGGTGACGGAAAAATTTTGTCCCTTGGGGCAAGAAACCTTAAAAAAGACGGAATCTTTGTTGGTGACAAAGTTTTGCTTGACGAGCAAAACACAATAAGCAAAACTTTGCCAAGAAAAAACCTTATCATTCGTCCGCCGGTGGCAAATATTGAGCGTATGTTCATCACGGTTGCGCCAATTCCAAAGCCAGATTTGCTTTTGGTGGACAAACTTATTGTGTTCTGTTTTTTGAACAACATCACTCCAATTTTGTGCATCAATAAATTTGATTTAGACGAAAAAACGTGCAAAAATATTGAAAAAATCTACAAAAAAGTGATAAAAACGCTTGTTTTTTCAACTTTTGACGAAAGTGTGACAATTTTAAGAGGGCAAATCAAGGGCGTTTGCGTGCTTGCAGGCCAAAGCGCCGTGGGAAAATCTTCAATAATAAATGCGCTGAAAAAAGAGGTTGTTGCCAGGGTTGACACTTTCAGCAAAAAGGTTCAAAGGGGCAAGCAGACCACCCGAACCGTTGAGTTATACAAATTTGGAAAAAACAAATATCTTGCTGACACGGCGGGCTTTTCTAAACTTGACGAAAATTTGCTTAACATTGACGAAAGAGAGCTTAAAAGTTATTATCCTGAGTTTTTGAAGTTTGCCGGAAGTTGCAAATTCAAAACTTGCGTTCACAAGGGTGGCAAAGAATTTTGTGGGGTTCAAAAAGCGGTTGAGGACGGGCTTATTTCAAAAGAGCGTTATGAAAATTATTTGAAACTTTATGAAAATTTAAAAAACTTGAAAAAATATTAAAAGATTTTGAAAAATAGCTTAAGTTTGCTAAAATGTTTTAGAGGTGTTTTATGAGAAAAAGTGCGGACATTTCCGTTTCGACTGACCCAATCAGCGACTATCAAAATATTGTGGAGTATGCCAAGCAGATGCAGGGGCTTGCAGAGTTTTTGCACTGCGACGTGATGAACGAAAACTTTGTTCAAAAAAACAATTATGATTATGGCCTTATCAAAACCATTAACAGAAATAGCATTATTATGCTGGATGTTCACCTTATGGTAAACGAGCCGACAGATGAAATTGTAAAATACATTGAGGCGGGGGCGAACATTATCACCGTGCATTATGAAGCGTTTGAAAACAAGCAGGACCTTGTGAATGTGATCAAATTTGTAAAGCAGAACGGGGTGCTTGCGGGGATTTCTCTTAAACCAAGCACGCCTTTTAAGGATATTCGTTCTTTTGTGTTTAACTGTGACCTTGTGTTGATTATGGGCGTTGAGCCGGGTGCGAGCGGGCAGGAAACCATTGAGGAAATGTATGACAGGGTGAGGGAGGTTGAAACTTTCCGCACAGAAAACAACCTAAATTTTAAGATTGAGTTTGACGGCGGAGTTAATGCGCAAAATGCAAAGCGCCTCACCGAACTTGGCGTGGATATTTTGGTGAGCGGAAACTATGTTTATTCCGCAAAAAACAGAAAGGACGCCATAAACAAACTTAAATGCCAAGACTGACTTTTCTTTTGGAAAAAAGAAAAGTCAGCAAAGGGGGCGAAAACTGCGCTTGTGGCTCGTTTTTGTCACTTCGTGCCAAAAAGCATCGCTTTGACGCTTGTTTTCGCCCTCCTCGCGACCAAACGCAAGTCGCAGCAAAGCTTGGCGACTTGGTCGCGACTCTCTTGCGAAGTGGGGCGCTGGGGTCTTGTGAATGCCCGTCTTTGAGGGTGGGCGTGTCCGGCCCGCTGTCATTCTGAGCGAAGCCGAAGAATCTCGGGTCGGCATCGAAGAAAAGTGGTTTGAGATCCTTCATTGCGCTTGCGCTCCATTCAGGATGACAACATAGGGGAAGCGTTTTTGCTATTGTCCTTTCGCTGTCATTCTAACGCGGAGCGAAGCAGAGAGGAAGAATCTCAAAAAGAGGTTGAGATCCTTCACTTCGTTCAGGATGACAAAAGCCCCACTTTTCTTTTCTCCAAAAGAAAAGTAGGGGTCAAGCGGCGGATTTTTTTCATAAGATGATAGTGGGGAGAAATAATTATGTCAGCAGATGAAATTGTCAGGCTGATATCTTTGAGTTTTTCTCTTATCATCTCTTTGGCTGGTCTGTTTGCCGCGCTTATTAAGGTTATTAAAACCAAAAAGTGGGACACTCTTAAACAAGAACTCTACAACCTTGTTTTAAAGGCCGAAGAAACAGAAAACTTGTCCGCAGAGGAAAAGAAAAATTCCGTGCTTTCGTGGGCGCAGGACTTCTGCAAGTCACAAGGCATGGCGTTTGATGCAGAAAAAGTTGAGAGCATTATTGATACTTTGGAAGCACTGATTTTAAAGGGCAACCAAAAGCAAAACACTTTAAAAGGTGACAACGAAGATATCAGCAAAAAAGAACAAAAGAGTGACCAATAATCACTCTTTTTGTGTTTTTAACACTAATTTTTTTAATATTTCCAAACAATTTGAGAATTTTTATTGATTTTTTCGAAAAAAAGTGATATTATCTAAGAGCATGGTCCCATGGTCAAGCGGTTAAGACGCCGCCCTCTCACGGCGGAATCAGGGGTTCGATTCCCCTTGGGACTACCAAATGTCGCGACCTGCACATATTGCTTGTTTTTGCCACTTTGTGTCAAAAAGCGGCGCCCGAATGTTTGGTCGCTCCTTTTCCCCAAAAGTGGCAAGCACTTTTGGGGGCCCCGGGAATGCTGGCAGTTTTGCGCGTCTCCCTTGTGAAGAAAGGCTTTGAAGAAATTTAGTTTTGAAATTAGGAGGATATATGGACATAGAAAAGGCAATGCAAGAACTTGTTGACAACAAAATGTGCGACAGGAAGATTTTTGTTTATTGCACAAAATGGAACGCTTCAATGGGAGCAAGTGCCATCACTGTTTATGGGAATGATTTGTTTATAACGCCTTTTACAGGTGGGGTTTATGGCTTTAACATTAAAAAGGCTCAAAAAATCAGCAAGAACGACATTGAAAGCATAACCGCAAAGAAGAGTTGCTGGACGGGTGCTAGCGTTTCCATAACATTGAAAGACGGCAAAAAACTTAAATACAAGTTGATTAACAACTCTTGGCTGCAACCTGCCGAAGAGTTGTGCGCATGGATGAAATAAATTTGTGAACATGTAAAAGATTAGGAGGGTGTATGAAAACTTGTTTTATTGTGCATGGAAGTTTTGGAAATAACAAAGAACACTATTTGCCTTGGCTTAAGGGCAGTTTGGAAAAACTAGGCTTTAAAGTGATTATGCCATCCTATCCAATTGGCGTGGGCGTTCAGTGCTATGAGGCGTGGAAAAAGGTGCTTGACCAACACAAAAAATTGATTGACGAAAACACAATTTTTGTTGGAAGAAGCATTGCACCAATTTTCATTGTCAAATATATTCTTGAAAACAACTTGCACATTAAGGCGCTTTATAGCATCAGCGGTTTTAACAACGCCTTTATTGACCACGGCGAATATGACTCGGTGAATGAAAGTTTTTATGTCAAGGACATCACGGGTTTTAAAAATCTTTGCGACAAAAGGCTTTGCATCATTTCGGAAAACGACCCATTTGTGAAATATGACTATTTGATTGGGTTCGCAAAAGATATTTCTGCCGAAGTTTTAAATATTAAAGACGGCGGACACTTCAACACAGACAGCGGCTACACAAAGTTTGAAAAACTGCTTGAAATTATTAAGAAAGATAATAAATTATAAAAGTTTAAATCATTTTGGTTTAAACTTTTTTTGTGCTATAATTGTTTTATGATTGGTGTAACTTGGTTTGGAACGGCAAGTGTTTTGATTGAGGTTGGGGGCGAGAAAATTCTCTTTGACCCATTCTTTCGGATGAACAAAAAGCTTGAAAAAACTGACATGGACGTTTTTGTAAATGTGGATTACATATTCAATACTCATCCTCATTTTGACCATCTCAGGGATTTGCCGGCAATTCTTGCCAAAACGGATGCAAAATTTTACGGCACGCCAACGGCATATTTGCGGCTTGAAACTCAGGGCGTGGATG
Organism: uncultured Clostridia bacterium; assembly: GCA_947626155.1. Classification (GTDB taxonomy): domain Bacteria; phylum Bacillota; class Clostridia; order Christensenellales; family UBA1242; genus Caccovivens. The sequence goes on along the minus strand of CANQRC010000021.1, from coordinate 5,870 downwards.
TTGACAAAAAAGTGGAGATTTTATGTCCGCATGAGGAAGTTAAAACCGCCAAAACGGAAATTTTGACCCACAGGACTTTTCATGTCAGGAATGATGTTGGAATAATCCTGAAAACCGCGGCAAGAATTTTGTTTTTGTGGGAGTTTGGGCGCGCATTTAGAATTTTGAAAGAGCATAACAATTTTAGAATGGGCGGCGACATTTTGGCTTATGAAATAAGGGCGGAGGACAAAACCATTTTGCTTTTTGGCTCGGCTGGGTTTGACGAAAGGGCAAAACTGCCAAAAGAGGTTGACATTCTCATTTGGCCTTATCAGGGGAGGCTGAATATGCTTAAATATTCCCTTCCAATCATTGAGGCAATCAATCCAAAAACGGTTGTGCTAGACCATTTTGACGATGCCTTTCCGCCCATTACGGGAAAGGTTGATGTTGAAAAATTTGTTGGAGTGATGAGGCAAAAGCACCCCGAAATTCGTGTTATTGTCCCAAAATACGGCGAAAAACTGAAATTTTAGGAAAACTTTTGGAAAAATGTTTGTGTTTGAGGGCAAAAAATGTTAGAATAGAGTGCCAGAGTGAAGTATGAAGATAAAATTTAGGTTTGGAAATTTATATAGAAAGATAAAATTGACGCTTTATAAAAGTATGTTCAAGAAGATTAAAGACAACGGTGAAAGTTTAACCACAACCGAATACCTTTGCCTTGAATGTATCTATTTGATGAACAAGCCAACCATCACCGAATTTGCCCAATTTTTGGACATTTCCTCACCAAACGCAACCTACAAAATTAAAACTTTGATGAACAAAGGCTTTTTGACCAAAGAAAAATCTGAAAAAGACGGAAGAGAATACACTCTTGCGCCAACAGAAAAATTCTTTGAACTTTTTGAGAACAAAGACGAACTTGAAACAATAAAAGATTTGAAAGATAATTTCAATAAAAAAGAAAACAAACAGTTTGAAAAGATTTTAAAACTTATGGAAGAGGCCTAGCCTCTTTTTTGTTGCTCAAATCTTTTCAATCAGGTCTTGAATTTGTTTGGCGAGGGTGGTGGCGGTGGAGAGGCTTGGATGCTCAACCATTATTCTCACTTTGTCCTCCGTTCCGCTGGCGCGAACCAAAACCCTGCCGGCTGGCGAAATTTCGCTGACAATTTTGTTGATTAAATTTGTTAGATTTTCGTTGTTGATGACCTTGATTTTGTCTTTCACCACCATGTTTATGTTTGCCTGCGAGAGAAGTTTTGCGTCAAAAAGTTCGCCCAAAGTTTTGCCCGTCTTTTTTATTATTTCACAAATTTTCAGCGCCGTCAAAATGCCGTCGCCGGTTTGAGCGTATTTGCGAATGATTATATGCCCAGACTGCTCTCCGCCAAGCACCAAATTCATCTTTTCCATGGCCTCAATAACATATTTGTCGCCAATATCAGTGCGAATTAGGTTTATTTTGTTTCGGTTCAGCCCAACCATTATTCCGCTGTTTGTGTGGCTTGTGCCAACCACAGAATTGGCATAGAGGCAGCCGTTTGCTTTAAAGTAATTTGCCAAAATGTAGAGCAGTTTGTCGCCGTCGAAAATTGTGCCGTCACATGAGGCGGCAATCACCCTGTCGGCGTCTCCGTCGAAGGCAAAACCAAGCTGGGCGCCACTCTTTTTTATGGCCTTGACCAAATTTTCTATGTGCAGCGAGCCGCAATTTGTGTTTATGTGAGCGCCGTCTGGCTTGCAGGCAACCTTTAAGACCTTTGCGCCAAGGCTTTTGAAAACGGAGGGCGCAATCTTGTAACTTGCGCCGTTGCTGGCGTCCAAACAAACGCAAAGGCCGCTCAAATCTGCCTCCACGCTCTCTTTGAGGTGGCGGCAATAGTCCTCCGCCAAGTTTGGTTGGAAATAAAAATGACCTATTTGGGTGCAGTGGTGGGTGCTTTCAAAAAAGTTTTCCAAGAAATCCTCTTGACTGTCCGAAAGCTTTCTGCCCGTGCTGTCAAACACTTTTATGCCGTTGTATTCGGGCGGATTGTGGGATGCGGTTATGATTACGCCATAGTCAAATTGGAATTTTTCCGTCAAATAGGATATGCCCGCAGTGGGAATTGTGCCAACCAACGTCACATCTCCTCCGCCTTCAACCACTCCGCCGCTGAGGGCAAGCGTGATTGCGTCGGCAGATAGCCGCGTGTCGTGGCCGACCACCACTTTTGGTGATTTTTTTATTTGTGTGAGGGCGTTCCCAACCGAAAATGCCAAATCGAAATTGAGATTTTTTCCATATTCTCCTCTTACGCCGTCAGTTCCAAAATAGTTGCCCATAAAAACCTCCAATTTTCTTTATGAGTTTGCGCCACAAAATTGTGCGAGGCAAGATTTTGCTTTAACTTGCTTTTTTTATTAAAACGCTTGATTTTTATGTATAAATAGTGTAAAATAAACTTGCTAAAGGATTTACAAGGAGTTTTTATGATTGACGAAGACGGCATTGAGAGGCCAGATAATCCTGATGAACACATTCTTGAGATAAAAAACGACACAAGAGAAGTTAAGTTTGATGACAAATATGCGTATAAGCCACGCAATATATTTTTTCGTATGTGGGCTGCCATTTTTAGGGCGCTTGCAATTTGCATTTTTGGCCCATTTCTTGCAATAAAATACAAATTTTACATTTTTGGCTCTAAGCACAGAAAGTCTTTGAAAGGAAAGCCTTTCATCATAACCTGCAACCACGTTCATATGTATGACGATTTAAGCATTGGCACAAACGTGTTCAGCGGCAGAAAAATTTACTACACAACACTTTCAAGAAACATCAAAAGGCCTGCCGTTGGATTCTTTTTGCGCTCACTTGGCGGAATTCCTCTTCCTGCAGAAAGCCTGTCTGGGATGAAAAAGTTCAACGAGGACGTCAGCGAACTTCTCAGCCAAAACAAGCCTGTTCTTTACAATCCCGAGGCTGCACTTTGGCCATATTACCGCGAAATTAGGCCTTTCAAACGCGGCGCATTTTCTATGGCAGTAAAAAACAACGTGCCTGTGCTTCCTATGATTGCGCTGTTTAAAAGAAAACAAAAGAGAAACGGAAAGTTTAAATATAAAGTTTATTTTGCTATGTGCGAGCCAGTGTTTGCCGACAAGACCAAGGGCGACGAGAGGGCGCAGATTGACGACCTCACAAAAAGAGTTTATGAAACCACAAAACGCGTTGCAAGTGAGTGGTACAGCATTCAAGACTGCGGCTATGGCGACGAGAGAATTGCAAGGGTTCTCACGCCGGGCAAAGACCTTTTCTTTGAAGACGACAAGTGGGTTGTCAGGGAGAAACATTGAAAAAGCAAGACATCTTTCAAGCAATAAAATTTACGCTTTTCTCAATATCCGCAGGCATTATTCAAATTGTTTCATTCACGCTTTTAAACGAGTTTGTTTTCACTTTTGAGCGCGCGGCTGAATACACTTGGGGATATTATGGCTATGCATATTTCATTTCGCTTGCGCTTTCTGTTATTTGGAACTTCACCGTAAACAGGAAATGGACTTTCAAATCTGCAAACAATGTGCCTCTTGCCATGCTTGAAACTTTTGGCTTTTATTTGGTGTTCACTCCACTTTCTATTTGGTGGGGCGTGGCAATGGTTGGAGCAGGGGTGAACAGTTATCTTGTTATGGCAATGACAATGATAATAAATTTCATCACCGAATTTATTTATCAAAAATTTGTTGTCTTTCGCGGGAGTATAAATTCTGCGGTGAACGCCGAAGAAGAAAAGTTCAAAAAAATCATCAAACTTTTAAAAAGCGGGCTTTAAGCCCTTTTTTATTTTGAAAATTTTTGGGAATTTGATATAATAAAAATATGAACATAACAAGCGCAAAATTTTTGACCTCTGTGGTGGACGAGGACAAAATCTTAAAAGATGACATGGTGGAGTTTGCATTTGTCGGCAGAAGCAATGTGGGCAAGTCCTCTCTCATAAACGCCCTTGTGGGGCAAAAAAACTTGGCAAAAACTTCTTCCACACCGGGGCTTACAAAGATGATTAACTATTTTCTTGTAAACAACCTCTTCAAAATTGTGGATTTGCCCGGCTATGGCTATGCAAAAACGGGGAAGCAACACCTTGCAAATTGGGCGTCGCTCATGGAAAAATATTTGCTCAACTCTCCAAACCTCAAAACCGTTTTTGTGCTTGTTGACTGCCGCCACCAGCCAAGCGAACTTGACAAGCAAATGCTTTTGTTTTTGAACACCTATCAAATTCCTTATGTTGTGATTGCAACAAAGGTTGACAAACTTGCAAAAACAAAAATTCCGCAGGCGTGCGCAATGATTGCCAAGGGGCTTGGAATCAGAAAAGAATTGGTGCTTCCTTTTTCCAGCGAAAACCTGTTTGGGCGGGAGAGACTTCTTGATTTTATTGGCGCAATGGTGGAATAAAAAATTTTGTGTTTTATTTGTGTTTTGTTGTTAAATTGTTTGCGAAGGGCAGACAATTTTTGTTATAATATGTGTGACATAAATTTAAAGGAGATGTTTTTATGAAAAAATATGTTTACTTATTTAAAGAGGCTGACGGCAACGATAAAGCCAAATTCGGCGGAAAAGGCGCAAACCTTGCTGGCATGACAAAAATTGGCTTGCCTGTTCCTCAGGGCTTCACAATCACAACTGAGGCCTGCACAAAATATTATGAGGACGGTCGTCAAATCAATGACGAAATTCTCGGCCAAATTGAGGCAAACCTTGCCAAAATTGAAAAAATCACAGGAAAGACTTTCGGCGATGCTGAAAATCCACTTCTTGTCTCTGTTCGTTCAGGCGCAAGAGTTTCCATGCCTGGAATGATGGACACCATTTTGAACCTTGGCCTTAACGACACCGTTGTTGAGGGGCTTGCAAAGCTTACAAACAACCCTCGCTTTGCTTATGACTCTTACCGCAGATTCATTCAAATGTTCAGTGATGTTGTTATGCAACAAGACAAATCTAAATATGAAAGAATTTTGGACGACATCAAAAAGAAGAAAGGCGTTCAATATGATAAAGACCTTTCTGCTGATGATTTGAAAGAAATTGTCAAACTCTTCAAAAAACTTTATAAAGAAAGCCAAAAGAAAGACTTCCCACAAGAGCCAAGAGAACAACTTGTTGAGGCAGTTAAGGCTGTGTTCCGTTCTTGGGACAATGAAAGAGCAAATGTTTACAGAAGAATGCATGACATTCCATACAATTGGGGCACTGCTGTAAATGTTCAGTCCATGGTGTTTGGAAACATGGGAGACGACAGCGGAACAGGCGTTGCGTTCACTCGTGACCCTTCAACCGGCGAAAATGTTTTCTATGGCGAATATTTGATGAACGCACAAGGCGAAGACGTCGTTGCGGGAATTAGAACTCCAAAACATATTTCAGAACTTGAAAAACAGAATCCAGAAGTTTACAAACAATTTGTTGAAATCTCCAAAAAACTTGAAAAGCATTTTAGAGATATGCAAGATATGGAATTCACCATTGAAAGAGGCAAACTCTATATGCTTCAAACAAGAAACGGAAAAAGAACCGCTCGCGCAGCGCTCAAAATTGCCGTTGACCTTGTTAAAGAGGGAATGCTTAACGAGCAAGAGGCCCTTTTGATGCTTGACCCAAAACAACTTGACGCACTTTTGCACCCAACTTTTGACCCTAACGCACTGAAAAAAGCCACTGTTGTGGGCGAGGCACTTCCTGCTTCACCTGGCGCTGCTTGCGGAAAGATTGTTTTCACCGCTGAAAAAGCAAAAGAACAAGGTGGAAAGAAAGGCAAAGTTGTGCTTGTTCGTCTTGAAACATCTCCAGAAGACATTGAGGGCATGGCTGCCAGCCAAGGAAT
>CANQRC010000020.1 GCA_947626155.1 uncultured Clostridia bacterium | reverse complement strand
AGGGCTTTGCCCGGCATACAAAATTGGAAATTCACTTCTACCGCAGCAAAATGCACAGAGTGATTTTGCAAGGTGCGAAAAGAGGCTCGCGGGGAAAACGAATTTTAGCGGTCACGCCCGAGATCCTTCACTTCGTTCAGGATGACAGCCGGGCGGATGCTCAGAATGACAGCTCTAAGGCATAACGACAACCGGGCGGGCTTGTCCGCGTTAAGAAATTCTAGTTGTCCCCGCGCTATTCTTGAATATTTGGCAGCGTGACAATAGGCCCAAGGAAGGTGTTCATAGTAAGATCCGTGATAAGGCTTGAAATGTAAGAAATCAAAATTCTTACAGGTTGGCTATTTTTGATATATTCCTTTGGTGATTGAAGTTTCATAAATTCAATGCTGTCAATTGGAATTTCTATGCTCATTGCAACTGCCAATCTCATGAGGTTGTCTGGTGTTACAACAAGACTTCTTTGAACTGTCACCTTTACAATTTCTTCTGACACCTTTCTAACATCCACCATATCTTCTGGCTTGATGTTGATCATTGTGTTTGGGGCAGGCAACTGTCTTTTGTCAAAAACAATGCTTTCAAGCATAGGTTTTACAAGATGTGGCTTAATTACATTTTCTATATTGTTCATTCTTATCTCCTTCGTTTATTATTTTAGCACATTTGCGCAAAATTTACAAAATTATTTTTCGTCATTTTCATCATTTTTCACGGCGTCAACATATTCAATTTTAAGCCTAACCCTTTCCACCCTGCGGCCGTCCATTTCGGTGACGGTGAAAATCATGTTGATTCTGTGCTGAGTGAGGTTGCCTTCGTCGTCAATAATCTCGTCAATTGTTTTGAAAACATATTGATTTCCTCTCTCCGGAACATCCTCCGACAGGTCAAAGATGAAAGAGTTCACTGATTGGTAAGGATTTTCTGGGAGGTTTTCAATCTGCAAGCGGTCAAACAGCTCCTCAATTGTAATCTCGGCGTCTATGTCATATTCGTCGTCGCCAATTTGTTCTATGTTTGGCTCGGTTTCGTCCTCGTCAGTTTCGTCAAAAATCTCGCCAAAAATTGTCTCAACACAGTCCTCCATGCTGACAATTCCCGAAACGCCGCCATGCTCATCAATCACAATTGCAAGGTGTTTCTTTTCTTTTTGCATCTCTTTTATAAGCGTGTCAACAACGGTGTTTTCGGCGGTGAAGAGAGGTTCGGTCATAATGTCGGCAAGTTTAAATTCTTTTCCAACAATTTTTGCATTGAAATAATCTTTAATGTTCAAGACGCCAACCACATTGTCGGTGTTGTCCTTATAGACAGGCCAGCGGCTGTATTCGTGTTCCAAAAACAGTTTTTCAATCTCTTCGTTTGTGGTGTTTATGTCCAAGAACACAACATCCACCCTGTGCGTCATTATGTCGTGAGCGGTTGCCTCTTGAATTTTGAATGTGCCTTGCAAAATGTCCGCCTGCTCCTTGCCCAAAACGCCCTCTTCTTCCATTGTGTCAATGATGCTTTCAAGTTCGTCCTCAGTGACGGTGACGTTTGACTTGGATTTTTCAATTTTCTTGGTGCATAACTTTTGAAGTCCATAGAAACAAATCACAATTGGATAAGAAAGTTTCATAAACCAATATAAAATAAACGAAAACCTGCACGCGTATTTTTCTGGGCTGGCCTTTGCCATGGATTTTGGCAAAATTTCGCCCACAATCAAGATGATGACTGTCATCACCAAGGTGTTCAACACGTTCAAAAGCGTTGCATCAGAAAGAAGTTGCGACAAAATAAACGCGCAGAGGGTGGTTGACAAAATGTTTACAATGTTGTTTCCAACCAAAATTGTGGTCAGCGCCCTGTCAGAGTGTTCGGAAATGTAAAGCGCCTTTCTTGCGCCTTTAACCTTGTTTTCCGCCATGGTCCTAACGCGAATGACATTCATATAAGAAAAAGCGGTTTCGGCGGCAGAAAAGAAAGCAGAGCAAATCAAAAGAACAACAATGGCAATAATCAAAATTCCATGTGTAAGTCCAAACGGAACAACATCAAGTAAACTACTCGGGTGCATTTTTAAATAATTCTCCTTAAAATAATATAATTTTCAATAACCTATTATATCACAAAATATGCCGTTTGTCTAGTATTTTTGAAGTTGGTCAGTTTTTCTTGACAAAAATGGCGAAAAAAACTAAAATTTTGCCATGGAAAAGTTTGAAAAGTGTGAGATTTGCCCGCGAAAATGCAAAGTGAACAGAAGTGTAACTCCTGGCTTTTGCCACGAACTTTTTGACATTAAAATTGCAAAAATTATAGAGAATTTCCAGTGGGAAGAGCCTTGCTTTAACAGTGAAGGCAAGGGCGTGCTTGCAATTTTCTTTTCCGGCTGCAATTTAGGCTGCGACTACTGCCAAAATCACGAGATTTCACGCGGCGGAGTTGGAAAAACATATTTCGTTGACCAGTTTGTGTCGCTGATTGAGAGCGCGCAAGAGAGAAACGCGGCAATTGACCTGATCACTCCCACCCACTTTTCGGCGGCGCTGGTGGAGGCTTTCAAAAAAATAAACAAAAAAGTGCCTGTGATTTGGAACACAAGCGGCTATGAAACGGTTGAAAATGTTCGGCACATAAGCGAATTTGTGGACATCTTTTTGACAGATTTCAAATATGCGGACGACACCCTCGGACAGGAATTTTCGGCTTGCACAAACTATTTCTCCGCTGCCCTGCCTGCAATAAAAGAGATGTGTTTGCTTAAAGAAGACAAATTTTTGGGCGACTTTATGCTTCAAGGCGTGGTGATTCGCCACCTTGTCTTGCCGGGATACGTTCAAAATTCGCTGAAAGTTCTGGACGAGATTAAAGAGAATTTTCCTGAGCGAAAAATCTCTATCATGAGCCAATTTTTGCCAAACGGAAAGGGAAAATTGAAGAGAAAAATCACCCCAATTGAATACAAGGCAGTGCTAACTCACGCTGAAAAACTTGGCCTGGAAAACGGCTACATTCAAGATTTTGAGAGTTCCGACCGCTGTTTTGTGCCAAATTTTGACTAAATTTGTCGAAATTGTTTGACATAATTTTTAAAAGTCTTTATCATAATAACAATTGGAGGGAATATGGAACAAACAAAAAAATCAAAAAAATATTTGATTGCTGTTATGTTTTTTGCACTTTGCGCAATTGCTTTTGGGCTTATTTACTATTTTAATGTAATAAAAAACTTAAGCCTTTTGATGACCGTTCCTTACATATTATATTTCTTGGGCTTGGCTTTCTTCTTCAATGGCTCTTATTGCAACGAAACGGGCCGTCCAAAAGCCAAAAAATGGAATTATATTTTAGGGGTCCTCATAGTTTTGGCGGCAGCAGCGCTTCTTTGTTATGGATTTGCAACAAATCAAATTCATATGTTTAAAGGTTTGTTTTAATATTTAAATTTGTTAAAAAATAAAGGCCAAGCAAATGCTTGGTCTTTTTTTGTTATGAGTTGAGGTTTTTGATTTCTTCAAGAACTTGTTCAAGCCGTCTGTTTATGTCTTCAATCTTTGTTTCGGACTCGTTCTTCGCAATGACCTGTTGTGCTTCTTTTTGAAGGCTTTCAATCTCTTTTATAAGTTCTTCTCTTCGAGTTTGTTTAGAATCAACACTTCCGCCATTCATTCCGCTCATGGCATCTTGAAGGTCATGGTTCAAAGCGCTTCTAAGTTCGTTGATTCTCGCTTCCTCTTCCTTCAGCCTCTTGTTGATTTCATCAATCGACTCACTCTTTTTTGGTCTGCCCCTGCCACGTTTTTGCTCTGTGGTTGGAGTTGCAACAATTTTTCTTGGCCTGCCAACGCTTCTCTTTTGAGCAGGCTCAGCAGCCTCCTTTCTTGGGCGACCGCGTTTCTTTGGCTCGGTCTTCTCTTCAACAATCTTTCTTGGCCTACCCGCTTTCTTTCTTGGCTTTTCAGCCGCCGGTTCAACTTTCTCTTCTTTAGGCTGCTCTTCCTTAACCGGCTCAGCCTCTTCAAAAACATCAAAATTAATTGGTTCTACAGTTTCGGTTTTTTCTTCTTTCTCTGCCTCGTCTTTTTTGTCTTCTTCTGGCTGCTCAAGCTCGTTTAGGCTAACCGTTTTAAGCTCTGCTTTCTTCTTAGGTGTCTCTTCTTTGTTTTGCTTAACAACTGGCTTTTTCGCCTCTTCTCTTGCCTTAACAGGGTCACTTCGCTCAGCGTTGTTTATGATTTCAATGTCGTCATCTTGGTTTACATCTTTAATAATGTCCTCCGCAACGCCATAAACATCACCTTTTTGCGTTGCATCCGTCATGAAATCAAACGAGTCAAATGCGTCGAAATCAATCACTTGTTTTTCATCTGCTTGCTTTCTAACTTTCAAGATAAGTTTTCCGTCCTGGGAGTAAACATCCCCCGCCTCATCATGGAAGTTTCCGTTTTTGTCATAATATGTGCCGTTTGGGAAGACATAATTTCCATCACTGTCATATGTTCCCTCTGCCTGTTGTTCGTCATTGAGGCTTCCGTCATACACGCCCTGTGGAACATCTTTCAGTTTAACTTCAAGTTCGTTTATTCTCTGCTGCGCCTGGTCGTTTTCTTGTTTCATCTCGTCAAACTTAATTTGGAAAACTTGTCCAACAACTTTTTCAGCGCTCTTGCAGAACTTATTGAAGAATGTTTTATATTCGCTAAGCATTGCCTCTTCAACGGCTGATTTGTTGTTTTCAAGTTCGGCGTTAAGTCTGCTGATTTCCTCTTCGCCCTCGTTCTTTTCAAGCAAGTATTTTGCTCTCTGCTGCTCAAATTCTTGCTCAAGTTGTTCTTGTTTGCCAATTTCTTGCGTTTGTTGTTTTCTATAATAGTTGGCCTCAATTCTGTTGGTGGTCTCTTCCTGCATCTGTCTCAATTTGTCAACATTTTCTTTTGACGCCTGAATTTTTGTTTGATATTCTTTTTGAACAGAGTCAAAATTCTTTCTTCGGCTGTCAAGCGAGCTTTCAAGTTGGGAAATTTGCAAAAGGATTTTCTCTTTTTTCTTAATGAATGTTTCGCTTTCCCTCATTGCTCTGTCAAGAACCATGCTGCCGTCTACGCCCGCAACTGTGAAGTCATAATCCTCATGGTCAAACTCTTCAACCTTTGCTCTGTTAAACTCTTCTTTTTCTTTTCTTGCACGGTAATCCAAAAATTCACGAAGGACAGGTTGCCCGCTTTCAATCTCTCTTGGAGTAAACAAAATTTGATAGTCAATGTAAGATGGAAGGTCAACACACGCGTTGTCCATAAAACGGTCGAACAGCGAAACATTTTGATAAAGAGAATTTAAGGTGTTGTTTTTTCTAAATCTCAAAAAGATTATAAATGCAATTCCAATGAACACAACAAAAATTGGGCAAAGCAGCGCCAAAATTGCCGTTTGACCGGAAAGGAAGTTGGTGTAGTTGTTCACAACAATAACAAACATTGCGGTTATCATCGCCCAAAGGATGGTGCAAAGCCCAAGGTTTTTGATGTTGGACTCATAACTGCTTGTTTTAATAGGTTTGTCAATCAAATTTTCGGTTGACAAATAAGAAGATGGAGGCCCCTCTCTGAAGAGAATATATTGTTGCCAATAATAGCACAATCTTTTTGGCGTTTTTCTCTTAAATATTGCGTTGAGTTCTCGAATGTTGTTTTCCGTGACATTTTTTTTGTCGAACAGCCAATAGTTAAGTTTTTCTAGGGCGCGGTTTAATCTTGCTTCATATGAAAAAATTGACTTGAACACAAAAAACAAGACAAGCAATGCCTCTCCCGCCAAGAATATGAAAAACAAAATATCTGGCGTTATGTAACTGACGGCGTCCGCAAAAGCGTCAGTTATGCTCTGAAAGATTGTTCCCAAGGTTGAAATCATAAGAACCTCCTATTACGGAATTAGTATAACACAAGTTAAAAAATAATTACTAACAATTTTCAATAATTTTTTAAATATTTTTAAAATATTTTTTTGTTCGGTAAATAATGAGAAAAAAATAGGCAAAAAATATGCTAAATATTTGCAATTTTTGCCCATTTTACGCAATAATTTTGCTTTTTTAAAGCTCAACTTCAATAAGTTTTGAATATTTTAAGGACAACAGATAAACCTTTTCAACTTCAAGTTTTAAGCCGCTTGTGATTGCCATTTTATATAATTTTAATTGGTTTTTATATTTTTCAATCAAATATTTATCTGACTTGGAATTTGAAAATTTGTAGTCCACAAGAATTGCTTTTCCATCTTTGACGACAAACAAATCTATTATTCCTTGCACCATGATTTTGTCGTCGAAATTTGCCTCCAAAAGATTTTTCAGGCTTTCTTTCATAATAAATTCTTTTTCTTTAAACACCTTTCCGCCCGCGGTGAGAGGCTTTAAAATTTGAATATTATTATATAGAATATTCTTATCTATTAAAGTGATATCCAGCGCGTCTTTATGTTTTTCAAGTTCACTTTCAAGGTCGCTTGGCGCGTTTATCTTTTCAAAATCAATAAGTTTCAGCGCGAGGTGATAAGCGTTTCCAATTTCAATTGAGTTTCCGCTAAAAGTGAAATTTTCATTGTTAAATTTCAAAAACTCATCCTCTTGGTCTTTGTGGCTGAGCGCCGTCACGCTTTCTTTCAGCCTGAAATTGAGGTTGTCATTAAACTTGTATTTGAAGTTTACATATTCCTCAATTTTCTTGGCAACTTCGTCGTCTTTTTCCACGTTTTCAAGGCTTTGTTCCGTTCCAAAATCCTCCTCTTCCACCTTGTCCAAAATCACAAATTCGCGGTCGTCAGTTTGATATAAGCCGTTTTTTAGCAGGCATTCTTTTTCTTTTTTTAACGCGTAGAAAACAAGGTCAAAATAGCAGTCACATTCCCTAACGCTGTATTTTGAAAAGATATTTTCGCTGAAATTCCCAAACAGGTAAAGCCTGTTTTTCGCCCTAGTCAGCGCAACATAGAAAAGCATAAGCTCTTCAACAAAATCCTTTTCCGCCTCGCTCTGTTTGATTGCCAACATCCTCGCCGAAATGTTTTCTTTGTTGGAGGCGCGGTCAAAATATTTTAACGCAAGACCAAACTTTTCATTTATTTGAACGTCCGCTTTTGGGCGCGCCTTGGAAAGACTTCTGTCGCAGCCAACCAAAAACACAACGGGATATTCCAGCCCCTTGCTGTTGTGAATTGTGGAAAGCAGGATTGCGTCTGGCGAAGATGACATCTCGCCCGTGGCGGTGATTTCCACGCTGTCAAAATAATTGACAAGCGCCGGCACGTCAAACGCAAATTGGCTCTTTTCAATTTCGCTCAAAAATTGATTTACGAGTGAATTCAATTTTTCGTGTTCGCTCTTAGAATTTATGTAAGCAAGATAACCCGTCTTTGAGAACAATTTTACAAAAGCTTTTCTTGCTCCAACAACCACGCAATCAAATCTAAATTCTTCAAAATCTTTCAAAAATTGGTCAAAAATTTGATTTTTTTCTTGAAAAACAACCTCAAAAAGTGATTTTTTCTGTTTGGCATCAAAAATTTGTTGATAATCAAACCCATAAAGTCCCGAAAGCAAAACGCTCAAAATTGAGACATCATCATTTTGATCTATCAAAAGTCGCAAATAATTTAAAAGCATCATTATTTCTGGCTCTTCCAAAAGTGTTGTGCGCGTGTTTGACACAACAGGAATTGAACACTCCTGAAGCGCCGCCTCAATTTCGTTGAACAAATCATCTCTCTTTCTTGAAAGAATGGCAATATCACTAAAACGGCATTTTCTCAAAACGCCGTCGTCGCTGATTTGGGTGTCCATAACCTCATAAATTCTGCGTTTAATATCCAAAATTTCTTGTTTAAACTCATTTTTTTCAAAAATTTTCGCATTTTTGACGCTATAAACAGCCATTTTTTCTTCTTTTTCAATTTCTTCGGGCTTTGTGATGTCAACAAAAACCGAGCGCCCCTCTTCCTCGGCAAACTCGCCGCGCCCGTCCAGCATTGAGGTGTTTTCATAGTCCACGCCCGCTGTTTTTGTGGTCATGCACACGGCAAAAATCTCGTTGACAAAATCAAGAATACACTGCTTGCTCCTGAAATTGCATTTAAGAAGTTTCACTGCCGAATTTTCGTCTTCCTCAAATTCTTTTAAGTCGTTCAAAAAAATCTCGGAACTTGCCAGCCTGAACCCATAAATTCCCTGCTTAACATCCCCAACCGCAACAAAATTGCAGTTTTTGGCCACGTTTTTCACAATTTTTTCTTGAACCTTGTTGGTGTCTTGATATTCATCAATGAAAACATATTTAAAATTTGCAAACAAGTTTTCCTTGGTGGAAAGCAGCCCCATATATCTTTCAAGGTCGCCAAAATCCAGCGCATTTTGCTTCCTTTTCAGCTCGTCCTCAACAGAAGTGTAAAGCCTAAACAAGTCAATAAAGTGTTTTTCAAGGGTTGCATTTCTCTGAAAATCCAAACTGTCTTTATCTCCCAAATTCAAGGATAAAATTTTGTCAAACTCGTCGCCAATTTGCTCTTTCAGGGCAGCAAGTTGCAGCGCCACTTGCTCCCCTATTTTGTTTTTGCTTGGCGCTCTTGGAAGTGTCAAGTCTTCAAGTATGGAACTTATTTGATACAAATTTTCTGCCGCCAAAACTGGCTTCATCAAGGCGTTCAACTTTTCTTCAAAAACATCCAAATGAAGCGCGGAAATTTTGTTTAAAATTTCGGAAAGTTTTCTTTTAAACTCTTTTTCAAGATACAAAATTGCACTGTCAAAAAGTTTTTCCGCCTCAGCCACATTCATGTTCAAAAACTTTTCTTTGTCCGCAACCGAACTTACAAGGTTTTCAATTTCAAAAATTATGCTTTGAATTTTGCTTTTGTCGTTCTTATAATAGAACATAAGTTCAAGGTATCCGTCCTGAGATTCAAACTTCTCGAGCGCCTTTTCAAAAGCGGTCATTTTCAATTTTTTTGACAAATTTTCGTCTAAAATAACAAAATTTTCGCTTAAATTTAACAAATTTGCATATTTTTTTATATATTTTTCGCAAAAAGCGTCAATTGTGGAAATGTTTGCGGTTGGCAAAAGGTCAAGTTGCTCAACAACAAAATCGCTCTGCTGGGCCTCTTTCAACTTTCTTTGAAGCCTCTCTTTCATCTCGGTTGCCGCCGCCTTGGTAAAGGTTAAAACAAGCAAATCTTTCACAGAAATTTTGTCTTTCACAATCGAATTTCCAATGTATTTTATCATGACGTGGGTTTTGCCGCTGCCCGCAGATGCACTGACAAGCATCCTCTGTTTGTCGTTTTTCAAAACCTCATCTTGTTCCAAAATCTTTTGCTCACTCATCCTCGTCCTCACCTTTTTTCAGAGTGTCTCTAAAATCTTTTTTGTGTTTGCAAATGCTCAAAAATTGGCACTTCTCACAGGAATCCTTAAATGGCTTATCCTTAACATATCCACTTTCAATTTCTGCTATTGCGCCGCTTGAAATGTCCCGTGCATATTTAAGATTTTCAGAAAAATCATCTGTGACCGCGCCCCACTTATATGAAAAACCGCTCTCGTCGGTGTTCTTTCGGTGAAAGCCAATTATGTCGCTTTTGATGTTTTGGGTTCTAAGCCTTGTGTCCATGGCCTCAATTATCTCGTTCGACTTCAAAGTCACCCCTTTAAGAAGTTTGCTTTCGCCTTTTTTATACTTTGTTTGACAGTCAAAATAATAAACGCCGCCAAGGGTCAAACCCGTTGACTTTGCAATGCAGTCGGCATACAAAAACAGCTGCAATTTTTTGCCATAATACAGGTCTGACAAAACGCCTTTCGTCTCGCCCGTTTTATAGTCAATAATCCTAAAATATTCTCCGTTTTTATCAACTCTGTCGGCAAAACCTTCAAAGCTCAATTTGTCAGAAAATTTTTCTTTTACATGAAATTCAAGCAAAAATGGCGAAAAATCACTGTTTTTTTGCTCTTTTAACACGTTTTTTAGTATAATTTTTGCCTCATTTTGCAAATAAGACAAAAAATGCCTCTCTTTTAAAACTTTTTCGTCATACACATCTTTTGCAATTTGCGCAAGGTTTTTCTTTAAAAATTCGTCAAGTTTGCCCTCGTCTAAACTTGCAAAATTTTGCTTGTTTTCATCCACAAATTTGTGCAAAAGTTCGTGCATGAAATTTCCAAATTTTCGCTTGTCTGGCAAGATTGTTTCCTTTGTTTTCAGCCGCATATCATATTGCAAAAATCTCTTGAATGGGCAGGCAAAATAGGTTTCAAGTTCCGACGCCGAAATTTTGAGTTTTGGCTTTGGCGTGCAAGTTTCAATTTGCTTCACTTTTGGCACGCTTGAATTTGCAACGCTTCCAATCGAGCCAAGCCACCCCTTGAGTTTTCGCTCAGTGAGAAGCTTGGAATAAGTTTCAAGCAAGTTCTCTTTTGCGCCAATTGAAAACAAAAGCCTTTCCAATTTTTCTTCGTCAGTGAAGAGTGGGCTGTCAAAATCGGAAAGTGCGGAAGTGTGAAGTACATTGCCCTCAAACATATTAAGAAGGTCTGCCACAAAGCCAGCGCGTTCTGACTTTCTGTCGCCCTCTTGCAGCGGCGTGCAAACAACAAGCCTTTCTTTTGCGTGAAGCAGCGCCTCAAAAAGTTTTAAGCGGTTTCGCCTGTTTATTGTCCTGATTTCAGGCTCAATGTTTATGGCAATTTTAAGTTTTTTGATGTCGTCATCGTCAATTATTGCGGTATCTGACTGCATCTTTGGAAGTGCGCTTGCTGTTGCTCCCAAAACAAAAAGCGTCTTGACATCCTCAAAATAGCTTTCCGTCACGTCGCCCACAAAAACGGCATCAATATAGGAAGGAATCGTTTCAACTTTCACGCTTTGAAGCGCAAGCGTTAGCAGGCTTTCAAAGTCAGGCAGTTCAAACTTTTCCTCCCCGCCAATAAGTTTCAACTTTTCCAAAACCTTTTCAATAAGCTCCCTTGCCTGCCTGTTTTCGCTCTCTTTTTTAAAGTGGCTTTCCTCGCTTAAATATTGCAAGATCTTTTCGTCTTTTAAACAACCCAAAAGCTGGGCAAGCGCGTCACAAAATTCGCCAAGCGTCTGGCAGGACGAGAGCGCCTTTATTCTTTTGAAAATATCCTCAAACTGAGGAAATTTATGTAAAAATTCCGCCTCTTTTGTTATGTCAAAATATTCTATCTGTTGCAAAATTTCCTGCGCGTTTTCAATGTCAAAAATTGGATTTTGAACAAGATATTCAAGCCTCTCTTTTGAAAAGCCAAACTTTGCAATTTCAACAAATTTTAAAAGCGCGCGCCCCAAAACCGTCTGCGTCAAGTTTACGCCCTCGTCGCAATAAGCGGAAATTTGAAATTTTGAAAATTCGTCAAGAAGCGGCTCAAAATATTTTTTGTCGGCGCAGGCAATGGCAAAATCTTTGTATCTTGCGCCGCCAACAACCTCCCGCCTTATGCTTTTGACCACAAAGTCAATTTCGTCTTGCATATTTTTTGCAACAACATTCAAAAAGAAGTCACACTTTTTTGGCTCAATCTTAAAAGAAAACAAATTTTTTGCCATAACAAGCGCAGGGCCGTCAAGTTTTGTTGGAATGTTTTCCGCCTCAACCTTAACCGAAAATTGCTGCCCAAGTTTCATAGTTTTTTCAAAAATATCGTTTTCATAAATAAACGCATTTCCACTTGATATTGGCTTTGAAATTCCTATAAAAATTTTGTTGACAAAGCCGGCAAGCCGACAGATAAAAGAATTGATTTCCAGCGAAAAAGCATCAAAATTTGCAAAAAATAGGTTAATTTTTGATAAATTTTCGCATTTTTCTGCATTTTCCACAAAAAAATCCAAAAATTTTGATAAATCCAACTTGTCTTTAATAAGTTCTTCATACGCTTCATACACAAGTTTTAGGTCGTGAATTTTGTTGTCCAAAAGTTCGTCGCCAACCTCGCTCAAAAAGGATGGCTTAATTTTGCACGCCTTAAATTGTTTTATTATTTGCAGAATTTTTGCACAAAAATCTATGTCGCATTTTTTGAAATACAAAAACTTTTCTTCGCAAATTTTAACCGCTTTAAAAATGTTGAACACTTCCTCCAAAGGGGTTGTTCTTTGATAGGAAATTCCGCTTCGCCTGAGGATTTTTCCTGCAAGGCGCGAAATGCCCACAACTTCAATATTGAAAGTTGAGGTTATTCCAAGTGTGTCAAAAATCAAACTTTCCGCCTGCATAGAAAAACTATCGGGAACAACAACAATGTTTTCCGCTTCCAAATCAGACAAATCAATTTTTTTGATGCAGTTCACGCCCGCCTCAAAGGTGGTTGCGCCAGAGACAAGTTTGATTTCCATGTCATAATTTTAGCACATTTTGTCAAAGAAATCAAACCCTTTTTGTGTTCTCTTCTTTTTTATCTAATCTATTTTTGTCAAGGTGAATTTTTAACGCCACGCGCTTGTCAAAGTCGAGTTTTAGCGCCTCGTTTTCAATTTTCAACTTCTCAAATTTTGCTTTTAACTCTTCAAGTTGCCTGTCTTTTCTTCCAATTTCTTCAAAAGCCTTTTTTAAGAGATCGCCGTCCTTGCTTTTTTCCTCTTCAAGCGCCGTCTTTTTTATAAGTTTCACAAGCCCAAGAAAAAGGCTGTTGATGTCGCTCTCGGTCAAAAGTTTTTGCCTGAACGGAATGACATTCTCCGCCCCAAGTTTCTTTTTCATGTTTTGATATTTGTTTTGATATCTTGTCATCAATGTCAGGTCGCCGCCGCTGAGTTTTAGGCACGCCGAACGCACAGAAAGCCCCTCCGACAACAATTTTTCAATCTCTTCAAACAAATTTTCCTCGGCAAGTTTGTCAAAACTTTCAAAATGGGTTTTGTCATGAACGGAAATATCTATTCCAAGCCTCTTGCAGCGACCGGCGTCTCCCAGCAAATTGTCAACTTCGTGATAATAATAGTTTCTAACGCTATTTTGTTTTCTGCCATAGCGTTGCGCATGACTGAGAAATGCCTCTTTAAGCGAAAGCCCGTCCGCCTTCACACTTTCAACCTCTTTAAAAAGCGCTTTAACCTCGCCATCACTCCAAATTTTCATACTTTCCTCCTGCAAGAAATTTTTGCCAAAAATTTGTTTTCAAAACACAATTTTTATATGAATAGTGTCAATTTTTGTCAGTATTTTTGGGGTATAAAACGCTTTTGAAATGCAATATAATACTCTATGAAATATTTTTTGAAGACCCCATATTCTTGCTTAGTGAAAACGGATAGCGAAAGCGTGATGTTGGAGGAAAATGATATGCTTGAAATTGAGGACGAGGACTTTTTGCTCATTTATCCCCAATCTTCCATGCCTTTTTATATAAACTTGCTCTCGCCAATTGAAAATCAGTTTTTTTCAGTGATTTCAAACGCAGGGCAAAAGATAATTTTTTTAGAGCCGCCAAGCGAAGTTGAAATTGAAGAAAAAGAGACCTTGTCGGTAGCGGGGAAGAATTGCAATATTACAATTTCTGACAAGCACCTCACTTTTGAGAACGGCGACAAGAAAATAACCTATCTTTGCCCACACAACGGAGCCAACTACAAAATTTTTAAGGTGAAAGACTATGCGTGCGTGCAGTTTGAGAAAAATTTTTATGCTTTCAACTGCAAAAGAAACAAACTTTCGCACATTGAGGGCGAAAACCTTTCTTTTGACAACGACAAACTTTCTGTAACGCGAAGTTTTTTTGACAGTGACGGAAGAGTTAGAAAAGCGGTTTATAATTTTGGGGAGGAGATTTCTATGCAAGAGGCAAATTTCTTTAAAGAAAACAAAGCTTATCAGCGTGAACTTGCGCCTTACAAGATGCTTGAAAGCGTGAGGGCAAAAGATTTTGACTGCGCGCTCTCGTTTTTGAGCGAGAACCTGAAAAAGAGCATTGACGAGGAGCGCCTAAAAGAATTTTTTGGCAGTGTGACAACCTTTTTGCCGCTCTCAACAACCGAATTTATCACCCTCTCTGGCAAACAAAAAAATTTTGTCAAATTTGAAATTCAAAGTGACAAAATTGAAGATATTTTGATTGATGCGCTTTAATTAAGACAAAATGCCTATAAATTTTGCCTTGGTGTCGAACCTTGCCTCAAAATTTCTTGAAAGGATCCTCAAAAGAGCAACTTCGCTGCCGGAAGAGAGTTTTAAACTTTCCAGCCTGTCAAAATCGGTGTTTTTCAAAATTTTCAGCGCCATAAAAGTGGTTTTTGAAAGTTCCTCGCAGTTAAAATCCTTGCATCCGGCGCACACAAGTTCGCCGGTGAGGTAATTTATGTGGAGTTTGTCAAAAGATTTCGAGCCGCAAACGCTGCATTTTTCCGTTGAAAACTCCGTTCCCGTTTCGGCAAAAAGTTCTATCAAAAACTTGTCCAGCGCGTAGATTGGATTTATTTTTTTGAAGCAAATTGTTTTAAGCGCCCTTAAAACTAGCACAAAAATTTTTGCCCTCTCTGCCGCGGAGGAAAATTCGAGGCAGTTTATCACCTCCAAAACGCCCATTCCGGCAAAATATTTGTCAACATCCTCAGAAAATTCGCGAAAACTTTCTATTGCCTCAAAGCTTGTGACAATGTTTCCCGCTTTGCCCTCTTCCAAGATAAATTCGCCAAAAGTGAACGGAATTTGCGCCTGTTTCATCTTTGCACTTGGGCTTTTGACGCCTTTGAGCGTTGCCCAAGCTTTGCCCTCTTCAATAGAAAAAAGAAGAATGTCTTTATCCTTCTCTTTTTTGTCTCTCGCCTTCAAAACAATCGCCTTAAACTTTTTCACCTACATTTCCCTAGAATTTTCTCTGTCAAACCGTCTAAGCGCTTCCCCAGACCTGACAAATTTGTCTGCAAATTCCAAACTTCCGTCAGAAAGTTCAAACAAATATCTATTAAAAATGTATTCATCTTCAAGGTCTTGTCTGTTCATTTGCACCTCCTGATTTAGTTTGCGCCGTTTGACTTCTTCTATTCTTATTGTAAAGCAACAAAAACAAAAAATCAAACATTTTTCAAATTTTTTATGTATTGTGCCAAAAATTTCTGGCACAAATTTTAAAGCGGCTTGATAAACAAACTTGCAAAGCCAAACGTGACGGCAGTGGCAGAAGTGTTTGTAAAATAAAGCGTGCCAGCCTGAGGAACAGTCAGCGCCACCGTTCTGTTTAAGTTCACGTTGTCGCCAGCCGTTTGAGTGGAAGTGACAGTTGAGCCTGCCACCACGCCGCCGTCAAGCGTCAAGCCAATTGAAACGCTGCCCGAGGCAGGAATTGTGGCGGAAGCCGAATAGGTCACCTCATAACTGCCCGCCTGAAGGGTTATTCCGCCCATGCCGTTTGGAATGAAGTTGTTGCCCGAAAAACTTTGAACGCCAAGGTCAAAATTTTCGCCCGCGCCCACCTCGCCCGGAACTTGCACAAGGTATGCAAAGTTGCCCGGCAAAGTTGGGTTCACAACCTGATTTTGCGTGCAATTGAGGTTTACAAAAGGGCAGAAAATTGGTCTTGGATTATTTAAAAAACAATTTGTCATAAAATGCCTCTTTTAAGTTGCTTTTCCATTTTCATTCTATGCCAAAAGGCTTGTTTTTGGGAATTTTTTGCTCTTTTGCTTGACAACAGGGTTGAAGTCTTTTATACTATATACGTAAACGCTGACGAAGAGAGTAGTTTTGAGAGTTTTTCACAGAGAGGGGCGAAAAGGTGAGAGCGCCTTAAAAAATGCAAAATGAAAGACACTTCCGAGTTTGAACTGAATATCAAAGTGGTCGCTTTGCGACAAATTAGGTGGCACCGCGGAAAATTTTCGTCCTAATGTAAATAATGCATTAGGGCTTTTTTATCTCTAATGCGAAAAAGGAGAGTAAAAAATGAATATTAAAGAAATAAAGCCAGGAGAAGTGGAGTTTCAAGGCTGGATTGAAAACCTTCGCGACAAAAAAAGTATGCAGTTTGTGGTCATTCGAGACCTTTCTGGCAAAATTCAAGTGACGGTTGTCAAGGACGAAAAGCCAGAAATTGCCGAGATTTTTTCTCATGCAACGCTTGAAAGCACCGTTAAAATTAAGGGAACTGCCGTTTTGAACGAATATGTTAAACTTGGCGGAATTGAGATTGTCCCTCAAAGCGTGGAAATCACAAGCCACGCCGAGGCGTTTCCTATTGGCCCAGAAAGCTCCATTGACCAAAGGCTGGACTATCGCTGGATTGACCTTAGAACAGAGAGAAATCAGCTTGTCTTCCGTTTTCAAAGCGAACTTGTAAACGCCATGAGGGAATATTTGCTGCAAAAAGACTTCACCGAAATTCACACGCCAAAGTTCATTGACACGGCAAGTGAAAGCGGCGCAGAAGTTTTTGAGGTGAAATATTTTGATCGCAAGGCTTATCTTGCTCAAAGCCCACAGTTTTACAAGCAAATGGCAATGGCTGCCGGCTTTGAAAGAATTTTTGAGGTTGCGCCATGCTTCCGTGCTGAGAAATCTCACACAAAGAAGCACGCAACTGAGTTTACAAGTTTTGACGTTGAGTTTTCATATATAAATTCCTTTCAGGATGTGATGAATTTAGAGGCAGAAATGCTTGCCTATGGGCTTAAAAAGACCAAAGAAAAATATGGCGAAAAGGTGAAGGAAGTTTTTGGCGTGGAAATTGTTGTGCCAACGCTGCCATTCCCACAAATGAGCCTTAAAGATGTTTATGAAGAACTTGAAAAAAGATACAATTTCACCGTTCCCGAAGAGGAAAAAACCGACCTGACAACCGAGGCCGAGAGGCTTTGCGAGAGGCTTGCAAAAGATAAGTTTGGGCATGAGTTTTTGTTTGTGACCGACTATCCTCCACAAAAAAGAGCGTTCTATCACATGAGAAAAAATGGCGTTTTGCAAGGCTATGACCTAATTTGGAAAGGGATTGAAATCACTTCTGGCGCGCAGAGAGAACACCGCTATGAAGAAATCAAGAAGAACGCCGAAGAGAAAGGCCTTGGAAAAGATGTTAAAAATTATTTGGAATTTTTTAGATTTGGAATCCCACCTCACGGCGGATTTGCAATTGGGGTTGACAGGCTTACAATGCTGCTTTTAAATTTGCCATCAGTTAAAGAAGCCGAGTTCCTGTTCCGCGGGCCTGACCGCCTGACACCTTAAAAGGAGAAAAACATGAAAAAAGTTGATTTGTTGAAAATTAAGACTGACCCAAAAAGTTTTGCCGGCAAAAACATAACTGTTGGCGGATGGGTTAGGTCGGTAAGAGACATGAAAACCTTTGGATTTATTGACCTCAACGACGGCACAACTTTCAAGGGCTTGCAAGTTGTTTTAAACGCCACCACCTTGAAAAATTATGCGGATGTCACAAAACTGAACACAGGCAGCAGCGTACTTTGCCACGGCGTTTTGAAACTTACGCCCGAGGCGAAACAACCTTATGAGCTTGACGCCACCGAAGTGGAAATTCTTTGCCAAACGGACGTGACATATCCAATTCAAAAAAAGCGCACCTCTTTGGAAGTGCTGCGCGAGCAGGCATATTTAAGGCCAAGGACAAATTTGAATTGGA
>CANQRC010000019.1 GCA_947626155.1 uncultured Clostridia bacterium | reverse complement strand
GCCCTAAGCGGAACTCTTTTGCAGTTTTCTTCGTGGATAATGATTCCAATGGGAATTTCTGGAATTGCCTCCACAATTCTAAACTCAATTGGGCTTGAAGTGAAGTCGTTTTTGAATTTTCTTGTGGGCAGCCTTTTCCTCTTTTCAAGCGTCCTCTTCCTGCCAAAAATAATTGGGGTGAACGCACTTTTTGTTGGAATGGGGCTTTCGTCAATTGCAACTTCAATTTTAAACCTTTTAATGCTGAAGAGAAAGTTGAAAATCAAGTTTAAAATCACAAAAACCTTCTTTCTTTTTCTTCTCTTTTCAATTCCAAGCATGGCAATTTCCTCATTCACTTGCGCGCTGTTTGAATACTTCTTGCCAATGTTCTTTTGCCTGTCGTTTTCGGGGCTGATTGGAATGGCTGTGTTTGTGCTTTTGTGCCTTGTTTTCAATGTTGTAAACTTTGAAATGTATTTTATAAAGTTTAAAGAAAAATTTGTTGGAAAAGCAAAAATTGCAAAATTTAAGCGCAAAAATGCTAAAAAAACTTGAAAAAACTGTATTTTTTGCAAATTTTACTCATAATATTTTCATGTTAACAATTGTAGTTCGTGCAATTATCATCTATTTGGTGGTCTTGTTTTTGTATAGACTTATGGGCAAAAGGCAGCTTGGCGAAATGCAACCTTTTGAGCTTGTCCTTACGCTTATCATTGCCGACCTTGCCACAATCCCCATGGCTGAAGTTTCAATGCCGGTGCTTCATGGAATTATTCCACTTTTGACCCTTGTGGTGCTTCACTACATACTGACAATGCTAAGCAAACTCAGCAGCAATTTTTCTTGTTTTTTGAGTGGGAAGCCGGTGATTGTCATCAACCCTGACGGCATAGACTACAAGGCGCTGAAAAATCTTGACATAACTGTGGATGATGTTTTTGAGGCGCTTAGGGGCTGCGGATATTTTAAGGTTGAGCAGGTGCAATATGCTGTTATGGAAACTAACGGGAAAATGAGCGTTCTGTCAAAGAGTGAATATGCGCCGCTCACAACCGGCGACATGAACATCAAAACCGAAAAGAGTGTTATTCCAATCAGCATCATCACGGAGGGCAAAGTGAACAAAGAGAACCTCAAAGTGGCGCACATGGACGAGGAGAAACTTGCCAATCTTTTGAAAAAAAGTGGAATTCAAAAGGTGAAAGATGTTCTTGTGATGACAATTGACAAAAACGGCTCGGTGTTTTTCCAAAAGTTTGGACAAAAGTATCAGACGCTGCAAGTTGAACCTCTTGGGCAGGTGACAGAATGACAAAGTGGAGTTGGTTCAAACTTGTTTCGGTGTTTGTGCTTTTTGGCGTTCTTGTGGCGGTCTGCATCATTGAGGACAGGCTTGTTGTAAGTTCGCTTGATGAGGTGAACAGGTATTGCTATCAAATTGAAAGTGCGGTGGAGAAAAACGGCGGAATTGTCAACGGCGAAGTGGCAAGCCTTGTGGACAATTTGGAGTATTCTTGGCGGGAGAATGAAAGCAAATTGTGCTTTTTGGTCAATCATAAGTCGGTGGAGGAACTTGGGGTTGAAATTGTTCGACTAAAAACATACATTGACGAAGAAGAGCCAATTGAGTTTTATGTTTCGCTGGATATAATAAAACACTATGTTGAAACCTATCAGCACTTTATGAGCGCGAATTTTCACAACATCCTCTAATCGCGGGGGCAACTAGAATTTCTTAACGCGGATACGGCAAAGCCTAACCGCTAAAATCCGTTTCCCCCACGGGCCCCCTTCCGCACCTTGCAAAATCACTCTGTGCATTTTGCTGCGGTAGGAGTGCCATAAAATTTTGAAGAGCAGGCAAAGCCCTTTCTCTCCAAAATTTTATGGCGGGATTGAGAGTGTGAATGTCCATCTCTGTGGGAGACTCTCTTGCGAAGTGGGGCGTTGGGGTCTTGTGAATGCCCGTCTTTGAGGGTGATGGTTGCCCCGCTGTCATTCTGACGCGGAGCGAAGCGGAGAGGAAGAATCTCGGGCGAGGCTTCGAAGATAAGTGGTTGAGATTCTTCACTTCGTTCAGAATGACAGCGAGGGCGAAGGATGACAGCGAGGGCGGAGAATGACGGCAGGGTTTTGTGGCGGAGGAAAAAATTTTCAAAATTTTTCAAAAATGTATTGCAAAAGTTTTTTGTGGGTGATATTATATATTAAGGAGTTTTTATGAAAAAGTTTATTAAGAATGCCGCATTGCTTTTATTGACTGGCGGGCTGTTTTTGGGAACTGTGAATTTGGGCGCTTGCAGCAAGGTGCCTGACGAGCCTATTGATGACGACCAAAAGCATGAGCAGGTCCTTCCAGAAGACAAGGACAAAGATGACAAGAAGCCACCTGTTGTTCCTGACGAAGGAAAAGACGACGGCAACGACGACGGAAAAGTTGACGACAAAAAGGCGCTTTTTGAGGCAGCTGGAAGAGTTTCTGCACTTGTAGGGGAGGCTGAAAAAATTCTGAACTTCCTTTATGTAGAGGGTGAAAAAAGTTTTTATGCGCAAAATTTGGATGATGGATTTAGGCTTAAAGTTTCAACTGGGAATGTGGACACCTACTATGTTGGAACGAAAAATGAGCCCGGCGCAGAGGCTTATTATGATGTTGTGAAAATTTATAAAAACGCAGAAGGCAGTTGGGTTGGAGAGGCTGCAACTGACGAAATTATAACCGAGTCACCTTTCATCTTGTATGGTGCTGAATGGACCAAGTTTGAGAACGGAAAATTGCTTGGGATTGTTGATAACAAAAGTGTTTCTGCAAGCGTGGATGAGGGCCTTACAACGGTCACTTGGGCGATAAATAATGTGGAATATTCTTTGGGACAAATTGGCGAAATAACCCTGCAAATTCCAGAGTTTGAGGATTTGACAAAGCCAGCAGGAGAATATGTTTATGAAACTGTGAACGGACAAAGAGAATACAACATTCCTGTTCTTGCAAAGGCTTTGGAAGAAACCCTAAAAGCCGACAGCACCATTTTGACAAAGGCAAATGGTGGAATTAAGTTGGACCTTATAAAAGTTACGCATATAAAAAGAAATGAGAAAGGGCTTGGATTTGGGACATATTGTTCTGGTATAAATAATTCAAAATCCTATAACTATTTTATCTTGAGTGAGTCCTATACAGCAGATAAATTGACAGATAAAGATTTTAAAAAGTATTTGTCGCAGAGTTCTTTGACATTGCGCACGGGTTCAAATTGTGCAACATCAACGCTTGAAAATGACGAAGAGTTTAAAACAATGGCAGACAATGTTTTGATAAAACTTGCACAAGATGGTTTCCAGGGAAATAGCATAAAAAATAAGGCAGAGGGGCTTAATGAATTTGCAAATGCCAAAGTTTTGTTTGGGTATAAAACAAAAAATTCTGGCATAACTCCTGGCGGCGACATGGGCAATCAGTCAGCAAGTGAATTTATGTTACTAGTCAAAAAAACAAATGGCAAAATGGAGGAATTAAACCTAAAAGTTGGCGTGGCAAATAGTCAATATGGGCAGAATTATAATTTATTAAATTTGGATACGAATAAGGTTTTAATTATTGAGTTTAGTCGAGCAGAGATAGACGAGAAGAATGCAAAATTATATGAAAATGGTAGCAATATTAAGTTAAACACTTCCGTAACGCCATATTTTGAAACAAAAAGAAACTAAAATTTTACAAGGAATTAAAAATTCCTTGTTTTTTTTTATTTTTTGTGCTATCATAACAATATGAAAAAGAAAGGTCGTATTTTAGCGTTTTTGTTATGTTTTGTTTTCCTGTTCTTTGTTGGATGCGGAATGGGGGAAGAGAGTTTTGGTGACGAAGACAATCCAATTGGTGACCCAATAAGCACGAGGATGCTGGACAGGGTTAAGGCATTGTCTAAGCCGGCTACATACAATTTTAAGGAAGCGGTTGGCGCAAACGCATCAGAAAATTATTATAATATTTTTGCACATGTAATATTTGAGCAACTTTATTCGGTTTATGAGGGCGCGACAACAGACTATAAAAGCGAAATTTTTGATTTTACAAAAGAAGAATTAAATAACGGGTTGACATACGGTCAATTTGTTGGGGATGAAGAGAATAAAAAATATTATCTATATGACAGCCTAAGATACACAATCACTCAAGTGACAAGTGTTTTGGATTCAAGTGAAAGCGTTACAAGCCAAATTGTTACAGTTGACTTAACTAAAGGTTGGAATTGGTCCGTTCCGACTTCTATTGTGGGAACTGCTTTTGACAAAATGAATGCAGAAAAAAACAATAATTTGTATACTATACAAAATGATTGGTTGCTTGAGATGGCTGCACTTGATAGAGCTGACAGTCTTCCATCCTTCTCACAATATTACACAACAAGATACTATAAGACCATAGAGGGAGACGCCGATTATGCGGACTTTTATCTCTCGCCAAGTTATGTAGAGGGCTCAATATTTGAAGGGGCACTTGTGAACTATTATCAGGATGCCTTGGAATATGCCACATATCTTTTTGTGCTTGGCTTTGATTATGTTGATGACCAAGGAAATGAGAATGCCGCAGAGAAAGATTATTTTGATTTTACAATTGATTTAACCAAAGAAAATCCTATAACGGTTAAGTTTGGTGGCGAGACTCTTCCAATCACCGAGGCGCTTGAAAGAGTGAAACTTTGGTATAATCAAATGGGAAATATTGTTGGGCTTACTTCCAAGAACAGAGAGCAACTTGTAAGGTTTATTTTGGACAAGGTTATTGGCAACAACAGCCCAGACAAATTTAAAGTTGAGATGTATAACAAAAGTTCAAGCGGCGCCGTGACCAGAGACTCCGACAAAGACATCAGTTTCAACAGAAACTACAAGGCGGTTGTGGAAAACATTATTGACTATGCCTGCGCGCAGACGAGAATTGGCGTTGTGCTTGACGAAAACGGCTCTCAAAAAAAAGACGAAGACGGAAATGACGTGTATTTGGGGCTTGACCAAGAATATATGGCGTCAACCGTGACGGACTATCCGGGAAACAACTTTTTTGCAAATTACAAGGGCGCTGACGGAAAGGCAGAAAGCGACGACAACTATATTTTCCAATTTATTGAGGCGGGAGAATATCAAAGCTTGGTGTTTATGCCACAACAAAGTGACATCAAAAACCAACTTCCACTCACGGACATTTGGCTTGCGTTTGAATATTATGACGACGACAACGACCCTGATTTTGAGCATGACGCTTGGGCAAGCGACCCAACAAAGGTTTATGACACAGAAAACGGAATTACAATAAATGTTGGCTTTAGGTTCTTCGACAAAACTGCCGACGGGGGAACGCTTATTACTTTTAAAGAAATGCAGATGAAAATTCCTTATGGAAGATACACCTCTTTTATTGACATTGACGCGGGGAAGAATCCTGACCAGTATTGGCTTTACATTTCTTCGGGTGATGTTGACGGAAACAACATTAAAATTGACAAAAAATTGATTTTTGACAGCGTTTATGGCACTTTCAACAACAATATTGGCGACGGCGCGCTGGACGCAACCAAGTTTGAGGGCAACAGCTTCCCTCTCAGCGGCGTTAACAGGGCAAGGGAATATTATATGACAAATCCTTCTTCCTCTTATGGAACGTTCGGCACGCTTAACCCAGAAATGTTTATGGGCGAGGACGGATGCGACTATATGGAAGTTTATTTCGACATTGTCAAGGATAAAACAAGGCCAAATATAAATTACAACTTTAAAGTTGCGCTGACAAACCTTTTCTATTATGACGCCGAAAACGACATTGGGCCGTCAAATTAAAATTTGCTATTTACATTTGATTTGCTTTGTGCTATAATGAAGCAAAGTGAGGTTGGTTATGAACGCTGGCGTTATTGTGGCAATTGTTTTGGCGGTGATTTTGCTTTTGGCATGTGTTGTGTTTTTGGTGCTTTTGCCTTGTAAAGCATATTTTACAGCCTTTTTTTCGGGCTGCCCTATTTCTGGCTTTAGAGCAATAAGCATGAAACTGAGAAAAATTGATGTTTTGCAAGTTGTGGGCGCGTATGTGCTTGCAAAAAAGGCGCATTTGGGGCTGACTCTTTTTGACCTTGAGACCGTGCTTGTTTCTGGCGGCCACCCATCCAAAATTGTGGAGGGGATGATTGCCTCAAAAAGCGCAAAACTTGACTTTTCTTTTGATTTTGCCAAGGCGGTTGATGTTGCGGGGATGGACGTGGTTGAAGTGGTTAGGCAGTGCGTAAGCCCAAAGGTTATTGAGATGCCGCTCATCACTTCGGCGGCGAGAGACAACCGCGAAGTTGTTGTGAAAATTTCCTTGACGCTGAAAGTGAATTTGAAAAATTTCCTCAAGGGTGTGACGGACGAAACCGTTTCGGCAAGGGCGGTTGAGGCGGTTGTCACAAAAATTGCAAACACCACCAGGGCAAGCGAACTTGTTTCCAGGCCGGAACTTATTGACAAGGCCATATTTGACGCGGGCGTGGACGCGGACAGCAAGTATGAACTTGTTTCGGCGGACGTGATTCATGTTGACCTTGGCGCGGACAGGTCGCTTTCTGTGGAAAAAGAGCAAATTGAGAAAAACCGAATTCTTGCCGCAAACCAACTTGAACAAAGGCGTCTTGTGGCAATTGCGGTTGAGCAGGAAATGAAAGCCAAAGAGGCGGAAATGAGGGTTAGGCAAGCGGAAAACGACGCCGAAGTGCCAAAAGCAATCATCCAAGCCATAAACGAGGGCAAAATTAAGGACGCAATTGATTATTATAAACTTGAAAATTTGCAGGCGGACACCGAAATGCGCAGGAAACTGATTGGAAAAAAGTCTGACAACAGAGACGCTTTTTAGGGAGAGAAGATGTATATTGGAATTTATATTGCAGTTATATTTTCTTTTTGTGGGATTTCACTTCTGCTATTCTTTTTCTTTCGCAACAGGCAAAAGGAAAAGTTGGATGCTTTCAACAAGACGGGAAAGTTGCAGCCAAAGGCAAAAAAAAGTTCTCAACCCAAGGCGCAAGAGCGTGTTGAGCCTGTTAAAATTGAGAAAGACGAGAATATGGTCACTGATGAGGAACTTGCAAGAACAGAGCCTGTTGTGGATGCTCAATTTGAGGACTTTGAACTTGAAAGTGTGGAGGAAAAATCTCAGCCAAATGGTCAGGAATTTGACGACCCAGGAGAGGTCAATTTGGGGCAGAGAAGAGCCTCGTCGCTGGAAGATAAATTTGCTGAATATGAAAAATTTCTGCAGAGGCACATGGGCAGGACAAAGCAAGATGATGCAATTTTTGACGACTTGGGGCAGAGTGAGGACTTTTCGTTTGGTACAGAGCAAGAGCCTGAGGACGAACTTGACGCGCTTGCAAACTTTGATTTTGAAATGCTAAAAGGCAAAAGCGAGGAGGAGATTGAGCTGATAATCAGCAGCCTGCCCGAAAAGGCGCAAGAAATTTTGAGAAACGACATCCTTGGAAAACATGATGTGGATTAAGCAATGGCTTAATCTTTTTTTATTTTTCTTCCTATTTCAACTTTATAAGTCATAAAATATACAAATGTGTTGAGGTTTGTATGTTCAATTTTTTTGCGGAGATAAAAGACAATTTAAAAAATCCTAAGGGGCTGGAATTTGAGGGCTTCAACCTCATAAATATGTCGGGGCATCTGCTTTATGTTGAGGGGCATCTTGGGCTTGTGACCTTGTCTAAAGAACTTGTGTCTTTCAAGGTCAAGGGCGGGGTGGTGATGGTTGAGGGAAGCGAGATGATTTTGGCGGAACTTTCTGAAAACACAATAAAAATTTGCGGAAAAATTAAAAAGGTGGAACAAGTTTGATGAGGCTAAAAAATAGGACAAAATTTGAAATTTGCGGCTTAAATCAAGAAAAAAACTTGAATTTTCTTTCAAAAAAGGTGTTTTTGCAAGAAATTGACCGAAAAAGCAAAACACAAACCTCTTTTGTTTGCTCCTATTTTGACCGAAAAAAAGCGAAAAAAATATTGGAAGAAAACAATGTTAAAATAGAAAAAATACAAAATTTTGGACCTGTTTACAACTTGAAAAGGCTGCTTTCAAGTTATGGCGCAATAAGCGCAATTGTCATTTTTTTTGTGGCTTACATTTTGCAAAGCCAATTTATTTTGCAGTTTGACATTGTGGGGGTTGAAAGTTTTTCTAAGACAGAAATTGTGAATTTTATCAGCAAAAATTATTCTCATTTTAAGCCAAAAATTGACACCAAAACAATTGAAACTGACCTGTTGGACAAGTTTGAAAAAATAAGTTTTGCATCCTGCATGATCAAGGGGCAGACGCTTGTGATTAACATAAAAGAAAAAGTTTTGCCGGAGGAAATGTATGGAACATTTCCACCAATTTTGGCATCTAACGACGGAAAAATCACGCAAATAAACCTTATTTCTGGCACGCTGAATGTCAAGGTTGGGGATTTTGTGAAAAAGGGAGATGTTTTGGTTGAGCCTTACACCGTCGACACCAGCGGAAGCATCAAAAAAGTTGAGGCAAAAGCGGAAATTTTGGCGGAGGTGTATAATGAGGCTGAGGTCAGCCATAGTGAGCATTTTGTTGAGGTGGTCAGGACGGGGCGTTATGTTGAGCGGAATGAAATAAAACTTTTTGGGCTGGTGATTTATTCTTACAAAGAGAAAATTCCTTACAAGATGTATGAGGTTGAGCGGGAGGATGTGAAGTTGAATAAAAATGTGCTTTTGCCGTTCACAATGGAAAAGGTGAGGGTGTATGAACTTGTTGAAAACGTGATTGAAACAAAATTTGAGGACGTCAAAGACGAATTTGTTGAAAAAGCGAGGCAAAAAGCCTTGGAAAATGTTAAAAACTATGATAAAATAAAAGAAGAATTTTATACAATATCAAATCAGGCGGATTTGACTTTTGTCAGATACTGCATTGTGACGGAAGAAAATTTGGGAGTTTATTATGATAATTGAGGGTAAAATTTTTCCTTATAAAAGAAAAATTGCCGCACTTTTTGGCGTTGCGGAAGAGGTTTTGAAAGAGGATTTTGGCACAGTTTCAATTTCGCTCAACTTTGTCAGCGAGCAGCAAATTGCCGCTCTTAACAAAAATTTTAGGGGCATTGAAAAATCTACTGATGTGTTGTCTTTTCCAAATTTGAACAAAAAAGTGAACGAAAATTTAAAAAAATTTGAAAAAGAACGCAATTTTGATGATAATTTGCTTTTTTTGGGTGATATTGTCATTTGCAAAAATATTGCAAAACGCCAAGCGAAAGAATATGGACATAGCATGAAAAGGGAGGTTTGCTTTTTGGCATTGCATGGGCTTTTGCACCTTTTGGGGTATGACCACATTGAAAAAGAGGATGAAGCGCTTATGCAAAAAACTGCCGAAGAAATTTTAAATAAGTTTGGGGTGAGCAGATGAAGTGCGGATATGTTGCAGTGCTGGGGCTTCCAAACGCGGGCAAAAGCAGCCTTGTGAATTATCTTGTGGGCGAAGAGGTGGCGGTTGTTTCTCACAGGCGTCAGACCACAAGAAATTCCATTTTGGGCATCCTAAACACAGAGGGCGCACAGATAATTTTTGTTGACACGCCGGGAATTCATCACAGCAAAAACAACTTGGACAAGTTTATGAACAAGAATGTCAGAAGCGCAATTGCGGGCGCGGATGTTGTTTTGTATTTGTTTGACGGAAGCGCAAAAATGGATGACGAAGAAAAGGCATATATTGAAAATTTATCAAAAAAATGCGAAAAATTGCTATTAATTCAAACAAAAAACGATAAAAAACAGCAAATTTTTGATTTTTCTGCAATTTCTGTGTCTTCTCAAACGGGAGACGGGATGCAAGAACTTGTCAAAAAAATTGTTGAACTTCTGCCCGAGGGACAACCAATTTTTGACGAAGAACTCTACACAGACAAAAGCATAAATTTTCTTATTGCCGAAAAGGTGCGCGGAATTATGCTTGAAGAATTTGACAAGGAAGTGCCTCACGGAGTTGCTGTGGTTGTGACCTCGTTTTTGGAAGAAGAAAACATTGTTAAAATTGATATTGACATCATTTGCGAGCGGGAGCAGCACAAGGGCATCATAATTGGCAAAGGCGGAAAGATGCTCAAAAAAATTGGCTCTCTTACAAGGGAATATTGCGAGGGGCTGCTTGACAAAAAGTGCATGATAAACCTCTTTGTTAAGGTGGACACAAATTGGCGCGAGAAAAATGTTGGGCAATATGGCTACAACTAAGTTTTAAACTTTTGTATTATTTTCCTTTTTTGAGGCAAAACTAGTTTCAAGGAGGAAAATATGATAATAGCAAACTACATTGCATACGTGCTTACTTTGATTGGGGCGCTTAATTGGGGGCTTGTTGGAATTTTCAACTTCAACCTTGTCACTTGGATTTGCGGGGCTTACAGAAACGGTTGGGCAATTGCAATTTATGTTCTCATTCTGCTTGCGGCAATTTGGCTTATCATTTCGCCAATCATCTCGCGCGGAATGCTTGACCTTGGCTGCCCTTACAAAAAGGAAGCGCAAGACAAAAAGAGCCAAGATACAAAAGAAAACAAATAATTTTGCAAAAAAAAGACAGCGAATTTGCTGCCTTTTATTTTTGTCACTAAAATTTGAAGAATTATTTTTCATCATCCTCGGAGATCCTAAGCCTTTGCTTTCTCTTTTGATGGCATATATAATACCTGTTTGTTTTTATCAAAAATTACCGCATTTGGAAACATTTTTGAAATTTCTTTTATTTGAGAAGTAAGTTCAGGATTATTGCTTGAAATCCCAACACCATTTACAAGTTGAGCAGGAATTCCTCCAGGAATTGCCCACCAATCATAAAAAACTAAATCCTTATATTCCTCAGAGTGATATTTAATTCCGGCTTTTGAGTTTGGCAATACCCAATTTTCCATAAATTTGATCATTTCGGGGCTGTATTGTTCTTCAATCTTTTTTGGTGCAGTTCTTTTAAGTTCCGCATATCTATAATAATCGGTTTGCAAAAGTTTTTGCATTAAAGGATTTGACGTATCGAAATATAACACACAATTTTGCTTTGTCCCAGTGTAAAATTGTGTAAATCCTTTACGAATTTGAGTTGTTCTTGCTGTATTTAAAGAGGCACAAAACCTGCATTCACCTTCACTTTCTGGGAGCCCAAACCATTCTGTAGCAAGCAGACATTTGGAAATATTGTTTAAGGTTTCGAGTGTTGGCTCGCAACGGTGGAAAATCATTCCATCTTCAATCACTACATGACCATTACTAACTTTCATTGGCTTAACGGACGTTTTTTTGCTTTCCTCTAATAGAGAATTAAAATAATTTTCAAACCATAGCAATGACTCTTTTTGTTCGTCAGTTTCAGCATAATCTTTGAAAAATTCAAAAAAAGTACCAAAAAACACACTTGTAGGTTCAAGATTAGCACCCGCAATAGTTATTCCGTCTTTGAAACATTGTCTTAAATTTTGTATTGAAAATTCACTCAAATTTTTCTCCAGATGATTTAATCTAGATTATCTATGGCAGAGCACGAACAAACTAATTCGAACCCATTATTAAATATTCTCCCTTGTTAAAATTCAATATAAAAGGACCATAGCCAGCTTCGCCGTGCAAAATCAAACGACATTTAATTTTTTGTTGCGACAATTTCTGTTAGACTATTTGGTTTTTTTGATTTTATTGTTCTTTCATAATCAGTATATAAATATTCCTTATATGATTCGCAGGAAAGAATCTTAAATTTCTTTTTTTCAAAAGCCGAAACAAGTTGTTCTTCTGATAAAAATTGACGAGTTCTAATTATTTTCCTATCCCATTGCTCGTAATACGTTGTGAGGTTTGTCTTTTTATCGTAAGAAATAATAAATTCTGGCTTTGTTAATTCCCACTCTTTGTTGTTCCTTGCAACCACGAAAAATAGCCCGTTTGGTTTTAGAACTCTGTGGATTTCCTTCAATGCAGCCTCAAGTTGTTGTTTGCTTAAATAATGCAAAACGAGGCGAGCATAAACGAAATCAAAAGTGTTTGCTTTATATGGCATAGGTTTTGAAACATCCTCAATTTTCGTTTCAATTTTTTCGCTCATACCATATTTTTTTATTGCTTCATTTGTAAAATCAAGCCCTTTTTCATCAATTGTTGTTGCAATAATCTTTGCATTTGGGCAAATTTTGGCCATATTGATTTCAGCAGAACCGCCAGTGCTTATTCCTATTGATAAAATGTTGGAAAATTCAGGGCGCAGAAGTTTCAACGCTCTTCTTTCACTTTTTGAACTTTTGAAAATATTTTCTTTCATTTTTTCTCCCAAATTGTTTGATTTAGTTTTTTCTCTTGGCAGGGGTGGAAGGAATCGAACCCTCCTCTGGAGTTTTGGAGACTCTCATTCTACCGATGAACTACACCCCTATGGTTACTTGCATATTTTACTATATTTTTGCGAAGTTGTCAATTAAACTTTGAGAATTCTTTTCTATTTTTCTTCTTTTTGTGATATAATCTCTTTAATTTGGAGGTTTTATGACTGAAAGAGTTGTGTCCCAGCTGATTGATAGCAATGTTTTTGTTGTTGGAGACGACAAAGAGTGTTTTATTGTTGATGCCGGCGCGGAAGTTGAAAGGGTTAAACTTGCCGTGGCTGGAAGGAAGGTTTTGGCGGTTCTTCTCACGCACGGGCATTACGACCACACCTTTTATGCGCTGGAATATGCCAAGGCTTTTGGCTGCAAAATTTATGCAAGTGAAAAGGCGAAGAAGTATCTTG
Source organism: uncultured Clostridia bacterium (assembly GCA_947626155.1). GTDB lineage: Bacteria > Bacillota > Clostridia > Christensenellales > UBA1242 > Caccovivens. Next base: position 6,347 of record CANQRC010000019.1, on the reverse strand, counting down.
AAAACGCTGATTGGAATTATAGCGAGGGCAAGTTTAAAATAGAAAATTTTGAAGATTTTGTCTTTTTGGGCGAGCGCGGAGAGTTGAGGCTTGGCGGCTTTGTGGTTTCTTACAGGCTGCTAGGCGGACATAGCGAGGGGGATATGCTCTACAAATTCAAAGACGAAATTTTTGTTGGGGATGTTTTGCTTGGAAGAGATATGGGCAGGCTGGACCTCTATGGCGGCAACAAAAACAAAATGGAGGAAAGTTTAAATTTGCTCGTGAGTGAAAATTATGCGGTTATGCATTGTGGCCACGGCGAGGATTTTCCAAAGGCAACGCAGGACAAGGTCGCAAGGGTGTGGCTGAAATTTTTGAGCAGAAATAATTGACAAAAGTTTTGCGCGTTAGATATAATCAAAGAAAGGAGAAATTTTATGATAGCAGTTGTAACAGGCGGAACAAGCGGAATAGGATTTGAAATAAGCAAACAATTTGTGCGGGGGGGGCATTCGGTAATTGCCATTTATAAGTCCAACGACGAAAAGGCAAAAACAGCCCAAAAAGAAATAAATAGCAAAAAGTTTAAGATTGTTAAACTTGATGTAACGAAAGAAAATGAGGTTAAAGAGTTTTTTGCCTCTTTAAAAAGTTTGGATTTTCTTGTGAATTGTGCGGGGATTTCAATTGAAGCGCCATTTGAGAATTTGCCAATGAAAGATGTTAAAAAGGTGATGGACGTCAACCTTTTTGCCAAAATGAATTGTGCAAAATACGCCTTGCCGCTTTTGAGGAAATCAAAATGCCCAAGAATTGTAAACATTGCTTCGCGCTTTGCACAAAAGCCTTTTATTGAGGGGATGATGGGTTATTCTTGTAGCGAGGCAGGCATTGTGATGATGACAAAAGTTTTGGCTTTGGAATATGCAAAATACAACATAAGAGTGAACACGGTAAGCCCATCTTTGACTTTGACACCTATGACGCGTGCAGTTTGTTCGCAAGAAGAAATTGAGGAAATTGCAAAAAAGAACCCAAGCGGCAGGCTTGGCGAGACGACTGATATTGCAAATGTGGTGATGTTTTTATGCAGTGAAAAAGCCGACTATATAAATGGCGAAAATATAAATGTAAATGGCGGAATATTGCTTGTTTAAAAAATAATTAAAAATTGCTGAAAATCCCATAGAATGGGGCGGAAAAATAGTTGAAAAAATACCTAATTTATATTTTTTAGGTATTTTTTAATATTTTTATTTTTTTTGAATTTTTAATCTTTTGTCTTCGCCAAGCAAATTTATTGTGATTGAAGTTTCGCGGTCGGCTATGCGAGATGCCACGCGCTCGTCATACCTTTCCACCAAATCTGCCAGGTCAAGATTGGTTGTGATTACAAGAGGAAGTTTTCTCATTTTGCGTTCATTGATTATGAGATACAAACATTCCAACGTGACATTTTTATAGAGCGGTTCGGTGCCGAGGTCGTCAATGAAAAGCACTTCGCAGGACAAATATTTTTCCAAAAATTCGTCCGCCTGCGTTTTGCCAAATTCTTTGAAATCTTGATTGAGTTTGAAGGCGGTTACTATTTTTACAACCTTGCCATTTTGAATAAGTTCGTTTGCCATGCACCTTATTAGGTGGGTTTTGCCAACGCCTGTTGGGCCGGAGATGTAAATCAAATTTTTTGTGAATTTGCTGTTGCACCATTGCCTCATTTTTTCATAATAAGGGGCAAGGCTGCCGCTGGTTTTTATTGCGTCGTCAAAATTTTCTAGTTTTTCAAAGCCGCTTCCGGCAAGCAAAATCTTTGAAATTTCTTGCTTTAAACATTTGCACATTTCACCATTTGTGTAGCCCGTGTCTTTGCAGGTTTTGCAAGAGTAGTTTGGGCATTTTGGCACATTAAACTTGGCTTTTTGGTCTTCTATCTCTCTTTCAAGCGCCTTTTGTGCTTCAAAGTCCGCTTTTTCGCCCAAACTTTCTTTTTTGGCGTTTTCAATCATGAGTTTTGTGTAAGTTTTTTCAAGTTCGGCGAAGTTTGCGTCTTGATAGAGCGGCGCCATCTGCTTTGCATATTCATTTTCTGCGGCTCTTTTCTTCGCTTGGATTGAAAAGAGCGCTTTTTCAACTGTTTCTTGTCTCATCTTACACCTCAATCTCGTCAATGGATTGGAAAAGAGCGTTCATGTCTTGTTTTGAGTAACTTCTTCCGCTGGAAAAATTGGATTTCTTTTCCTTTGTTCCCAAAATTTCGTTTGAATGTTTTGCGTCTTCGAGGGTTGTTATTTTTTTGTCGTGGAAAGTTGACATTATGCCCGACAAATATTGCATTGGCTGGTCTTTGCCCACTGAAAGGGTGCAGGCGTAAGAGATGACGTCCTCGGGGATGTTCCAAACTTCCGTCCAAATTTTGTATTTGTCGCGGTCAAACTGATTCACGTTGCGCGACAGGCCAATTGCCTCCAAAATTTCCTTGATTTTTTTGTCGGTGACAAGCACGCTGCCAAAATATTCCGCCAAACTTTGCTCGGTTAAAATGCCAAGTTTTTGGAACTTTAAAAGGGTTTTGTTCATGCCCTCAAGCGTTCGAATGCCCGTTTTGAAGCAGTAATTTGAAATTTCTTCAAGCATTGTTTCGGAAAAGCCAATTCCAAGCCAATTGAAGATGTAATTGTCCACAACGGGGCCGACATTTTCGTAGTATAGCCCAAGATTTTTTGTGAGCGTTTTGGCAATTTGGGTGGCGCGTTGTTTTTCCGCCTCGAAAAGTTCTATGTCTTCCCTCGTGAAGAGTTTTTGCGCAAAATAGCCGTCAAGAACCTTGTCCATAATCAAAAAGTTCGCCTTGCCCTTTTTCTTCAAATTTTTGGCAACAAAATTTAGAACCTCATCTTCAAAGCCCTCGTCAACCCACTTTTCATACAGCGCATATTCCTCTATATTTGGCAGGTGGGTGATGCCCAAAACCTTGTAAAGATGCTCCATTCCAGAGCGCAAAATGTCGAAACTTGCAAGTTTGTTTTGAACCTGCTCTTTGGTGGTGATTTTTTGGTTTGCCCAGTCCTTTGCAATGGTGGTTATGTAAGCATAGCCCACATTGTCGCCCTTGATTCGCACGCAGTAGCCAATTATCAGCAGCAGCGCCTCTTTTTCAACGTGAAAACGCTCTATTATATCATAATATTCGCGGTATTCATTTGGAGTTATCATTCTGCCGCTGATTATCTCTTGCGCCTGAGCGTTGAAGCTTTCAAACTTTTTGGCGTTATATTTTTTTGTGCTATTTAAAACGTCGCTGATTGGAAGATAGCGCACTTCAAACGGAATTACATTCAAAATTTGCACGAGGCCTTGCTCTTGCCAATAATAAAACGCCTGCTCAATCTGTTTTTCAGTGAGGTTTAACTCGTTTGCAAAATTTTCAAGCGTGTTGTCGCGCGCGCTTGCGTCCTGGCACTTATAAAGTCCATATAAATAAACCTTAACCGCGGTGTCGTCGGCATAAGGAAGATAGTTGTTTATGAAAATGTTGTCAACGGCGGTGGTGTTGTTTGCCAACATATCAATTGAATACTTGCAAAAAGCCATAGCGTTCTCCTACTTTTTGAATTGTATCACAAAATTTTTCTTTTGACAACTTTTTTGTGAGGAAATTCATTTTTAAACAGGGCTTTGAATAGGTTATGATATGAAAAAATTTGCTTTTATCTTGATTTTTGCGCTTTGTCTGCCGTTTGTGCTTGTGGGGTGTGGCAAGGTGGAGGAAAAACTTAACCACTACCAGGTGGTGGCAACTTTCCACGAAGAGGAGCGGTCGCTTGAATGCGAAGAGAGGGTTTTGTTTTATAACAACTATTCAAATTCCTTAAAAGAGGTCTGTTTTTTTCTTTATGCAAACGCTTTTGACGAGGGGCAGAAGAGCGTGACAGTTGCGGAGCTAGACAAGGCTTACAAATGGGGTGAAAGTTATGGAAACATAACATTTTCAAGTGTGAAAGTTGGCGGCGAAGAAGCGGAATTTTCAATCTCAGAAAACAAAAACATCCTCTCAGTTCAAACGCCGGAATTTTTTCCGGGCGAAAGCGTGGAAATTGAGCTGGAATTTGTTGTGAACCTTGCAAGGGTTAGGCACAGGCTTGGGGCAGGCGAACACGCCTTCAATTTTGGCAATTTTTTGCCGCTTGCATGCGTGTATGAAAACGGATTTGTGAAGAACGATTTTTCCGCTTATGGCGACCCGTTTTACAGCGAAGTTTCAAATTTTGATGTGACAATTTCCTATCCCGAGGGCTTTGTTTTGGCTTCCTCCGGCAAGGTTATTTCAAGCGAAGGAGAGGGCGAGACAAAAAGTGTGATTAGGGCGGAAAAAGTGAGGGATTTTGCTTTTGTTTTGTCTCGGGAGTTTTCGGTTTTGTCAGGCGAAGCGGGCAAAACGCAAGTTAACTATTTTTACTATGACGACCAGCGCGCTGACGAGCATTTGGAGATATCCGTGAGGGCGGTTTTGACCTTTAATGACCTTTTTGGGGAGTATCCTTATGAGGTTTTGAATGTTGTGAAGACGGACTTTTGCTTTGGCGGAATGGAAGAGCCAAATTTGGTGATGATTGCCGACGACATTTTGGACGCCGAGACGCAAAATTATGTTATTGTGCATGAGATTGCGCATCAGTGGTGGTATGGCGTGGTTGGAAACAACCAATTTGAAAATGCGTGGGTGGACGAAGGGCTGACGGAATATTCGACGGCGCTTTTCTACAAAGAGAACCCGCAATATGGCTTGAATTACGACACAATTATGGAAAACGCTCTTAATTCTTATCTTCATTTTGCGCAAATTTTTGATGATTTGACGGGGCTGGACGAGACTATGAACAGAAATTTGAACGAGTTTGCCACCGAGCCGGAGTATGTGAACATAACCTACACGCGCGGAATGCTTATGTTTGACGCGCTGAGGCAAAACATGAGCGAGCGAAGATTTTTGAACTGCCTAAAAGATTATTATAAAGAATACAAATTCAAAAATTCCTCCGCGGAGAAGTTGGCGCAGAGTTTTTCGAGGTCCTCCCACATAAATTTGGGAAAATTTTTCAGCGCATGGACGAGTGGGCAGGTGAAATTTAGGCAATTTAACGCTTGACTTTGGCGCTTGGATTTGTTATAATAGTTTTGTATTGATAAGCGAGGGGAAAATGGAAGAGAAAAAACAAAAAGAAACAAGCAGAACAAGCGTTTACAAAAGATATGTTGAAGAGACAAAGAAACAACAAACTTTGCCTAAAAAGAAGACGCCAAAACCACACACAATGGACAGATAAATGGCACTTGCCATTTTTTTGTTTGCTTTTTTGCGTGATTTGGGCTAAAATACCTTGAGGATGATTATGAAAGTAAAAAACATTATAACAAAAACTGCGCTATTTTTGCTTTGTGCCGCCTTTGGCTTGACGGGGCTGGGATTTTTTTGCCCAAATAGCGTTTCTTATGCGCAGGAAGCGCAGGGGGCGCAGGAGGCGGAAGCGGCTTCGCCTGAGATTGGCGAACTTTGGAACGGCGAAACTTTTGACGGGCAGAATTTGGAGATGCTGCTAAAATACATCACCGGAAGCGCGGCAACAACTCTCTCAAACTTTTCTGGCACAACCACAACTGCGGAGAGCATGAACGCTTTTGAGGTGCTTGAAAAGAAAGCGGGGCAAAGCGTTGTGGTGACGCTGGGCGGCGTGAAGTGGACGGCGGTTTATCTTTCAAAAGACAAAACAGGAAAGGATATTTTGACACTGTGGCTGGAAGAGACTTCTTCCTCAACATGGTCAGACGGGCAAAACGACGGCACTGCCGTGGACGAAGACCCGGCGAATATGTATGGAAGTTGTTATCTGAGGGCGGTGGCGCTCAACAACGGCGGTGAGTATGCCTCAAATGGTGAGTTGGTGGCAGTGGAACAGGACGAAGAACACCTTTTTGCGCCTTTTACAATTGACAAAGAGGGGATTGACCTTTCGGACTTCATTGTCACGCCGGAGGCGGTCTCTTGGCAGGAAAACGGGCAGAAAACAACTGAAAATACAGTTTGGTCGCACAACGGCTCAAACGAAAATTGGTCTGATAAGGTTTCAAATGTGGGCTTTTATCAAACAAACGAAAACGGCGTGCAATACAACTATAACTATTGCAAAAAAGAGAGAAACGGCGCTTGGAAAAATGACAAATTGTGGCTTCCAAGCCTCTCGGAAGTGGGCTACGAGGAAGGAATGGGGATTTGGAAAGTTTCCAATCAGCAGCGTGTGGCAAAGGACTTCACTTGGCTTAGAACTGCCGCTTGGCAAAATTCACAGCAGGCAGTGACGTTTTACAAC
>CANQRC010000018.1 GCA_947626155.1 uncultured Clostridia bacterium | reverse complement strand
AATTCAATAAGCCAGACTTAAAAGTTGGCTTCATCACCTACACAACCGCCACCAAAGAGATGGTTGAAAACGCAAGAAAGGCGCTTGAGGAGCGCGGCTTTAAGCAAATTTATGAAACGCGCGCCGGCGGAACAATTGCCAGTCATTGCGGCGAGCATACCCTCGGAATTTTGTATATCAATGGCGGAGCGTTAGAACAACACGAGGAAGTTGACTAGATATTAAAAACTCAAAAAATAGACAAAATTTATGCTATATTGCGAAGCACAAAACAATCACTGATTTTCTTTTGCATACTTTTCTTTTCTCCAAAAGAAAAGTATGTGTTATAAATCATCAGCGTCTTGAACGGGCTGGTCGCTGTCAAGGGGCGTGCCGGTGTATGAGCCGAGTGGGTCGTTTTTGCTTTCCAATATGCTTTTTTTATTCTTTCTTTTCTTCATGGTGTTATTGTGCGTAAAATTTTCTTTTTTATTTGTTTTTTTAGTGGCAAAAGTGTAAAATAACTTTATGGAAAAACAACTTACAAAAGCACAACTTGTGGAGCGCAGCCTGTCGAAGAGGTTTCGAAAGGGTATTTGGGCGCAGTTCATTGGCGCGCTGAAACACTATAACCTGGTTGAAGAGGGCGACCGAATTGCCGTCTGCGTTTCTGGTGGAAAGGACAGTTTTTTGCTGGCAAAACTTATGCAGATGCTCAAAAAGATTTCGAAAGTGAACTTCGAACTCGTTTTTTTGTGCATGGACCCCGGCTACAACGAAATAAATAGGAAAAAGATTAAACAGAACGCCTCGCTTTTGGACATTCCTCTTGAAATTTTCAATTCTGATATCTTTGACGCCATTGAAAACATGAGCGGCTCGCCATGTTATATGTGTGCAAGAATGAGGCGCGGACATCTTTACAGTGAGGCGCAAAAGCGCGGCTGCAATAAAATTGCGCTTGCTCACCATTTTTCTGACGTGATTGAGACCACGCTTATGGGGATGCTTTACGGCGCACAAATTCAAACCATGCCGCCAAAGCTTGTTTCAAAAAATTTTGAGGGTTTGGAGCTTATTCGTCCGCTTTACCGTGTTCACGAGGACGAAATCAAGGCGTGGGTAAAATATAACGAACTTGATTTTATAAACTGCGCTTGTCGCTTCACAGAAAATTGTGACGCGTTCGCTGACGAGGATTCGCCCTCGGCAAGAAAAAAGACAAAGTTTTTGATTGAGCAACTAAAAAAGAGCATTCCGGCGGTGGAGGACCACATTTTTCAAAGCGTGCATAATGTTCAATTAGACACTCTTGTCGGCGTGAAATATGACGGCAAAGAATATGACTTCAACGAGCTTTACAAAAATAAGAAAAAATAACTAAAATTTGAAAAAATATAAAAAAAGAGCGAAAATTTTGAATTTTTTCGCTTTTTTTGCTTTATTTTCGCTCTTTTTTGGATTATTTGCCAGATTTTTCTTTGTGCATATCCATTACATAATAACTACCCTCGTGTTGGGTTGCAGGAAATCTTTGACCTTTTTCAAGATAAAGTTTTCCGCCGTCGCTGCCTTCTTTGTCATATGCTTTGTAGTCGCATGACATAGGCACAACTTGTCCTGGTCTGTATTTTTGCATATTTTACCTCCCATATTTAGAGTGTGCAAATTTTAAGTTATTATTCAAAATCACCCTTGACAGAAAAAGTCCTTTTGTGATATACTTTTTCAGAAAATTGGAGGAGAGTATGGAGATTAAACCGGTTGCATCAACAAAGTTTGGCTATGTTGCGCCAAAAGAAGAGTTTGAAAAAATTGGAGGGCTTGCCGCAGGGGTTTGTTATTTGCCCGACACCACCGAAAAACTCTTTTCGGAGCCACCTGAGAAGACGGAAAGGCGCAAAGGCATGATTAAAGCAAGTGGCCACCACAGCCCATTTGACCACCCAGAGGTTATGCTGGATATTGTTGACATCCCAAAAATTGCTGCAATGGCGCTGAACAACGAAAAGATGTACACCACATCCGAAAAGTCGGCAAGATACAAGAGGATGGCTTTGCCAGAAGACGAACAGATGTATTATGACAAATGGCTGGAAATTTTCAAGGAAGTCATTGCAAAAGAATACAAAGAAAAATGCCCAACATTCTTCACGGACATAAAAATAACAAAACTTGCGCAAGAGAATGCAAGATATTTGACCTCAGTTTTCACGCCAACATCCATGGAATACAGCACATCTTACAGGCAAATAAATGTTTTGTATGGGATGCTTGGAAAAGAAATTGAAATTTTGAAGACAGAAAACACAGGCTTTGCGCTTAGGCTTGCCGAGTGTTTTGAAGAATTAAACAAAAAATTTGAACAACTTACATATATTGACAAAGAGCTTTCTGACAACAGAAAAGACAGAAGCCTATCTTTGATAAGGCGAAACAAGAGGGCGCTGGTAGAGCAGTTTGGAGACTCCTACACAACTTCTTATTATGGCTCTTTTGCGCAGTTGGCACAGGCGCAGAGGCACAGAACAATTGATTATAGCCTTGAAATCCCAGAAAAATCAACCTTCTTTGTCCCACCTATTTTGGAAAAGTATGGCTTGGCGGAGGAGTGGCTGAAAGACTGCGAGGCGCTAAAAAACAACTTCCCTCAGGGGATGCTTGTGAAAATAAACGAGCAGGGAACGCTTGACAACTTTATTTTAAAACTTAAAGAAAGAAATTGCACTTGTGCGCAACTTGAAATTGACAGGCAAAGCACAGCAACAAAGAAGAAATATTATGAGGCTTTGAAGGCTCAGGGACACCCAGCAGCCGAGGAACTTGCGCCATATATGAAAGGTTCGAGATGCACATTTCCAAACTATAAGTGTAAAGAGCCTTGCGGATTTGCCGACGGCGTAAAAGGAGAAAGACTAATTTAACTTACTTTTCTTTTGGAAAAAAGAAAAGTAGGCAAAAGAAAATCAATTATTCTTGGGCAAAAAAACAAGAGGTGGTCACAGGGGCCATCTCTTTTATTTTGTTGAAGCCTCCCAAAAGAAAAGTAAGCAAAACACAGTCCGTGATTGTCTTTTTTTATCTTATTATAGCAATGGAGAATGAACGAAAAGGGCGTTAAATTGTCATCCTGAACGCAGTGAAGGATCTCAACCTATTATTTAAGATTTTCACCTTGTTTGACAGGAGAGAATGAGATTCTTCACTCCACTTCGTTTCGTTCAGAATGACAGCAGAGGTGCTATTTTCTCTTCTTGGCAAGGCTTACAGCAACTGCCAAGCTTACCGTAGCACCAACCATAGGGTTGTTGCCCATGCCGTTTCCATAGGGTTTCGATAAATCTCAACCCTGTGGGCTTTATTTCTTCTTGGCAAGACTTACAGCAACTGCCAAGCTTACCGTAGCACCAACCATAGGGTTGTTGCCCATGCCAATAAAGCCCATCATTGCAACGTGCGCTGGAACGGATGAGCTTCCGGCAAACTGTGCGTCGCAGTGCATTCTTCCCATAGTGTCGGTCATTCCATAGCTTGCAGGGCCGCATCTCATGTTGTCAGGGTGCAGCGTTCTGCCTGTTCCGCCGCCTGAGGCAACTGAAAAATACGCTTTTCCGTTGTCGTTGCACCACTTTTTGTAAGTTCCTGCAACAGGGTGTTGGAAACGAGTTGGATTTGTGGAGTTTCCCGTGATTGAAACGTCAACTCCCTCGTGCTTCATAATTGCAACTCCCTCGCTGACATCATAAGCGCCATAAATCTTCACTTTTGCCTTTTCGCCGTCAGAGAAAGGAATTTCTTCCAAGATTTGAAGTTTTTGTTCTTTATAATCAAACTTTGTGTTCACATAAGTGAAGCCGTTGACCCTCGCAATAATGTATGCGGCGTCCTTTCCAAGGCCATTCAACACAACTTTGAGTGGTGTTTTTCTTATTTTATTTGCAGTTCTCGCAATTCCCATTGCGCCTTCTGCGGCGGCAAAACTCTCGTGCCCAGCCAAAAAGCAGAAGCACTTTGTTTTTTCGTCCAGAAGTCTGCCTGCAAGTCTGCCGTGGCCAAGCCCAATTTGGCGTTCGTCAGCAACAGAGCCTTTCACGCAAAACGCTTGAAGTCCTTCGCCAATTTTTTCGGCATATTCGCTGGCGTTTTTGCAGTTTGATTTAAGCGCAATTGCCGTTCCAAGCGTGTAGGCGTAAACGGCGTTGTCAAAGCAAATTGGTTGGATGTCCCTTACAGTTTTTTCAACATCAATCCCTGCCTTCAAGCAAAAATCCTTTGCCTCGTCAATGTCTTTAAAGCCATATTCTTTAAGTTTTTCGGGAAGTTTTTCATATTTTTTCAATTCTTCAATCATTTTTACTCTCCTCTTGGATTGACAATTTTTACTGCTTCGTCAAACCTGCCATAGTGCTTTGTCGACTTTTCAATTGCCTCTTTCTTTGAAAGAGAATCATCTTGCAAATTCTTCAAAAGAAGCCCAAGATTAACATATTCATAGCCAATTGTCTCGCCATTTTTGTCAAGAGCCATTTTTGTGATGTAGCCCTCGGCGAGGTTGAGATATTTCACGCCGCCTTTTTCGGTGGAAACAATTGTTCCAACCTGGCTTGTCTTATATTTTCCCAAATCTTCCAAGCTTGTTCCAATAGGAAGTCCGCCCAAAGAGAAAGCCGACTGGCTTCTGCCATAGACAAGTTGCAAGAAAATGTTTTTCATGGCGTCGTTGATTGCGTCGCACACAAGGTCGGTGTTCAGCGCTTCAAGAATGGTTTTTCCAATCAGAATTTCTCCTGCCATGGCGGCGGAGTGCGTCATTCCAGAGCAGCCAATTGTTTCAATCAGCGCCTCTTTAATAATTCCGTTTTTCACATTCAGCGTCAGTTTGCAAGTGCCTTGTTGTGGGGCACACATTCCGCACCCGTGAGAGAATGCAGAAATTTGGGTGATTTCTTTGACTTGGTCCCACTTTCCTTCCTGAGGGAGAGGAGATGGGCCATAGCCTTTCATGTTTTTAACACAATTTTTTTCCATAAGTTCTCCTTTACCAAGAAGATTATATCAAATTCCCAAGGATTTTCCAAACGAAATGCAAACATAAAAAAATATTGAAAAGAGGTTGAAAATAAAAAGCTTTTGTGTTATAATCGGCATGCTTATGAAAATGATTGAGACCAGCCGACTCATTTTGAGAGGCTTCATAGACGAAGATTTTGAAGATTATTGGGAGTATTACAGTCAGCCGCTTGTCAGGGAGGCTGCCGGACTTTCTCCAATAGATTCAGACACTTTTGTTTGGGCAAAAATAAGGCTTGATATGAAAAATGTTGAAAGGTTTGCAATTATTTATCGCCCAGAGATGAAGACGGTTGGCGAAATTCAACTTTCAACTCTTGGCAGAAAAAATCCCGAGTTTGAGGGGCACAACGTGAGAGAGATGAGCTATATGCTAAATCAGGATTATCACAGAAGGGGAATAATGACCGAGGCGGTTAAGGCAACTTTGAAACATGGCTTTGAGGATATGAAACTTGAAGGCGTGTGTTTGAGTTGCTTTGCCAGAAATATTGCAAGTTTGAAGTTGTCTTTGAAGTGTGGCTTCAGGTTTGTTTCAGCCGAAAAAGTGGAACATGAACACGAGATGCACACCGTCTTCTCAATGGAAATGACACAAAAAGAATATTTTCAGGCAAAACAAGAAAAAGAGCGTGCAAAAGAACGAAAATCCTTGACAAGAGGAAGTTTGTTTGATACAATAAATTTGTAATCAAGATGGCGGAGTGAAAAATAGTAGAAGTGCGGCTTTGCTTTCAGAGAGAGGTTGGCGGGTGAAAAACCTCACAGGTCACGGTTTGAATTACAGTCATTTCAAGTCTTGCGCGGATGTCAGCGAATGGCAAAACAAGGACTGTTTGGACTATTGTCCCAGATAGTTGAATTTAGGTGGTAACACGAAGCACACTTCGTCCTAAAAATATGGGCAGGCGTGCTTTTTTGTTTAGGGAGGTTAAAAATGAAAGTTGACACAAATTTATACAATACGCTGAAAGAGAGGGGGCTTTTGTATCAATGCACCGACGAGGCGGCGCTGAAAAAACTTTTGGAGAGCGGAAAGCCAATCACCCTCTACGAAGGCACAGACCCAACCGCAGACAGTTTGCATATTGGTCACTGCGTTCCTTACTGCATTTTGAGGCGTTTTCAGCAGGCGGGGCATAAGGTTTTGCTGCTCATGGGCGGTGCAACTGCTGGAATTGGTGACCCTTCTGGAAAGACCGAGATGCGCAAGATGATGTCCAAAAAAGATGTTGAGAAAAACATTGAGAGCATTAAAAAGACGCTTGGGGTTTTCCTGAAATTTGATGGAGAGAACCCTGCAATTATTGTCAACAACGCCGATTGGTTCAACGGCTATGACTATGTTGACTTTATGCGTGATGTGGGCGTGCATTTCAATGTGAACAAAATGCTTTCAAACGAAATTTATGCCAACAGGCTTGAAGAGGGCGGCCTCACATTTTTTGAAATGGGATATATGCTTATGCAGGCTTATGATTTTGTGCATCTCAATCAAAAATATGGTTGTGTTTTGCAGTATGGCGGGCAGGACCAATGGGGAAACATTGTTGCCGGCACCGAACTTCAAAGGAAGTTGAATTTCCAAAACGGAACAAACATAAATCTTATAGGCGCAACAAATCCGCTTTTGCTCACGCCTGAGGGAAAGAAAATGGGCAAAACTGAGCGTGGCGCAATTTGGATTGACAAAGAAAAAATTTCGGCTTATGACTTCTATCAGGGAGTTTATCAAACGCCGGATGCGTGCGTTGAGATGATGTTTGCGCTCTTCACCGATGTGCCAATGCCAGAAGTGAAAAAACTTATTAAAGAAGACATTGTAAACGCAAAAAAAGTTTTGTCTTTTGAGATAACAAAGTTTGTTCGTGGGCAGGAGGATGCCGTTCTTGCGCAAAAGATGAGTGAAAACCTGTTCTCGCAGGGCGGCGACGACGCGCCTATAGTGGAACTTGAAAAAAGCGAACTGCCAATTGGAATTTGTGACCTAATTTTTAAATGCAATCTTGCGCCATCAAAGAGCGAGGCAAGAAGGCTTATTCAGGGCGGAGCAATATCTTTCAAGAACGAAAAAGTTGAGAGGTTTGACATCACCATCACCGAGAGTGACATTGGCGACGGCGCCCTGCTGAAAAAAGGTAAAAAGAGTTTTATAAAAGTGAGGATTAAATAACTTACTTTTCTTTTGGAGAAAAGAAAAGTAAGCAAAAGAAAATCACTTGCTTATATTACAAAAACGCTTGCCGAGGAGGGCGACAACAACACAGCTGTCATTCTGAGGCGGAGCCGAAGAATCTCGTGTGGGGCTTTGAAGAAAAGTGGTTGAGATCCTTCACTGCGTTCAGGATGACAGCATGAGGATGATAGCGTAGTGAACCGAAAAAGTCCGTCCGCTGTCATTCTGAGGCGAAGCCGAAGAATCTTTCTCGCTAGTCTTCCAAGCCTAAAAGATAGTCCGTTGAAACTTTAAAATACTTTGCCAAAATTTTAAGCGCTTGCACGCTTGGGTTTTTCTTGCCGTTTTCCCACTTGTTTATGATTGACATACTAAAATTTATATCTTTTGCAAGTTGCGTTTGTGTCAATCCCTTTTCTGTTCTTAAATCTTTTAAAATATCTTTAAATTCCATAGAATATTTTTAGCACAATAGTGCTATTTTTGCTTGACATTAGCACCATGGTGCTATTGATTGATATCCTTCGGCGCACTTCGTTTGCAGAGCCAACGCCTGAGGGCCTGTCAGCGAGATTGCTTCGCAATGCAGGATGACAATGTAGTGTTTGCCCGCTGTCATTCTGAGCGAAGTCGAAGAATCTCTTAAGTAAAAAATAAAAACAGCCATGGGCTGTCTTTTGTTTACTTTTCTTTCTCAAAAGAAAAGTAAATTATTTTTTTAGGATTTTGTAGCCGTCTTTTTCGTCTTTGATTTCATAGCCGAGGGTGGAAATTTGTGTTCTCAAACTGTCGGCGGTGGCAAAGTCGCGCGCCTTTTTTGCTTCCCAGCGCTTTTGCGCCAAAGCCTTCACCTCTTCTGGTGCTTCGTCCTCGTCAAAATTCAAGCCCAAAACCTGATTGAACTTCATAAGCGTGGCATAAACATTTTTGCTGCGCTCTTCCCTGAGCATTTTCAAAACGCAGGCGATGGCTTTTGGCATATTGAGGTTGTCATTTATGCTTTCCAAAAATTCTTCTTCATACTTTTTGGTGTCAACAGTAGCCGCGCCATTTTCATGCTCTTTTGCAAGGTTTTTTATGCTTTTAAGCGTGTTTTTTGCCATTTCAAGCGAGTCAAAAGTGAAATTTTGCTGCTTTGAATAGTGCGCCAAAAAGTAGAAAAATCTGAAATCCTCGGCAGAAAACCCGCGCTTTTCCAAGTCGGCAAGCGTGTAGATGTTGTTTAGGCTTTTGCTCATCTTTCCGCCGTCAACCTGCAAAAATTCAAGGTGCATCCACATCTTAACAACTTGATGCCCATAGCGGCAGTTGCTTTGCGCAATTTCATTTTCGTGGTGAACGGGCTTGTGGTCAACTCCGCCGGTGTGGATGTCTATTGTTTCGCCCAAATATTTGTCGCCAATCACCGAGCATTCAATGTGCCAGCCCGGATAGCCCTTTCCCCAAGGACTGTCCCACTGCATGATATGTTCTTTTGGCGCTTTCACCCACAAAACAAAGTCATAAGGGCTGTGTTTTTCCTCGTCAACGGCAATTCTTGCGCCGGCAAGTTTTTCGCGAATGTCCATGCCCGAAAGCGCGCCATATTCAGGAAATTTTGCTATGTCAAAATAAATGCCTTTGCTTGTTTCATAGGCAAAGCCCTTTTCAATGAGCGCCCTCACAAACTCAATCATCTCTTTTATCACGCTTGTGGCGGGAACGATATGTTCTGGCAGGTCAATGTTCAGCTTTTTTGCGTCTTCCATAAACACATTTGTGTAGTATTTTGCAATTTCCCAAGGGGACTTATGCTCCCTCTGGCTTGCAACAAGCATTTTGTCCTCGCCCTCGTCAGCGTCGGAGGTCAGGTGACCAACATCAGTTATGTTCATCACGCCGTCAAGATGATAGCCGTTGTATTTCAGCACGCGGCGAATGTTGTCCATAAAAAGATAAGCCCTAAAATTCCCAATGTGAGGGTAGTAATAAACAGTTGGGCCGCAGGAATACATTTTTACGGTTTTATTTTCGTGACTTGGCACTTCTTCAACTTGCCTTGTCAGAGAGTTGTAAAATTTTAACATTTTTTCTCCTAACTTTTGCTTAAAAATTGACCTTTCTATATTTTTTTATTCAAATAATTACACAAAATTTCAATGGCTTTTTCCACTTCGGGATTTGAGTCAACAAAAGTTTTGTTTAAGTTTTGCATGAAAGAAGAAAGTTCTGCCTTTCCCTTTTCAGTGAGGCGCATCAGGCGACAACGCTTGTCAATTTCGCCGTGTTTGGCAGAAATGAGGCCTTCTTTTTCGAGGTCTTTTGTCATGAGGGCAAAGTTTGATTTTTTTATTCCAAGTTTTTCAATAATCATGCTGACAGATAAGTTTTCATATTCAGATATGAAATACAAAACCTTGTATCTTAGCAGGTTGTTGTTTGCAAAGTGTTTTGTGAGGTTTTCGGTAAGGGCCTCAATTTCCAATATCTTGTCAACTTTTTTCATATTCATAATTATATAAAAAAACAATAATTTTTGCAACAATTTCACGCAAAAAGTTATAAAAAAATACAAAATAAATTATTTTGAAAATTGCTTGCTTTTAAGATGAAAAAATCTTAAAATATTGCTATGGCACTTATTGGCACTATTGAAGATATTGTTTACAGAAACGAGGAAAACGGCTACACGGTGGCTCGGCTTGACCACGACGACGGCATAATCACCGTTGTGGGCAAGTTTGTCGACGTTCAAGTTGGCTCGGAGGTTAAACTTGAAGGCAAGTTTGAGAAAACAAAATATGGTGTTCAATATGCGTTTGAAACTTATGAAATTTCTCTGCCAACGTCCATTGCAGGTTTGGAAAAATATTTGGGAAGCGGTTTGATTCGGGGCGTTGGGCCTGCCACAGCAAAAAAAATTGTGGAGCATTTTGGCAAGGACACGCTGGACGTCTTGGAATATATGCCAGATAGGCTTGCTGAAATTTCGGGCATAAGCAAAAAGAAAGCCACTGAAATTGGGTTTTCTTTTAAGGAGCACCGCGAGGTTCAAAACACAATAATTTATCTTCAAGGCTTCAACATAACCACAAATATGGCGCTTAAAATATACAATGTTTATCACGAGCAGACATCCACAATTGTGAAAAACAACCCTTACAAACTTGTGGAGGATGTTGATGGCATTGGCTTTGCCACGGCGGATAGAATTGCCCAAAACGCCGGAATTCCAAAGGACAGCGTGTTTAGGATTAGGGCGGGGCTTATTTACAATCTTCAAACCGCGTGCGAAAAGAACGGGAACACCTATCTTCCAAAGGTGATGCTATATGATTTGGCGTCAAAATCTTTGGAACTTGATTTTGAAGAGTATAAGCCAAGTTTTGACGAGGCGTTTGAGAGTATTTGCGCGGACAAAACCGTGGTGACAACTTGGGTTGACGAAACCGAAATTGTCATGCTTTCAAAATATTATTATTATGAAAATGTGATTGCGCAGAGGCTTGCGTTTCTTTCTTGCTCTCAGCGCGACGAAAAAATTGATGTCAGCCAGCAAATCTCCAATTTTGAGCAAAGAAACAACATAAAATTTCACGAGGAGCAAATAAACGCCATTGTGGGGGCAATTAACAACGGAATTTATGTCATCACTGGCGGCCCGGGAACGGGAAAAACCACAATCATAAAGTGCATTTTGGAAATAATGCTTAATCAGCAGAAAAAAGTTTCGCTTGTTGCGCCAACCGGCAGGGCGGCAAAGCGAATGAGCGATAGCACGGGCTATGAGGCAAAGACAATTCACAGGCTTTTGGAAGTGAACACAATTCAGTCTGACCAAAGCTTTTTTGTGCATAACGAAACCAATCCACTTGAAGCGGATGTGGTGATTGTGGACGAAGTCTCAATGGTGGATGTTGCGCTTATGTGCAGCCTCTTAAAGGCGATGAGGCGAGACTGCAAACTTGTGCTTGTGGGCGACAAGGACCAACTTCCAAGCGTGGGCCCGGGCAATGTTTTGGCGGACATTTTAAACAGCGGCATAGTTTCTTATTGCGCGCTGACCAAAATTTTTAGGCAGGAAGAAAAGAGCCTGATTATCACAAACGCCCACCTGATAAATGAGGGCAAGATGCCACTTATTGACAACACCAGCAAAGACTTTTTCTTTGAGACAAAAAACGAGCCAGAACTTATCAAAGACACAATTTTGGATTTGGTTTCGCGCAGGCTTCCAAAATTTTTGGGCGTTGAGGCGCAGTCAATTCAGGTTTTAGCGCCACTCAAAGCGGGGGTGTGCGGCATTGAAAATTTGAACAAAGTTTTGCAAGAGAGCATAAATCCGCCAAGCGAAAGCAAGAGGCAGATTGAATATGTGAGAACAATCTTCCGCGAGGGCGACAAAGTCATGCAAATGGCAAACAACTATGACCTTGAATGGAAGAAAATTGGAAAGTTTGCCACCGAAATTGGCAAGGGTGTGTTTAACGGGGACATTGGCTTCATTCAAACGATAGACCCCCAAACGCGAGAGGTCATTGTGGAGTTTGAAGACGGCAGAATTTGCCTTTACACAAGCGTGGATTTGTTTGATTTGTCGCTTGCATACGCCATTACAATTCACAAAAGCCAAGGCTCAGAGTTTGACACAATTGTCATTCCTGCCATAGCAGGCCCAAGCATAATCCTCACGCGAAACCTAATTTACACTGCGGTGACGCGTGCGAAAAAAATGGTTGTCATTGTGGGCGAAAAGCAATATCTTAAAAGAATGGTGTCAAACAAATACACCGCAACAAGGTTCACTAATCTAAAACGCCTGCTCATCTCGGCAGTAGAAAAATTTAATAATTTGTATAGTTAAAATTTTTCTCCCCACTTTTCTTTTGAGAAAGAAAAGTGGGCAAAAGACAGCCCGTGGCTGATTTTATGCTAATTATATTCGCTTAATTTTGCTTTTATTTATTTTTGCACAGCCACACATTGAAGAGTAGTCAAATGGTTTGCTAACGCAAAAAATTCTTAGATCCTTCATTTCGTTCAGGATGACAGCAAAAATACGATGTTAAAACAACACCGCTGTCATCCTGCATTGCGAAGAATCTCATCCACTAAAGAAATGAGGTTAAAAAAGCCAAGGGGAAAACTTGGCTTTATTTTTTTGTTGTTTTCTTTGTAGTTTTAGGTTCAGCAGGTTGTGCGGTTTTTGTGGCAGGTTTAGTTTCGGCCGCTTTTGTCTTAGGTTGAGTAGGTTTGATTTCTTTCTTAGGCTGAGCGGTTTTTGCGGTTTTCTTAGGGGCAGGGGTTTTGGTTGGCTCTGGGATGGTGTCGGCGGTTTGTGACGTTTCAACCTTTTCTTGCTGCACCGCTTTAATCTTGCTTACCTCTTCCACTTCAACCTCATCTTTTGACCTGAATTTATTCAAAAACTTTTGAATGGCTTTTTGGGTTTTGTCCTCTTTTGGCGTTGCCGTTTCGGGTTTAATCTTCAAAAGCCACTCTTTAAAGTAATACATTGCCACAAGTATTGCAATTGTGCACATTACAAGTGTGACAAGGGTGGTCATAACTGGGAATGAGTAGGTTGTCACGCGGAAGAACCTTCCAAGTCCTGCCAGCGCCGACACAATCAGTGTGCCGGAAATCAGCACGCAAACCCCTCTAAGCCAGTTGAGTGGCCAGCAAATCCAAACAAGGTTCACAAAGCCAATGATCGTGAGCAGCATTGTTGAAAGAGACTCAAATTCTGCCATGGTCAAACTGTTTGTGCGGTCGTTCAAAATGACGACAATCAGCATATTGAAATACATCAAAAGCGCGCAAGGAATGGATTTTTTCAGCACTTGCGGGATGAAATTTCCCTTGATAAGTTCGGTGTTCGGCTGGAAAGTTAAGATAAAAGAAGGAATTCCAATCACAAACATTTCAAGTAGCAGCAGTTGTCTTGGCGCGAACGGATATTCTGTTCTCAGCACAAGGGCGGTGGCGCACATTATGATTGTGAAAAGCGTTTTCATAATGTAAAGCACCGAAGAATTCTGCACATTGTTCACAATTTGTCTGCCCTCTTTCACTATGTCTGGCAGGGCGGAAAAGTTGCTTTCCATAAGCACAAGGTGAGAGATGTTTCTTGCAACTTCGCTTCCGTCCGCCATGGCGATTGAGCAGTTTGCCTCTTTAAGCGCAAGCGTGTCATTTACGCCGTCGCCGGTCATTGCAACAACATTACCTTGAATTTTCAGCGCCTTTATAATGGTGTGTTTTTGCTCTGGCGTCACGCGGCCAAAAACGGTGAATTTGTCAGCAATTTGCGCCACTTCTGGCAGGCTCATGTTTTCAAGGGAAATGTATTTGTCGCTGTCCTCAACCCCAACTCTTCTTGCAATTTTTGAAACCGTCAGGGCGTCGTCACCCGAGATTATTTTTATTTTTACATCATTTTGTTTGAACCAAGAGATTGTTTCAATGGCGTCTTTTCTTATGTGGTCTTCAAGCACGAAGAACGCGATAAGTTTTCCTCTTTTGCCTGCCATTTTTTCGGTGTAAGCGTTTGAATCCTCAACAAAAGCAAGCACGCGATAACCCTTTTCCATGTAGGAGTTCATAAGGTTCTTCTGTTGGGCTGTGATGTTTGCCTTAATAAAGCCAATTGCGCCAATATAATATGTTTTGCCGTCAGTCAGTGTTGTTGCGGAATATTTTCTTGAAGAAGAAAATTCCACAATATCTTTCACCAAGTTGTTGTCCGTTTTTCCAAAATATCCCATGAGGGCGACGCTTGTGGCATTCGTGGTTTTTTGCTTGGCAAGAATTGTCTTCATCAAATCTTCAACTTGCGAAAGTTTTGCCCCATTTTGTGGAAGAACTTCAATCACATTCATTGTTCCGTCGGTGATTGTGCCGGTTTTGTCGAGGCACAAAACATTTGAGCGGGCAAGCATTTCAATTGAATACAAATTTTTTACAAGAGTTTTCTTTTTTGCAAGTTTAATCACGCCAACAGAAAGCCCAACTGTAATCAAAAGATACATTCCCGCAGGAATCATGCCGGTGACGGCGCCGCTGGTTTTGATGATTGAGTTGTTCACCCTTTCAACAACGTTCATCAAGTTGTCTGTGCGCAGGAAATATTGGTTGCAAAAAGTCAAAACGCCAAGTGGAATAAGCACAAGCAAAATTGCCTTAATAAGGCTGTTTAGGTCTTTAAAAAGGTTGGAAGACTGTGGCTTAAAGTCTTTTGTGCGCTCGGCAACTGTTTGAATGTAGTTGCCCTTTCCAACCCTGTCAACTCTGGCATAGCACATCCCGCTTACCAAAAAACTTCCGGCAAGGAGTGTGTCTCCCTCAAATTTTTTAATGGCGTTGCTTTCGCCGGTTAAAAGGCTTTCATTTGCCTCAACCGCTCCTTCCACAATCACGCAGTCGGCAGGGATTTGGTTTCCATTTTCAAGCACAATTATGTCGTCCAAAAGCAGGTTTTCGCTGTTCACCTCATAGGTTATTCCCGTTCTTATCACCTTGTTTTTTGGCGCGGAGACAAGTGAAAGTTTTTCAACCATGATTTTTGCTTTTATCTCTTGAAAAATTGAAATTGCGGTGTTGGCGGTGACAACCACCATAAAAAGCATATCTCCCCAAGCGTTTGCCACAATCAGCATTATGGCAATCAAAATCCAAATGAGGTTAAACACGGTGAACACGTTTTTTGCAACAATTGAAAGATAAGAATTGGATGTTTTTATTTTTGTGTCGTTTGTAAGTTTGTGTTCAAGCCTCTCGGCAATTTGCTCCTCGGAAAGACCATGTTCCCTATCCGTTTGATAGCGAACAATTGGCTGGTCTTGAACAAGTATGTTTTTTCGTCTTTGGGCTTTTAACTTTCTCATTCTTCTTCCTTATAGTTTGTATTTTATATTAGTTTTACTTTATTTGTCAAATAAATTTGACTTTTCGCTACTTTTATTGTATGATATTTTTACTTTTTATTGTTGGGAGCGGTTATGTTTATTGAAGTTTCTCAAAATTTAAAAAAACTTTCAAAATATTTTCCAGAAAACTTGTATGTTGTTGGCGGCTATGTTAGAAGCAAGCTGATGAACCTGAAAAATGATGACATAGACATCACAAGCCGCGTGAACGCCGAAGAAGTGACAAAAAGGCTTGAGGGAAGTGAGTTTTCGGTGAAAATCAAAAACATAAAACTTGGCGCACTGCTCATTTCAAAAGGGGATGAGGAGTTTCAATACACTGCGTTTCGAAAAGAAGTTTATGGCCAAGACGGCTCTCACATGCCAATAAAGGTTGAAAGCACCAGCAAGCTTGAAGAGGATGCCCTCAGGCGGGATTTTACAATAAATTCAATTTACTACAACATAAACAAGGACGAGTGCGTGGATTTGTATCATGGAATTATTGACACAAATCAAAAAATTCTAAAAACAAACATAAATCCAGACGAAATCTTAAAAAATGACGGCGAAAGAATTTTGAGAATGGTGAGAATTGCCGGCGAACTTGGCTTTGACATCGAGAAAAACACTTTTCGCTCTGCCAAAAAGTTTGTTTCCAACATTAAAGACCTTCAGGGAAGCAGAAAACTTGTTGAACTTGAAAAAATTTTGTATTGCGACAAAAGATACAATATTGGAAGCGTGAAAAAGGCGCTGAGGCTTTTAAATGACCTCTCCGCTTGGCAGTATTTTGGGCTGGAAAGCAAAAGCATAAGATACAAAATGGTTTTCAAAACTGAGGACAGGCTGCTTGGCCTTTTGATTGACATTGTTGACACCGAAAAGCCAGAGTGCTTGGAGGCGTTTTTGGAAAAATTTTTAAAAGACCAGTGCGCGCTTGCCGAAGGTGAGAGCAAGAAAATCATAACTTACATTTCTGGCTATTATGACGCTTTGCAGGGCATGCGCAACAAAGAATATTTTTTCAAATATTTTGAGGACTGGGCGTTTATTTATTCTTTGCTGAAAAACAAGAGCAAACATTTGCAAAACAAATACAACTTTTTCTATCAATACATCATTGAGCACGCGCTTGCAATAAAAATTTCTGACTTAAAGATAAACGAAAACGACATCAGCGAAAATTTTGAAAGCATTGACAAAAGAAACTATGAAAGAATTTTAAGAAATCTTCTAAGCAAAGTTTTTGACGGGAAATTGAAGAACGAAAAAGACGAACTATTGAAAGAGATAAAAAAGAATTTGATAAATTATTAAGAGCCTTTTTAACGGCTCTTTTTTATGAATTTTAATGATTTTCTTGAACATAATAGTTTTATGAAAAAGAAAGAAGAAAAACAAAAAACATCAAAAAAAGACGAAAAAACTGTTGAAAAATCCGAAAAAAACGCAAAAAAACAGAAAAAAACAGTTAAAAAGGCACAAAAAGCAAAAAGCGGAAAAGGCTTTTTGTGGTTTTTGGGCGTTTCGGCAATGTCGGTGACGCTGCTTGTTGGCTGCCAACTTTTTTTTGAAAACGGAATGCAGGCAAACACGCGTTTTTATGAAAACACAAAAATAAATGGCATAGATGTTGGCGGAATGACTGCAAGTGAAGCGGAAAATGTTGTGCTTACAAATATGCTTGAAGGCAAAAAGGACATTGAAATTGAACTGACAAGCAAGGGCAAATCTTGGAAGATAAACGGAAACGACTTTGAGGTGTCAAACAAAATTCAGCCAGTGATTGCTCAAATTTCAAAGTATGGCAAGGGTGGAAACTTTTTCCAAAACAAAATAAACGAGAAAAGATTTAAAGAGCATGGAAAGGACTTTCAAATCTCATATGTGAATGTGCTTGGAAATGTTGAAGAGAGGCTGGAAAAAATTGTGTCCGAGGTGGAGCAGGAAAGCAAGGAGGCAAGTTTGGTGTTTAAGCCAAACGAGGAAGAGGTCTTTCAGGTTGACAGAGGGCAAAAAGCGGTTTTGGTGAACAGAGACAGGCTTTATCAAGAGATTGACGAGGCGCTAAAGGAGAGCAAAAAAGTTAAAATAGAAATTCCAATCATTGAAATTGGGCAGGATATTGATGTTGAGGCGCTAAAGGGCAGCGTTGTGCTGAGAAGCAGTTTTAAAACAAATTATTCAACCAGCAAAAACGACAGAAAAGAGAACGTGAAAAAGGCGCTTGAAAGTTTTAATGGGCTTATTGTAGAGCCGGGGCAGACGGTTTCTTTCAACGAGACAACCGGCCCTCGCACGGAAGAAAACGGCTATCACAACGCCCACATCATTGTTGGCGGAGTGTATGTTGACGGCGTGGGCGGCGGCGTTTGTCAGGCATCAACAACCCTTTACAACGCGCTTTTGCTTTCTGACATAGAGATTTTAAGCGTAAATCATCATTCTTTGCCTGCTTCTTATGTTCCGCTTTCGTTTGACGCCATGGTGTCGGGCGGCTATTCTGATTTGGTGTTTAGAAACAATTTGGAAAATCCAATTTACATCAAAACTTTTGCCGATGACAAAGAGGTTGGAGTTGAGATTTATGGCCAAAAATTTGATGATGGAATAACAATAAAAAGGCGCGCTGAACTTGTGAAAGTTTTGCCGCATGGCGGTGACAGAATTGTGGCGGACACAAAGGGCGAGTTTTCAAACAGAATTTTGTATAAGGGTGAATATTACAGGGTGAAATATCCGCGCGAGGGCTATGAGAGCAAGGGCTATTTGCAATATTACAAAGACGGCGAGCTTGTCAGTGAGAAAGAAATAAGGCACGATTTTTATCAGCCTCAGGATGGCGTTGTTATGGAGGGGGTTGAGACGCCTGCCGAAAGCATGACAATTCCTGCAAGCGAGGTGAAAATCATAAAGCCCCAAAAGGTGAGCGAACAGACGATTGAAAACGTTAAAACGAAACTTGAAAAAACAAATCCGAGCGAGTATAATCCATAATTAAAAGGGCGAGTTTTGAATATAATAAAAAAATGAAAGAAAAAGAAATGACGCTTAAAAGAAAGATTTTAAGAACAAGTCTTGTGCTTGCAATTCTTTCTTTAATAGGCGTCCTTTCTTATTATGTTCTTGTTTGGACAGGCGTTTGGACAAAGATAAATTCGGTTGAAAAAATCAGAACGCTCATCTTGTCACTTGGATTTTGGGGAAGATTTATGTTTGTGCTTTTGCAGTTTTTGCAGGTGACTTTCATTCCAATTCCCTCAACAATCTCAACGCTTGCCGGCGTTTTGATTTATGGTCCGCTTCAAGCGTCACTTCTCAGTTTGTCGGGTGTGATGCTTGGAAGCATTTTTGCGTTTTGGCTTGGCAGGCAATTTAGAAGGAAAATTGTAATTTTTATGGTGGGCAAAGAGTCTTGCGAAAAGTGGTCAAGATTTTTGTCAAACTGCAAATACTCTTTTGTCATCATGATGCTGCTCCCAATTTTTCCTGACGACATTTTGTGCTTGGTGGCAGGGCTCACAGACATGAGTTGGACGTTTTTTGTCGTGACAAATCTCGTCTCGCGCACGCTTGCAATTTTCACAACTTGCTTTATTGGAAGCGGAGACATCATCCCTTATCACGGTTGGGGGCTTGCCGTTTGGGCGGTGATTGGGGTGTCGGTTTGCGTGGCGCTATATTTGTCTGTAAAATATCAAAAACAGATTGAATTATTTTTGCAAAGAAAATTTCGCAAAAAATCAAAAATAATTAAAAAATAGCAAAAAAATGCCTAAAAACTGCTAAAAAAATGCAAAAAAATTGATTTTTTATTAAAAATTGAATTTTTGTTCTATTTTTTAACATTTTTTAATATTTTTTTGTATGAGTATAAATAAAATAATTTTTCCATAT
This sequence comes from uncultured Clostridia bacterium, assembly GCA_947626155.1. Taxonomy (GTDB): domain Bacteria; phylum Bacillota; class Clostridia; order Christensenellales; family UBA1242; genus Caccovivens. The sequence goes on along the minus strand of CANQRC010000018.1, from coordinate 1,198 downwards.
TATCAAGTTAAAAAAGGTGAAAATTTAAAAGTCATTTCCCAAAAATTTAAGATTGACAGCACAAAAATTTTGCTTGACAACGGAATGTCTCCAAAGCAAATCAAAGAGGGTGTTTTTATTTTGCTTAAAAAGTAACTGCCCTTTAAGCGACAAAATTTGTCATAATTTTTGGACAGGTTTTATAAATTATCTTTATGAAGTCAATCTTTAAAAACGTGGTCATCATAACAATGTTTTCACTTCTAACGCGAATGCTGGGCTTCTTTTTTCACATTTATCTTTCGCGCGCAATTGGGGCGGAGGCGCTGGGGCTTTATCAAGTTGCAATGTCAATTTTTATGGTGCTTCTCACAATTGTTTCGTCCGGAATAACGCTGATAATTTCAAGAATGACTGCCGGCTACCGCGTAATTCAAAACAGGAAAGAAATTGGAAGCCTTGTGACTTCAAGCATGATTTTGTCACTGACGTTGAGTGCAATTTTGTGTGTTGTTGTCTTGATTTTTCGAAATATTTTTGCCAATCTTTTCACTGACGCAAACTGCATAAACATTTTGATTATCCTACTTCCGTCGCTAATTTTTTCTTCCGTTTACAGCGTTTTTCGCGGTGCAATGTGGGGCGGCGACAACTTCTTTGGGCTTTGCATCTCGGAACTTATGGAAGAGGTTGTAAAAATAATAATCTGCGTTCTGCTTTTGGCTTCCGGCATGAGCGCGATTCAATACGCCATGAGCGTGGCTTGGAGTTTTACGCTCTCTTGCCTTGTCTCGGCTTTCTTTGTTATGCTGCTCTACTTTTTCTATGGCGGAAAACTGAACCGTCCCACAAAAATTTACAAGCAAGTCCTCATTAAAAGCGCGCCAATCACGGGCGTGAGAGTGGTTGGAAGTTTTGTCCAGCCACTGATTGCCTTAATTTTGCCCGCCCAACTTATTTCGTCCGGCTTCACTTCCAGCCAGGCAATGGAACTCTATGGAATTGCGGTGGGGATGACGCTGCCATTTTTGTATGTTCCCGGCACGCTGACCGGCTCGCTTTCAACGGCGCTTGTGCCAGATATTTCCATGGCGCACGCCCAAAATGACAACGAACACATTCAAAAACGCGTTCAATCCTCGCTAGTTTTTGCGCTTTTTGTCAGTTTTTTGATTGCGCCACTTTTTACGGCGCTTGGCGACAAATTTGGAATTTTCAT
>CANQRC010000017.1 GCA_947626155.1 uncultured Clostridia bacterium | reverse complement strand
TGAGGCTGACCGAAATTGGAAGAAAAGTTGGGCTAGTGTCTGACGAAAGATATGCAAAATTTTTGGAAAAAAAGAAAAAAATAGCAGAAATTGAGCAAATTTTGCAACAAAAAGTTAAAATTGATGAAAAATTGATTGATTTATTCAAAAATTGCAACGAGCCCCTCCCAAAAGAAAACTTGCGGCTATATGATATGTTAAAGAGGACGCACATTGACATTTTTGACATTGACAAAACTTACAACCTTTTTTCCGCGTATGACAAGCGCCTCCTGGAACTTGTGAACACGCGAATAAAATATGAGGGCTATTTAAAACAGCAGCAAGAAGATATTGACAAGATGTTAAAAAACGAAAACATTCCAATTCCCGCGGACTTTAACTTTGACGTTCAAGGTCTAAGAAAGGAAGCACGCGAAAAATTGAACGAAATTAAACCAATAAATCTTGGGCAAGCATCCCGAATTTCGGGTGTTTCTCCTGCCGACATCTCAGTCTTAGCAATTTTGCTTAAAAGAGGAAAAAAGTGAAAAAACTTCAACAAACTTTCGAAAAATATGGCATAAAAGTGGACGATTTTCAAAAAAATCAGTTTGAAAAGTATTTTTCCATGCTTATTGAAACAAACAAAGTCATGAATCTCACCGCCATAACTGACGAAAATGAGGTTTTAATCAAGCATTTTTTAGATAGCGCTTTGCCAGAAAAGTTTATTCCTGATTCCGCTAGTGTGGTTGACGTTGGCAGCGGCGCAGGTTTTCCCGCCATTCCTTTAAAAATTGTTAGACCCGACTTAAAAATGACCATGGTTGACAGCCTGAACAAGCGGGTTTCGTTTTTGGAAGACGTTATCTCATCTCTCAAACTTGCGGAAACTCACGCCATTCACTCCCGCGCCGAGGATTTTTGCAAAAATCACCGTGAAAGTTTTGATGTCGCGGTTGCAAGGGCAGTTGCAAGCCTGAACACTTTGGTGGAATATCTTCTTCCACTTGTGAAAGTGGGCGGAATTGCACTTATTTATAAGTCCGCAAGACTTGAAGAAGAGCTTGCTTGCGCACAAAAAGCCATTAAAGTCTTAGGCGGAAAAGTTGAAGATATAAAATCCTTTGTTTTGGAAGGTGAAATTGACAGAAAGATTTTGATAATTTGCAAAATAGCACACACTCCACCTTCCTATCCCCGCGGACAAAACAAACCAAAAACGCATCCAATTTCATAAAAAAATTGATAAAAACTCGCAAAATTCAAAGATTTTGCGTTTTTTTTGTTATTTTCTTTATTTTTTTCACTATTTATTGTATAATTCAATTGGAAAAAGAATTTTAAGGAACAGTTTATGGGAAAAATTATTGCATTTGCAAATCAGAAGGGCGGCGTGGGAAAGACCACAACCTGCATAAATGTGGCAACTTACATGGCTTTGATGGACAAAAAAGTGTTAATTTTGGACATTGACCCCCAAGGAAACGCCACAAGTGCGGTTGGAATTGCCAAAAACAAGGATTTGAAGACAATTTATGACCTAATTGGCGGCGAAAGCAACTATGACGAAGTGATAAAATCTACCATTGTAGATAATCTTTTTATCATTCCATCAACGGTTGATTTGGCTGGAGCGGAAGTGGAACTTATTCAAATTCCTCAACGAGAAAGGGTCATAAAACGCATTTTGGACGAGATAAAAGACCAATATGACTTCATTTTAATAGATTGTCCGCCATCTTTGGGGCTTATAACAGTCAACGCGCTCACCGCGGCTGACAGCGTTTTAATTCCAATTCAGTGTGAATTTTTCGCACTTGAAGGCTTGACGCAACTCATGAACACAATTAGGTTGATAAAATATCATCTTAACCCAGAACTTGACATTGAGGGAGTTGTTATGACCATGAAAGACAAGCGCTACAACCTTTCAAACCAGGTCAGCAATGAAATTATCAAATTCTTCAATACTAAAGTTTATTTGACCACAATTCCAAGGAACATTCGCTTGGCCGAGGCTCCAAGTCACGGGCTTCCTGTGGCGCTTTATGACGCAAACTCCAAAGGCGCGGAGGCGTATTTGAGCCTTGCTGAAGAAATTATGAAGAGAAACAACACAAACTTTAAGAAGATTTCAAGAGTAAGAAAAATAAAATTTACAGGAGGAAACGAAAATGATTAATAAAGGATTGGGCAGAGGGCTAAACGCTTTGTTTGGCGAGTATGAAGATAATAGTTATGAAAATATAACTACCAAAAAAGAAACTTCTGGCGTTTTGGAAGTTGAAACAGACAAAATTAAAGCTAACCCAAATCAGCCAAGAAAGAACTTTGACCAAGAAGCATTGAATGAACTTGCCTCTTCTATAAAAGTGCATGGCATTGTTCAGCCAATTGTTTTGAATAAACAACCTAACGGCGAATACATGATAATTGCCGGCGAAAGAAGATGGAGAGCGGCAAAACTTTGTGGTCTTAAAACAGTTCCTGCAGTTATTAAGAATTATACTGAAAAGCAGATTAAAGAGATAAGCATAATTGAAAATTTACAAAGGGAAGACCTCAATCCAATTGAAGCAGCAAGGGCAATTAAACAACTTATGGATGAATACAACCTCACTCAGGAAGTTGTTGCTGAGAGAATTGGAAAGAGCCGTTCTAACATTGCAAACACTTTAAGGCTTTTGTCACTTTATCCAGAAGTTTTAAACATGGTGGAAAGTGGAAAACTTTCATCCGGTCATGCAAGGACATTGGTTGTGATTGAAGACCCAAAAGAACAAGTTAAATACGCCCAAATGGCAGTGAATAAAAACCTCAGCGTTAGAGATTTGGAAAAAGCGGTTAAGAATTGGCAAAATCCTCCAAAGAAAATTGTTGTAAAAGAAGAACAATCACTTGAGCTAAGAGAACTGATAAATAGAATGCAAAAAACTTTTGCTACAAAAGTAACAGCAATTGGAAATGACAATAAAGGAAGAATATATATTGATTACTACAACAGAGATGATTTGGACAGAATATCTGAAATACTTGATTTAATTCATAAGCGAGAAATGACACTTCAAGACCTGCAAAACTTCAATAGAAGAAACAAACAATAAAGGAATGTTGAAAAACATTCTTTTTTTATTCTAAAATAAACGAACAAATCAATAAAAAGTCGTCTCATTCAGGAATGTTTCACGTGAAACATTCCTGTAAAAAACTAACTGGAAAAACAAAATGTTTCACGTGAAACATTCTTTTAGAATTCCAAGTATAATGAAGAAAATTGTTTCACGTGAAACAATTTTAAAAGTTTGTTGCATCAATTTGTCGCAAAAAACACCAAAAAGTGCGGTAAAAAGGGGCTTTTGGACACTAAATATATACAAAAAAACAAAGAATTTAAGTTTGAAATATAGATTGACAACTAATTATTTTATAAGTTATAATATGTATGACTTTAAATTATACGGAGGTTTAAAATGAAAAGTTTAAAGGGAACAAAAACAGAAAAGAACTTACTGGAAGCATTTGCTGGAGAAAGCCAAGCAAGAAATAAATACACTTATTATGCTTCTCAGGCAAAGAAAGATGGTTATGAGCAAATCTCAGCAGTATTCACCGAAACCGCAGACAATGAAAAGGAACACGCAAAACTTTGGTTTAAGTATTTGCATGGTGGAGCAGTTCCAACAACTGAAGAAAACTTGCTTGATGCAGCCGCAGGCGAACATGGCGAATGGACTGAAATGTATAAGAGAATGGCGGAAGAGGCAAGAGCGGAAGGTTTTACTGAAATTGCTTACAAATTTGATGCTGTGGCAGCAATTGAAAAGAGACACGAGGAAAGATACAAGAAACTTTCTCAGCTTCTTAAAGAGAAAAAGGTATTCAACAAGTCCGGCAAGAAGATGTGGATTTGCAGAAACTGCGGACATATATATGTAGGTGATGCCGCTCCAGAAGTTTGCCCTGTTTGCAATCATCCAAAATCTTACTTCCAAATTTTCAACGAAGAATTCTAATAAATCTTATAAATAAAAGGTGGCGCGGTTCGCCATCTTTTTTATTTTACGTTTTTATTCCTAAAAATTATCTTAACGCGCTAAAAATAACTTAAAATTTTAGCTTATTTTTATATAGTTATGTTTTAATAACCTCTTTCGACATTCTTCGACTACATTTGTTTAAAATAATTTTGTAAATAATTGAAAAATATTGTAATTTTGTTTGGAATTTTGTCAGTTATGTGCTATAATACTATTGTTTCAAGATTGAAACAACAAATTTGACTGTTATTCATTTTGCTGATTTAAGATATTTCAAAAATACAATATTATAGTTGGCAGCCCTGTGTCATATTTTTTATGCAGACAAAATTAGTAGTGGTATTAAAAGGAGAGAAAGAAAATGGATAGTTTAGCATTGTTGACGAGACAAAAAAGATATGACACACTTTTAAGAATTCAAAAACATTCTATAGAAAATAACGAATTTTTTCGTTGGTTTGCAGAAAATTTATGATTAAAATATTAAAAAGGAGTAAAAAATGAGTAATGAAGAACTTCAAAACATGAGAAAAGTTGTTAGATTGGCTTTTATAAGAATTGGCATTCGTTGTGACATGACCGGCTACAAATATTTGTGCAAAGCGGTTGAATTTGTGATTGAGGACGAAAGTTTGCTGCACAATCTCTGCAAAAAACTGTATCCAAAGATTGCATCTGAGTTTAAACTTGAAAAAGTTGGCACTGTTGAGCGCTGCATGAGGCACGCAATTGAGAATACTTACTGTTACAAGTCATTTGCGGAGTTAAATGCAATGTATAAATGCTCAATTTATACCATAGATGACAAGCCTACTGTTGGAGAACTAATTCACTTGGTTGCGCAGTATTATTTGCTTGGACTTTATAAAGAGGCTTAATTTATCAATTTTTTGATAAAAAACAGCACAAAAAGCGCTGTTTTTTTATTTTTTTACTTTTTTTTGCAAAAAATTTAAGAAAAATGTCAAAATTTTAATGATTTTTATCATTTTTGCAACAAAAAAACCACAAACTTGTGGTCTTTTTCTTTTTTCAACTATTTTCTTCTGTAATCAACCTCGACAACATCCTTTTCCTTTTTCTTGTTATTGGAACTTGTTGTCCACTTTTTAACAATCCAGGTTGTGAGTGGTGTTGTTGCAATTGATGCAAGTTGTCCAACTACCAAATAGATTGCGAACAAACTTGTGTACATAAAAGTGAAGAGTCCAAAAATGAGTGGCATGATTATATACATTGCAATTGGTTGTTTTTGTTTTGGCTGGTCCTTTCTTCTCATCATGAAATTTGAAAGCCACATTGAGAAGAGTGAGAATATAACCGCCAAAATTGTGAGAATGTAATAACCGTTATTTCCTAGAGCTTGTCTATCAATTCCTGCTGTGACTTTGTTGAAGATTTTGCCTTCAAACTGATATTTGCTTTCGTCTTGGCTTTCTTCCGCCGTGTAGTAGTGTGACAAATAACTTTTAATTTCACTTTCGGTGAACATTGGGCTTTGTGGAGCGTCCGGCTTGTAGATGTTTTTAATCCACAAAAATCCCTCTTGAGTGTTTAGATAATATTCTTTAACAAGTCTTTCTGCCTCCGCCTGAATTTTGTCTCTAAACGCGCTTTCTTCGAACGCTGGGGCAACATAAGGATTTTCTTCTTCCTCAGCGCCTTGGTCGCCCTCGGTTTTTTCTTCTGGCTCTAACTCTTCCTCTTCAGCGGGTGGCACATATTTTGAAACAAGGTCAAAGATGTCTCGGTTTGTCCAATCAGTTGTGAAAACAAACGAATCTGTTAGGGTTGCTTCATTCAAATTTTCAGAATTTGTAAACACTGAATAGACAATGCATTTTTGATTTTGTTCATTAACATCAATTTTAATCTCAATAACGCTGTTTTCGTCAACAACAATTGATCCTTCCGACTCTGAAATTGCCTGATCCAACTTATCATTTACATAAAGCACATTTGCATAGATGTTTTTCATGTCATTGTATTGGGAGGCAATGTTGTAATTTGAAACTGTCTGCAGGCTGTTCCAAAGCGTCAGGAACACCACCGTTTGAAGCACAAGCATAATCAGCATTGGAAAACAACTTCCCATAACATTGAACTGATATTTCTTGTAAACTTCGTCGGTCTTTTGCCTTAATTTGTTTGGGTCATTTTGATATTTTTGTTTGATTGCGTCAAGTTCTGGCTTCATCTTGGCGTTAATCTCGTTGCTTTTCATGCTGACTTTCTTATTTATTATATCAACAAACGCAAAGACAAATCTTATCAAGACCGCAATAAAAATCACCGCCAAAATGTATGTGCCGTTTATTCCTTTAAAAGCGTTTAAAATACTTTCCCAAAAGCCGGTGGGCTGAGGCAAAGTGACAAGCATAGTGTTTACAAAATCCATATATGCTCTCCTTTTATATTGATTGGAACGGGGTCATACCCTCTTTTCTTTTGCCAAGGAACACATCTAAAAAGCCGTTTTATTCCAAGCCAAAAACCATACAGTCCAAATTCTTTAACCGCCTTTATCATATAGTTTGAGCAGGTAGGCGTAAAGAGGCAAGAATGAGGCAACATTGGGCTTATACAATACTTATAAAAATAGACGGGCGAAAGGGCAATATGTTTAAGAATGTTTTTCATGCTTTTCAAACAACCTTTTTATTTCTTTTTCAAGAGCAGCAAATTCAACCGCCTCCGCGCCCTCTCTTGCCATTAAGACATAATTTTTATAAGGTGGAACATTTGTCTTTCTGATAATTTCCCTGAGCCTTCTTTTGAGTTTGTTTCTTATGTGCGCCTTTCCAATTTTTTTGTTAACCGAAAAGCCTATTTTATAACACTCAAAACGGCTCTTAACAACAAAAAGGGTGAAATGTTCTGTAGAAAATCTTTCTCCCTTTTTGTAAATATAAGAAAATTGACTGTTCTTTTTAAGTCTATGGTCCATAGGTCCCCTTAAGCAGAAATGTGTTTTCTGCCTCTATTTCTTCTTCTTTGAAGAGTTTTTCTTCCGCCTTGAGTTTTCATTCTTTGACGGAATCCGTGAACTTTTTGTCTTTTTCTTTTCTTAGGTTGGTATGTTCTTTTCATTTTTTTTCTCCTTAAAATTTTTGCAAAAAAATCCTACTGCAAAAAGTGTTCAAGGCTATTATAAAGGAATTTTTTATTTTTGTCAACAGCCCGTGGCAGTTTTTAAATTATTTTTTTGAATTTTTTTGTTATAAAAAGGCTTATCTGTGCCTTTTGTTATATTATCAAAACAAAAAACCTCTTATGAACAAAAATCATAAGAGGCAGTTTTTTATTGTTGGAAAGTGAGCTAGCGCTTAAAGTGTAACACGCTCACCCAATCATTCTTACAGGCAAAATCAAATACAAAAATTCGTCGCCCTCAACAGGAACAATCACGCAAGGGTTTGCAGGGGAGTTGAAGCAAACTTTAACAAATTCGTCCGTGTTTGCCCTTAGGTTTTCAATGAAATATCTTGCATTGAAAGCAATTAAAAGTTCTTTTCCTGTCATGTTTACAGGAACATTTTCTTTGATGTTTCCAAGTTCGGAATTTGAGGTGATGCAAAGATTTTTTTCTTTAATTTCAAACTTAACGCAATTTCCTTGCCCAACTTTTGACAAAAGCGAAGCCCTGTCCAAAGCGTCCTCAAATTGCTCTTTGTTAATCACGCAAACGGTTTGATAATTTGCAGCAATAATTTGTTTGTAGTTTACAAAATCTCCCTCCAAAAGGCGAGTTGTAAGTTTGATGTCTCCAAAGTCCACCATAAGGGTGCTTTTGTCAACATAGACGTTTATAACGTCATCACTATCATCCAAAATTCTTGAAATTTCATTCAAACTTTTGGCTGGAATAACTATGCTCATGGTCAAGTTTGAAGTGATGTTTTTCTTAACTTTTGCAAGCCTATAACCGTCAAGCGCAATTGCGTTTAAAGTGTTTTTATCAATGTCAAACAAAACGCCTTTCAAGATTGGCCTGCTGTCGTCAACGGCAACTGAAAAAATGGTTTTATTTATTATTGTTTTTAAGTCCTTTTTAGAAATTCCAAAAAAGTCTTGGCTTTCAATCTTTTTGAAAGATGGATATTCAGCAACATTATAGCACTGAATGATTGATTGGCTGTCGTCATATTTGATAATCATTTGATTTTTGTCATTGAGTTCAAGTTCAATCATTTCGTTGGTGAGTTTTTTCACAAATTCTGTGATAAACTTTCCTGGAACAACCGCTTCCCCTTCTTCCTTTATGTTTGCTTTAATTTTTTTCTCAATTGAAAGTTCTGTGTCGGTGGCGCTGAAAGTGAGGGTGTCATCTTCGGCTGTGACTTTTATTCCTTCCAAAATTGGATTTGTTGTTTTGTTTGAAATTGCTTTGCTAACGCTTAAGAAAGCATCTGAAAGTTCTATTCCATGGCAAGATACATACATAACTTCTCTCCTTAAATCAAGTTCTTAGACTTTTTTCTTAACAGTTTGATTATATCACACTTCCACTTTTAAAGGCAAACAATCTGCTTAAATTTCCAAAGTGATTTTGGCGCACACTTTAAGGTTTTTATTTTATTTTTTTTATTTCATAATAATACTCTTAATATGGCTTGTTGAAATGTTTATAACTTTTGATTTTGGCTGAAATTGCACAATATATAGTGTAATTTTTTAAGTTCCAAACACCAAATGTGCGAAATGAAATGTTTATAAGTTCGTGGAAAAGTGGTGGAAAAACAAAATTTTTTATCCACTTATAAGCGCCGAGCGGATGTCGTTTATAAGGGTTTGAGTTTTTTTGTTGTTTTTATAGTCCTGAGAAATTTTGTTTCTGGCGTGAATGATTGTTGAGTGGTCACGTCCGCCAAAAAGTTTTTCTATGTTTGCAAGAGGTGGGTCTAGGATGTCACAAATAAGATAAATTGCAATCATTCTTGGCTCAACAATTTCTTTGTTCTTTTTCTTGCCCGTTATGTCTTGATAAGAAACATTGAAATAGTCGCAAACAACCGAAACAATTTTGTCTGGCGTCAGTTCGTTTTTAATTTCTTCTTTGTGATTTGAGAAAATTTCCTGCGCCTCTTCCATGGTGGCAACTTTTTTGCCGGAGAGCGTTGCAAGGAAAAACACCTCAGAAAGTTTGCCTTCAAGTTCTCTTATGTTTGTGTCAACATTTTCTGCAATGTAGTTTATAACTTCGTCCTCGGCATAATATTTTTCAAGTTGGCTCTTCTTTCTCAAAATGGCAATTCTTGTTTCTATGTCTGGCTTTTGAATGTCGTGAATAAGCCCACTTGCAAAACGGGAGCGAAGCCTATCTTCAAGAGTTGGAATGTCTTTTGGAGGACGGTCAGAACAAATTATGACCTGTTTATTGCTTAAAATAAGTTCGTTAAAAGTGTGGAAAAATTCTTCCTGAGTTTCTTTTTTATTGGAAATAAATTGAATATCATCCACAAGCAAAACGTCCAAATTCCTATATTTTCCTCTAAATTCCATGACCGCTTTGTTTTTTGTTGGGGAGCAAAGAGAGGCAATATAGTCATTTGTAAACTGCTCGCAAGTTGTGTATTTTATTTTAAGTTTTGGAGAGAATTGCCTTATATAATTTCCAATTGCGTGCAAAAGGTGGGTTTTTCCAAGCCCAACGCCGCCATAAATGAACAAAGGATTGTATCTTTCGCCGGGATGTTCCGCCACAGTTCTTGCCGCGGCGTAGACAAACTGATTGCTTTTGCCCACAACAAAGTTGTCAAAAGTAAATTTTTCCGAGAAAGGATTTGGCTCGTCGGAGGCGGCTTGTTTTTCCTCAACTTTGTTGCTTTTAACATATTCAATCTCTTCGTTTTGGTCCAAAACCACAATTTTCATAGGCTTGCCCATGATTTCGTTGCAGCACTCGCCAATTTTGTCTATGAAGTTTCTCAAAATCTGATTTTTTGCCGAAACAGACTGGGTTGCAATGATAAAATTGTCGTTTTCGTCAATTGCAATTGGCTTTGTAGGCTCTATCCACAACATATATGACACGGAAGATACCCGAAGTTCCAACTTTTCCAAAATTTGCTTCCACACGCTTTGAATATCTTGCATAATAAACTCCTATTTAATAAAAAATTCTTAATTTATTTTAAAATGTAAAAAATAAATTGTCAAGCAAGTTTGAAATGTTTAAAAAATGTGTTAAAATACAATTGTGAAAGTTGAAACGCTTGAAATAGAAAATTTCAGAAACTATGGCCGCCTCAAAGTGAACTTTGACGACAAGGTCAACATTTTTATTGGGAAAAACGCTCAAGGAAAGACAAATCTTCTTGAAAGCATATTTTATTGTTGCATAGGAAAAAGCTTTAAATCTTGCAAAGACAAGGAGCTTATAAATTGGGACAGTGACGCGGCAAGAATAAAGATGACAACAAAAAAGACCTATCGCACGGTGACGGTTGAGGCAAGGCTTTTCCGCTCGCAAAAGAAGATAATAAAACTAAACAATCTTCCAATTAAAAGAATGGGAGAACTTATTGGCGAGACGAATGTGGTTTTCTTTTCGCCGCAGGAGCTGAAACTTGTAAAAGAAAGCCCAGACGAGAGAAGAAAGTTTATGGACATAGACATTTCTCAAAGCAACAAAAGATATTTTTATCAACTTACGCGCTATGAAAAAATTTTGCAAAACCGAAACAAACTTTTAAAAATCAGCAAGAGTTTGGATGCGGTCAAAGAAACAATTGACATTTGGGACAGGGCGCTTGTGACCTCCGCAAAACTTTTGGCAACTGAAAGGCAAAAATTTATCACGCAAATTTTGCCTTATGCCCAAAAGGCGCACTCTTACATCAGCGGCGGAAAAGAGGTTTTGGACCTTAAATATGTTTGCGGCTGCAATACTCCGCTAGACGAGACTTTTGAAGAGAAAATGGAAAAACTCTTAAAGAAAAATTTGGAGAAAGACTACAAACTTGGCTACACTTCAATTGGCGTGCATAGGGATGACATAGATATCTTTTTAAACGGAGTTGAGGTCAAAAATTTTGGCTCTCAGGGGCAGCAGAGAACGGTTGCGCTTTCGCTAAAACTTGCCGAACTTGAAAATATGTTCAACTTGAATGGCGAATATCCAATTTTGCTTTTGGATGACGTTTTTTCAGAACTTGACAAAGAAAGGCAGGCAAGGCTTATTAAATTTGTTGGAAGAACCCAAACTTTCATTACCTGCACAGACGAAAAAGAGATTAAGGGAGTTGTTTACAACATCCAAGGCGGAAAAATCCAAAAAATCACCAAAAATCTTTGAAAACAAACGGAACAAACTTGTTTTTATAAGAAAATTGTTATATACTAAAACAAAAAAGGAGTTTCTTATGACATCAGCAATTACATGGGCAGCAGTGGGAATATTTGTGTTCTTCATTGTGATTGGCCTTGCAATGGGGCTTTGGAGAGGAATAAAAAGGTCGGCGCTTCACTTTATGTTTGTGATAATAGCGTTTGTGCTTGCGTTTTTTATAACCCCACCAATTGCAAACTTAATCTTGGCAACAAAACTTCCTCTTGACGGCGGAAGTTACACCATTGGCGAATACATCATCAAGATGCTTAAATTTGATATGACAAACTTCCCAGCGGCAGAAAGTTTTGTCTCAAAATTGCCAGCTGCCATTGTCAGCCCAATTTTGTTTATTGTGCTGCTTCTTGTTTGTTATCTTTTGTTTGACATAATTTATCACATTGTTGCAAGAATTTCTTTCGGGAAGAAAAGGGACGACTTTGCCGACAACAAGGCCTACAGGACCTACGGCGGCGCAATAGGAATTGTTGAGGGCTTTTTGTTTATGGTGCTTTTGTTTGCACCTCTCACGTCCATCACAAACACTTTCGAGACAATTTCTCGCGACCAAGTGACAGTTGTCACCGTTCAAGTTGCGCAAGTGGATGAGACCGCACAAGAGGGCAAAGGCGACCATCTTCAAACAATTCCCGAGATTATAAATGACAATCTTCCAAAAGAGGTGATTGAGGCAATTAAAGCCTACAACAACAGCGTTGTGGGAAAGATTGCCGGAGTTGGTGGCTTTGACGACCTGCTTTTTGACAATATGTCAAAGATTGAGGTTGACGGGCAAAAGATTGAAATTAGAAAAGATATCCTCACGGGGACAAAAATTTATAACGATGTTGCAGAATTTTATAATGATTTGACTGACAAAAATTACAGCCACCTCAATTTTGGCGCGCTTAAAACAAACATCTCTCGCCTTTTGGATAGCGGAATTTTCAAGGGCGTTGTTGCAAACACGGCAGAGCAACTTATTATGCACTATGACGAAATTGAGTTCTTGAATGATATGCCAGAGATTGTCACAAAACTTTTGGGAAATGTTAGAACGGCGCTGCAAACAAAGGAAATTGATTTTACCGAATATCTTAAAAATGACCTTCTCAAAATTGCCGACGCCGGAAGCAAGGTTTTTGATTCTGGAGTTGTGGATGACTATATGGCGCTTGAAAACAAAGATTTCCAAAGCATTTTAAAATTTATTGATGAAAAATTGACAACAAGGTTTGTTGAAGAAGTTGTAAATGACCTCTTGGAAACAAACATTGCCGAAGATTGTATGCCAACCCTTTTGGAATTTGCGGCCGACAAGGCGGCAAACATCATTGACGGGCTTGAAATTAAGTTGAACACTGATGTCACAGACATAAAGGGCCTGATCAAAACAACAAAAGAGATTATTCCTAATGTCATTGACCTTTGCGAGGACTTGAGACTGCCAGAACTTTTGGAAGCGAAAGACAAAATTAAATTTTTCACAGAAGAAATTGATGATGTTGCACTGGAAAGGGCTTTGGGCATTGCAGGCACAACCCTTGACCAAGTAAGAAACCTTGAAATTTTGAAAAACGGCGACGAATATGTTTTGGACCAAATTTTGGCGCATTACAACTTTGGACTGATTGGAACAACCCAAGACCAGGGCGGAAATAGAGTTTATGACGTAGTTTATGAAATGGTTGAGGGCGAAGAAGAGGGCGTAAGAAAAGCACAAGCAGTGACGCTTGACAGTTACACAAAACTTTTCAATCACATCCAAAAGCCAATTGTGACCGCTAAGGTAAACGGCCTCTTGTCAGACTTTGACACGGCCGCACTCTCGGGCATTTTGGGGGCTTTGCGCGAAAATCCAAACCTTATTGCCGAGGTGGTTATGCCATTCAAGGGCGTTAAGGCGCTTGACCTTGAAGACAAGGTTTACAATCAAGTTGTGACAACCCTTCAGGGACTTGAACTTTCGGAAGGGGCAAAACTTTTTGACTTCACATATTTAGAAAAACAAGCAGGAGAAACAGACGCCAAAAACTTTGAGCGTTGGAACGAGGCGTTTGAGACTTTAGGCACAATTTTAAACAACCTCAACGCCAAAGACAAAGTTACTGTGGAGGACAAAAAATATTCTTACATTGAATATCTTTTGGAAAAGGATTTTGATAAAGATGTTCTTATTGACGCACTTTTAAATGACGAAAATTTTGCAGGCATTGTTTCTCCAGTGTTTGCTTTCGAACTTCTTAAGCCTATGAGTGAGGTGTTTGTTGAAACAATTGACGCCGAAATTCAAAAAGTGACAGGCCTTACCAGCGGAACAACATATGAAGACCTTGCAAAAGACACAAACGCCGCTTCCACTATGAAACAACTTTTGGATGCCGTAAAAGGTTTGGGCGGCGAGGATTTGGATCTTCAAGCGGTTGGAAACATTCTTGACTCTCTTAAAGACAACGCAAAAGCGCATGGCGTATTTGAAAAAACATTCTTCAACTTTATTTGGTATTTGACCGGCGACAATTTGTGTGAATTTAAGGTTGGCGAAAAGCACCCAATTGACCATCACGAGACAATCAAATCCTATCTCATAAATGACGCATCCGCAACAAAAGAACTTTATCTTAACATCTCTTTTGCAGATAAGTTTGCGGAAATTGAAAAGGCAAAAGACTTTGGCGAAAAGTTGGCACAAAATTTGCAAGACATTCAATCAGTTACTGCTGAAAACGCACAACAATTTGCTCAGGCTCTCACCAACGCCGTTGAGGGATTTGAGGATAAAGATGTTGTGAACGCACTTCAAAACCTTGAGGGCTTTGTTGACAAAGAGTCACTTAAAAACAAAATTGGAGAAGACCCAACAATAACGGCTGCTGTTGAGGGAGCAATTGAGAGCGTGTTTAGTGACAAACAAGATGTTGCAAATGCATTCCTCTCTTTCTTGGGACTTGGGCAAGAATAGGAGGCGCGGTGCAAGAGTTTAAGCATATTCCCGTCATGCTGCGCGAGGTTGTGGACGGGCTTGACATAAAGCAAAACGGAATTTATGTTGACTGCACGGTTGGAGGCGGTGGGCATTCCTTTCAAATTGCCTCCAAACTTAAAACGGGACACCTCTATTGTTTTGACCGCGACCAAAACGCAATAGACAAGGCCACAATGACGCTTGAAAAATTTGGCGACAAAGTCACTTTTATCAAGGCAAATTTTCATGACGCGCCACAAATTTTAAAAGGCATGGGCGTGAAAGAAATTGACGGCTATTTGGTGGATTTGGGCGTGAGTTCCCACCAAATTGACGAGGGCGAGCGCGGCTTTTCTTTCGTTCACAACGGCAATTTGGACATGAGAATGGACGAGAGTGAAAATGTGCCAACGGCAAAGGAAATTGTAAACACTTTCTCCGAGGCGGAACTTGTGAGAATTATGCAAGAATATGGCGAGGAGGAATTTGCCAAACAAATTGCAAAAAACATCCTCAAAGAAAGGGAAAAGGGAGAGATAAAAACCACTTTTCAACTTCGAGATATAATAGAAAATAGTATGCCAAAAAAGGTTGTGTTCTCGCGCGGCGGGGCGTCAAAAAAAGTTTTTCAGGCGCTTAGAATTTACATAAACGGCGAACTTGACGGGCTTGACACTTTTATTGAAGAGATAACAAAAATGTTAAAGACGGGCGGCAGAGGGGCCGTTTTAACCTTCCACAGCCTGGAAGACAGAATTGTGAAAAATGTGTTTAAACTTGAAAGCACAAATTGCATTTGCCCGCCAAAAACGCCAATTTGCATCTGCCACCATAAGGCGAGTATAAAACTTGTGAATAGAAAACCAATTGTTGCAAGTGAAGAGGAGCAAAAACAGAACAGCCGAAGCACTTGCGCAAAACTGAGGATAGTGGAAAAACTGTAAGAATAAGCACAAAAGGAGGCAAATATATTATATGGACAGGCTTGTTGCGGAAGCGGAGAAAAAAATAAGCGAAAAATCAACACAAAAAGCGCAAGAGTTTAAGCAAAAAAGCGGACAAAATTCGACAAAAACGGAACAAATTGTGCAAAAAAGTGAAGAAAATTCGCAAAATTTGGACAAAAGCGGACAAAATGCGCCTTTTTCTTATGTGAATTCTTTTGAAAATTTGACCGTGGCTGATATAAAACGCCAAGAGGAAGAAAAAAAACAAGAAGAGTTTAAAAAAGAAAAAGAAGTTTTGATTGAAAAGCAGTTTGAAGAGCCAAAGCAGCAGATAGAAGAGCCTGAAAATGAGACAAAGTCGGAAAATATAATAGAAAAGCCAAACTATGATTTAATTGAGGAAAACCCAAAAGTTGTAAAAATTAGCACAAAAAAGAAATCGCAAAAGCGCCTGACCAAGCGCGCTGCGGCAATTGCACTTTCTTTGGCGCTTGGGGCGACGGGAATAATCACGGTTGCAAATGTGATTGTGATTGACCAAATGCAGTCAAGTTTTTCAGAAATTGAAAGCACCTACAACTTAAAACTTAGGAAGTATCTTCAAAACATAACCGAACTTGACGGCACAAAAATGGGCTCCGAGGTGATTGAAACTTATCCGGATGAGACAAAAAGCGCCGGCGACCTTGGAACAAAGTCAAATTGGTTTGATAGACTTTGCAATTTTATAGCGAGGCTGTTTGGAGGCTAAATGACTTACACACTTCATTCCTTGCAAAAGAGAATAAAGTCAGTGTTTTTAGTTTTTATATTTTTAGTGTGCGCCTTATCAGTAAGGCTTTTTGTCGTTCAAATTATAAATGGAAAAAACTTGCAAATCAAGGCCACCGACCAGTGGACAAGAGATTTGAAACTCACCGCTCCGCGTGGGACAATTTATGACTGCACGGGCGACAGTTTGGCGGTCAGTTATACCACTTATGATGTTTATGTGAGGGGCAGAGAGGTGACCGAGCCGCAAGAGGCGGCAAGTTTTCTTTCTTCGCTTTTGGAACTTGACTATGAAAAAACGCTTAAAAAAGTTTCGCGAAAAGACATCTCAGAAAGCCTTTTGAAAATGCAAGTTGAGGGCGAAATTGCCGAGCAAATTTATGAGAAAAAACTCAAAGGAATTTATCTGACCGAAAACGTGGGCAGATATTATGTTTATGGAAATCTTCTCACCCAACTTTTGGGCTTCACCTCAATTGACAATGTTGGGCAGGCGGGGCTTGAAGCGTATCTTGACAAATATCTAAAGGGTGACGACGGCTACAGTTATGTTCAAAGCGACCTTCAAGGCAAGGAAATTGGCGGAACGCTTCGCTATTATGTTAGCGGCACGGCGGGAGATGATGTCACGCTTACCGCAAACAGCAAAATTCAACTTATCCTAGAAAGAATTCTTCAAAAGGCTTATGAGGAGCAAAAGGCGAAGAGCGTTTCGGGAATGGTTATGAACGCCAAAACAAGCGAAATTTTGGCAATTTCTTCAAAGCCAAGTTTTGACCTGAACGAGCCGCCAAGAAAGGAACTTTTTCAGCTTTTTGAGCAGTCCAAAATGAAAGTTGTCACAGACACTTATGAGCCAGGCTCAACTTTCAAAATTCTCACCATTGCCGCCGCGCTTGAAGAGGGCGTTACAAATTTGGATGACCGCTTTTATTGCCCCGGCTACCGAATTGTTGACGGGCAGAGGATTAAGTGTTGGAGAAGCATTGGCCACGGCAGCCAAACGCTGGCGGAGGCGTTTGCAAACTCCTGCAACTGTTGTTTTATGGACCTTGCACTCCGCCTTGGCGTTGACCGCTTTTATGACTATATGACAAAGTTTGGAATAGGGCAAAAAACAGGGATAACAATCAAGGGCGAAAGCGGAGGAATTGTTATGCCAAAACAAAATGTCAAAACGGTTGACCTTGCAAGAATGGGCTTTGGGCACGCAATTGCCGTCACGCCCGTTCAACTTCTTTCAATTGTTGCAGGCCTTGTCAGCGGCGGCACATGGAAAACCCCAACTGTTATAAAAAACATTTCGTCTTCCGACGGAATGGTGGTGTATTCGCCGCAAAAAACAACAAGGCAAATCTTGTCCCAAAAGACTTCCGAGACGCTGAATATGCTTCTTCAAAAAGCGGAGAACAAAAAAGAGGATTTTTCTTTTGTTGCGGGCTACAATATTGGCGGCAAAACGGGAACGGCGCAAAAGTATGACGAGACGGGGCATATTGCAAGCGGAAAATATATTTCAAGTTTCATTGGCACATATCCCGCAAATAGCCCGGACTATCTTTTTATGATTATGGTGGATGAGCCAAGCGCCGGCGCATATTATGGCTCGCTTGTGGCAGCGCCTTATGGCAAGGAATTTTTTACTCAGCTTTTTGAGTTTTATGACATTCCAAAAGACAACGAAGAAGTGGCACTTGAAGAGGTTGTCATGCCAAAAGTGGAGGGGCTTCCGCTTGCCGAGGCGGTGGCGGAAATTAAGGCGCTTGGGCTTTTCTATGAGATTGACGGCGAGGGCGGCTTTATTTCAAAACAACTTCCTCCGCCGGGCGCAAAACTTCACAAGGGCGACACAATTCTATTAATTGAATAAAAAAACACATCTAAAATAGATGTGTTTTTTCTTTTTATCCTATTTTTGAGATTATCAAAAAGTTTTCATCATAGGTCAGTTCCGGCGCAGTGGTCACATTTAGCGACAAAACAGATTGCGTTGGAACGGTTATAAGCGCGTCACCGGTCAAACTTGCCGAGCCAAAAGCCACGCCCGTTCTTATTGTTCCGCTTTCAACAAGGTTGTTCACCAAAATGGAGATTGTTGGCGGAGTTCCGTTTGTGCTTGTGACGGTTGAGCCGAACCTGATAAGATAGACGCCTTGTGCCAAATTCACGCCGTTTCCTTCCGCAAGAGTGATGTCTGTTTCGCCCTCAGGAAAAGAGTTTTCAATGATAAGCGTTGGCTCAGCGTTTGTAACGCTTGGCGCAGTGAAAAATGCCGTTGAAGAAATCCCCGAAGCGCCGGCAGGCCCAGTTGCACCCGTAGGTCCTGTTGCGCCGGTTGGTCCAGTTGGACCTGTTGGACCCGCAGGCCCTGTTGCGCCAGTTGCACCCATTGGGCAGTTGTCAAAGGCGGCGTGGGGCAGGTTTAAATTTGTTGGATACAAATTTGAGCAGTTGTTAAAATTTTTGCAGCCCATAAATTCCTCCTTACAAAAACATTTTATGTAAAAGAGGAATTTGTGTGCAAAAGAAAAAACCGCCAGCTTTGCGCTGACGGCCCCTTCCCTTGATGTTAGATGTTCAAGAGTCTGAAAATGTGCTTTTGAGTGATCATGAACACAAGGTCGATAATCCAGATGATGTTAAATCCTCCGAAGAGACGGATGATTGCAGCAACGATCTTGCCTTCTTGAAGTCTTGTTACAACGCCACAAATCCATGATGTGAATGGGATGATAGCGAGAATAAGGCTTACAATCCAGTCAAGGCCAAAGTAATCTGACTTTCCTGCCATAATACATTTTCTCCTTTTAATTAGATTTGTAATTTTGTTTACACTTTAATTTTAAACATAAAAAATCAAAATGTCAACAATTTAAACAATTATTATATATGTTTTTACAAATTTTTTTAGCACTTTTCCCAAAAAGTTGGCAAAATTGGACAATTTGTTTAATCAAATTTGCAAACGCAAGGCGCTTTGTGATATAATACTTATATGATGACTTATATAATAATTGGCGTTGTGATTGGCTTGGGGCTGCTGCTGTGCTTTTTGCTGGCGGTGGCAAACTTTTCGTGGAACCAATTTTATGACAAATATAAAGAAAATGAGGCGAGGAGAAATTCTTTTGGAATAACCACGCTTCAATATGTGTCTCAAATAAATCAGCAGGTTTTTCAGGGCAAGTTGAAACTGACAAAAACAGCGGAATTTAGAGATTTTTATGGCGGCGGAATTGTGGGCTTGTCACAACAAACAATGAACTCAAACAGTTTGGCGTCGCTTGCCATTGTCTCTCATGAACTTGGCCACGCAAGGCAAGATTTTTCTTCTGACAAACTAAAAAAACACAACCGAATGAGGCTGCTTGGAAGAATTTGTGGGCTTTTCTTTATGCCACTTCTTATTGCTGGCGCGGTTCTATCAATTTTGCAAGTTTTGGGAGTGCTTGAAGAAATTTATTTTTTGTATATTGGGGCAGGATGCGGCGGCGTTGCAATTTTAATTTTCCTTTTTGCAATCTTTCTAAAATATAAAGAAATTCAAATTGAAAAAGAGGCGTCGGACTTTGCCATTGAGTTTTTGGAGCAACTTCTCACTCCGCCAGAAGTGGAATATTGCAAAGAACTATTGGACAGCGCAAGGCTAACCTATTGGGCGGCGCTGATAAGAACGCTTTTAAGTTGGACGCTTCTCACTCCAAAAAACACTTTGTTCAAATAAAAAACGGGGCTTACCCGTTTTTCTTTACTCTTCCAAGTGTGAAGTTGTCTTTCTTTCTGTCCTGCAAATCCTTAACTGGGTTAGGCTTTGTCTCAAAGCGATAATCCTCGCCAAAGCGCGCGATATGGTCCTCAATTGTTGTGTGGCCGCGCTCTTGGTCAAACGGTTTGTTCACTTTGTTTTGATATTTAAAGAAGTTGTCGCTATCTTCAAGCGTGTTTACATCCACATAACCCTCTCGCTTAGCCGTGTTTGTGACGGTCTCTTTCAAAATCTTGCGAATGTATTCCGTGTTGGACTTAAAACTTATAAGTTCTGGAAATTCTCCAACAGGAATGACCTCTTGCCACTCCTTCTTTTCATATTTTCTCAAATTTTCCACCGCGGCGTGAAGGTGGGCAATTTCTTGCTCCAAAATCATCTCCCAAACCTTTTTGATGTGAGGCTCGCTCTCGTCACTCATCATTGAGTAGTAAAGATAACACTCAACATATTCGTGCATCAAACACATCTCAAACCAACTTGGATTTGGGTCAATCAAACTTCCATATTGGGTGACATGCTGCTCTTCAACCATGCCAATCTCGGTGTAAAGTTCTCGCCCCTTCTCGTTTTTGTAAAAAGCGCCAAGGTTCATATAATAGTTCATTGTTTGCTGCTCCGCCGCCGTGATGATGTTTACCGCGCACTTTGTGAACGGGTCGGCTTTCTTGTTGTCAATAGGCTCGCGAACGCTGTCATAAGGGTGGCGGTGATGGGCTATTGTTGGCCTGCCGGG
>CANQRC010000016.1 GCA_947626155.1 uncultured Clostridia bacterium | reverse complement strand
GGAACAAGAATCCGGCAAAGCCCTCTTCATAAACTTCTGTCAAGTCAATTTCCGAATTTAAAACAAAGTAGTATGTTTTTCCCTCATCAAACTTCACCACGCTGCCGTTTTCGTCAACATAAGAGTCAATTTCTCGCGAAAGTCTGTATTTTATGTTTAAAAACTGTTCAACTGATGAAATTGAATAAGGGCTTTGTTTTGTTCCCTCGCCGCTTTCAAACAAACTTAGCTTTGCCTCGCCTCCAGAATACTCTATAGCCTTTGACTGAATGCTGTTTTGATTTCTCTTAATTCTTACAGACAAGGCTATTTTTTGCCCAACAACTTCTGGGTCATAATAGCGGTTTGATGTGCTGACATTCCTCTCGTCCACGGTTTCGCCATTTTCATCAAAATATGTGGCTTTTACAAGAAAAATGGGATAGGAAATTTTGTCAGAACTTACACTATAAAACTTTTCGCCAGAAGAAATGATTGTATTTGTTCCCTCTTGCGCAATTTTGAAGGTTTCTTTGTCCAAAAACTCTTTTGTAACTTGCTTATTTTCTTCGTCAACAACGTCAAACCAGCCCTCAGCATAGTTTTTCTTGCCTTCTGTATACAATTCAAAATATCTTGTGTCTTTGCCGTCTTTAGTGCTGATTTTCTTTTCTTCGTCATAGAAAATTTCAACATAATTGTCCTCTTCTGGGTTGCCGTTTTTTATGTAAATTCTTCCACTCGAGAGAGTTGTGTCAGAATCCGCATCCTTCATCGCACTTTCTTTGTAGAGCATAACGTTGTTTTGAAGCGTCCAGCCCTTTTCAACTTCGTTTAAGGTCTCCGCTTGCTTCAAGCAAAAATCGTCATAGTTCCAACTAAATCTTCCCGTTTCATTGTCCCAACTTATGATTGTTTGCTCTGGCCATTTCATCCTTTCAAGTTCAAACTTTTGGCTTACATCACTTGTAAGAATGGTTCTGTTTGGCTGAGTGCAAAGTTTGTCCTCTGCATAAAACTCAATATAAACTATTTCTGCCTCATCGCTGATTTCAACATAATCTATATATTCCTCGTTGTAAGTGTCAGGTCTTGGGAAGCTCCCCAAATTGCTGCTTGTGACAATCAAAAGTTTCCTCTTTTCATTTGTAAAAGTAATTTTTTGCTCTCGACCTGGAAGTGTGATTGTCAAATGAACATTTGTCTCTGCGTTTTTCTCAAAATATTTTGAAAGATCAAGCGTTTCATAGTTTGGAGTTGAAACAATTTCATAATCCTCTTGAGTGATTGTGGAAAGTTTTGTCAATTCTGGTGAAAGTTCACTTGCAAAGGATGTGATTTTGTCTTGAGACTGTTCGCTTCCTGGAGTAACATAAACTTTAAGCCTATGTTTGCCGTTGGCCTCAGTTGTTCTTCCGCTCAGCGCTCCCGCACTCTCAACAAATGTTACTTCAAACTTGAGTTCGTCATTTTTAAGTGAGTATTGCCCTGGAATTATGTTTTCATTTTCGTCGGTGACAACAAAGTGATAATATCTATCAAAGTTTTCAGCTGTTATAGATGTGTCAGTGACTGTGTAAGTCCAAGTAAGCCTGCCTTCCACAACTTTCAAAGAGCCCTGATCAATCTCTTTCAGCCTTGTTATTTGATCTTTTGGCTTTGTCTCGCCCATCAAGACTTTATAGTCTTGGCTGTCCTTATAATTTGGCGAGCCATAAGCAAACTGTCCGTCAAGCAAAGTGATAAAGTCTTTATCTGCAACTGATGTTTTTGCAACATTCAGCGCAAGCGCTTGAACAGTTGCCCTTGTGAAGAGTTCTCTGCCGGCAGCCTCATATTCCGCAACCGCACTGCTCTTTTTAACATTGTTAAAATCGAACTTGGCATCTGTTGTGTAATAGATGCTCTTTTCGCTTATATTTGTTTGACTGTCGTCTGCACTGCTTGTTGCATACATCTCAATAATCACTCTGTAGATTATTGTTGCGCCTTCTTCAGGTGGAAGATCTTCGCCTCTGCCGTCAACTTCGTCCCAAACAAGTATGCCGTTTTGAACATGAACATTTGTGACACTGTTAAGCATTCCCGCTTTGATGTGTCCAACAGTGTTTTGGCTTTCTTTGTCAACATCACTTCTAACCGCAATTGCATTTTTGTTAGGGTCTTCGCTGAAGTTTATCTTTGTGATGTAATAGTTTTCGCCATCCTCGCCTGGCGTGTAGGTGAAACTTGCATCGCTTCCAAGCATATACATATAAAATTCTTCTGCAACAATTTCGGTGCTCTTATATTTATATTCGGTGTATGGAATATCTGGGTCTTCGTCCTCTGGTTCTTCCATGCCAGTTTTTCCAACTTCATAAGTTTGAGGCGTTCTTCCTCTTTCGGACTCTGCCCTGTCATCAGTAAGAACCTTGTGCATTGTGATGTCTTTATCTTTGTCATATGAAGCGTCGTTATAAACAACATATGAGAACATATTCTCTTTTGTTGAGAAGCATTTTTCTATGTTAACGCCCTCATAATTTGTGAAATTCGCATTAGCGTCATATGAAAGCAAGCCAAATTTTGTTGAAAGTTCTGGCGAGGAAAGTTTCAAGACTTTATCAATTTGATAAACAGAACTGTCAACGCTTATTGTGTTGCTGGTCATGTCAATTTCGCCCTTGACAACAAACTTAACATATTCATAAAGCCCAACGCCCGCGTTTTCAAGAGCAAAAGTTGAATTTACGCTCTTTTCGTCAGCACCAACGTCCAAATCAACTTCGCCGCTTCTGTCTCCGGCCTTTTTGTAGATGACTTTGGTATTTCTTCCGTCAGTTGGCTGCCATACAAAAGTTCCGTCAACAATCTTTATTCCCTCATCAAAACTCAAGAAGTTTACAAGGAATTTTTCAGATTTACTAGACATAGAGATGTCATTTCCAACTGCAAAAATTTGCATCTCATATTTATCTGCTTTAAGGTGATATTTTCCAAGAACAGAATCCCCGCCGTTGAGGTTTAGATAGAACATAAGATATTGCCCGTCCTCACTTTTTGCTCCGTCTTTCGTGGTCTCGTAAACAGAGATGTTTGTCTCAGGTTCTGGCTTTTTAAAGTCCTTAGGACAGTCAACCATAACCATTGAATAAGAGTTATCATCGCCAACTATATCAAACACATATTCGCCAAGCCTAACCTTATATTTTTTCGCCTCGACAGAAGCCACTTCTCCTTCTTGCTCTTCATAAACATTGCTCTTTGCAAAAATAACCATAAATGAAGTTTGAGCTTTATCAGTTTCATGGTCAGCTTTTGCCGCAGAAACAACAGGTTGTGGGTTTACATAAAGTTTGTTCTTGTTTTCGTCTTCTGTTGGAGCTGAATTTTCAAAAGAATACCAACCAGAACTCAAACTTGTTGCGCCGCCAAGCAAAGAGTAAGAAAGCGAATAATCGCCAGTTTGAATTTTTTCAAGTTCGTCGTCAAAGACGTTTCTGCCTGATGCAATTCCGTGAGCACCTTTTTCAACATATTCAATAAAGTTTTTCAAGGTGGAAACAAGGTTATCGTGCCCCTCTACAGCTGTGATCAACTCTTCTAGTTTGGCTTTTACCTCTGTTCCCTTTTCGCTTGCAAAGAGGTCCTGCAAAAGCAGTCCCGCATCAATATTTTTAAATATTGCGTTTGTGCCGTCACTTGGCTTAAACTGGAAGCTCATTATAATGTTTTTATTGACAAGGTCATTCATTGTGAAAGTGAAAGGAACTTTAAACACTTGATTTATCAATCTGTCAGCAACATCAACAGATGTTTGCCCGCCATTTTCCAAAATGGCTTTCACAAAATCAGAGTCGGTCCAATCAACTGAAAGCACGCCAGCCTTAAGTTTAATTTTGTTTGTAACCTGATTTTTTACAATTAGAATAGGCGAGCCAACAGGGTTTACCACAAACGCCCTTGAAGAAGACAACTGGTATGCGTCTTGGCTGACGCCTTGAACTGCAAGATAATAATAGCCATCCCCGCCAGCATACTCGGAGGCGTTGAAAGATGTTGTTTGGGAAGTGAACGCCCTGAAATTGTTAAATTGTGTTCCGTTTGTAAGTTCGGTGATGAAGTAAACTTTGTAGAATTGTGTTTGGTCTGCGCTTCCCTTCCACTTTAAGTTTCCTTGTTTAAGTTCAACCGAGCCTTTCAAGGCGCCGGTCAGTCTTGTGAACGCAAAGTCAGTTAAGCCCTCTTCTGGTCTTGCAACAAACCAATCTGCAAAGGTGAGTTTTCCGTCTTTTTGGGTTAGTTTTGAAATTTCAATCTTAAAGTTTCCAACAAGTTCAGTGCCGCCCTCAACATCTTGCGCCTCAAAATTTTCAAAGATTTGAACAAGGTTGATTGCAAGTTTTTTGTCTGTTCCCACTCTCTCGTCAAAATAAGTTCCGCTTGAAGCATTGTCGCGTGTGATAAATGTTACATATTGCTCGCCGTCCTCGCCCTCTTTAGTAATTCTTACATTGAAGCCCAAGGTTTGTTCGTCGTCTGTGACATCAAACACGGCAAAAGTGTTGATGTAGTCGTCTTCAACAACTCCGGCGTCCTCAACTTGTTTTACATCCTTGCCAAGTTTGACAATCTCGCCTTCCACGCTTTCAACAAAATTCAAGGCAAATTTTGTGTAAACTTTGGCAACAATATTCTTCTCGGTTGGCGCTTCCTCCTCTTCTGCGGGTTCTTCTTTTGCATATGCCCAGAAGTAAATGGTTTTTTCTCCCGTCAATTTTTCAATTTCAGCAAGTTTTGAAACAAGGGCTGAAAGTTCATAAACTAGGCCGGCATTTTCTGTTGATTGCTCAGATTCTTTTAGTTCTATTTCAACAAATTTTCCATTTTCCTCAAAAATTTGATTGTTTTCAAGCCCGGCATAAACTGTGTAAGCCTCTTTCGTGCCGAGGAAAGTGAAGTAAAGATTTTTTGCGTCTTGGTCGCTGATTGTCACATTTGAAATGCCCTCAGCGTAGGTAAACATATCAGACTCAAAGGCAACTGATGGCAAATTGAACGCCGTGCCGTTATATGCAACAGCGACTTTGTTGTCTTCATCCTCAACCGTTGAGATAAGAATCTTAAATTTGGCTATATTCTCCCCCAACTCCTGGGTGTTGAGTTTTGTTTTTGTGATGTTCTTCCAATCAAAAGGTCCAATTTCTTGTTCTGCCTTAGCAATAGCGTCAATTTTATATAGCCTCTTCTTGTCGCCATTGTTGTTGAAGTTAATCACGCCCTTTCCGTCAATAAAGAGGTCCTCTGCCGCAACTTCTTGCTTAACAAACTTAACCCTAAACTCGTATTCAAGAGAAATGTCCTTTCCCTCTTCCCTAGGAACGGCCACCATGGTGACAATCATTTCAAGTCCGCCAGCAAGTTCCTCTTTTGTAACCTTTCCAGGTGTTAAAAGTTTATCATAGTTGTCGCCAAAAAGTTCTTCTATTGTGATTTGCGTTTTGGAAATCTCATCAGGTGTGAACAAAACTTCCCCGCGAGATCCGTCTGGGTTTATGCGGTAGAAATTCAACTGATAGCCACTTGCCGCAGAAACAGGATTCCAAGAAAGTGTGTATGTGTGAAGTTCTCTTGTAATCAACACGCTGTCAACTTTTTCAATTCTATCCAAGGTGAGTTTGTATTCATAAACAACAGATGGCAAGCACTCCGCCTCTTTTGCATAAATTCTAACAGTTCTGCCCTCTGCTGGCCAATTGTCAGGCACAATAAATGAGTAGTCATTTGAGGATGTAAGTTCTTGATGCCCAACAGTTTGCTTTGCGCCATTCTCATCAATTTCGTCATACTCGACAACATAGGTTGTGGATGCAGTATTTATGCTCGTTGCGCTCACAAGTTTGAAGCCGTTGTTGGTTTTTTGTATGCTCTCATTACTTTCCAGCGCTTTAAGCACTTTAAAGTCTTGGGTACAGGTCTCTTTTGATGGCAAGATATATCTTCCATTGCTGTAATATTTAACAAATGCAGAAACCGTAAGCGTTCCACCTTTTTTCATGTGGTCAACAAAATATTTTGATAGGTCTATGTCTGACCAATCATTTAAGGTTGTGTCGCCCTCGCGCTCCACAACATAATATTCTGTCTCTTCCTTTCCCTCAGATTGGAATTTAAGCGTGAGAACAACGCCACCGTTTGCGCGGTTGTCAAACAGCCCCTCGTCATTTTGAGTTGTTGTGAGAGTGATTTTGATTTTGTGCGTCAAATTTCCATTCTCATCCGCAAAGGAAAGTCCCGAAATGTTTCCTGCCCTCAAAACTTCTTGTTTTAAAGTTGCAGATGGAATTTTTGTTGCAGTGTCGCTTATTGCTTGAATGGTAAGTTCTGCCACGTCGTCAATAGTTGCCAGGTAAGTTGTGGCGTCAAGTTCAAACGAATATTCATAAACATCCTCGCCCTGAGATGTTCCCTCCAAAGTTTTTGCTCCGTCAACCTCTTTTCCGTTGATTGTAACTTTGAATTGTGCGTCCTCGCCATAGTTTCCGGTAAATGTAACTTTCATTTTGGCAGTTTGAGCGTCAGTATAGTGTGTTGTGTCCTGATGTTCAAACTCAATAGAAGTGATTTGAGGCGTTTTCAGTTTTACAATGGTTGTTGAAAGTTGCTCGCCGCTTTGCTTATATATATAATAGTTATATTCTTGAGTGTTAGTAACATCTTTATTTAAAAGTTCTTGCTTGTCGCTGTAATAAATTATAGAATCATGAATGTAATTTGTATTTGGCCTAATGTGCGCCAAAAGTTGCATCTTCAAAGTGCCCTCATAGCCCGCCAAGGTCTGTGCCAAAACCTCATCAAAGGTGTCAATTTGGTTTTCGACAATTGCTGGATAAACAAATGCTCTCTTTTGTTCTGCGCCGTCATCCAAGAAAATGAGAATATATTCCAGCCCCGAGTTTGCATCAATTTCAAACGCATTCCACGAGATGACTGATTTGTTTATCTTTAAGTTTGTGTCCTTTGGTGCTTTGTCTTCCATTTTTTGAACTGTCCAAGAGTTCATCTTGCTGCCAAGATAATACACATCATTCAAAAATTTTCCATACAAGCCAAATTTATATTCGCCCGGCCCATCAATTTTGGCAATATTGTTCTCAACTGTCGCTTCGCCGTCATCTTTCTTGGCAACAATTTTTTCGAAATTCTTTGCGCTTTCATCCCCAACATCTTTATCAAAGAAATTGAGTTCAAGCCCGGCTTGCTCGGTAAGTTTTACACTTTCAATTCCGCGCAATAAATAAACAGTAATTACATTTGATTTGTCGGAATCCAAATAGTGTGGATTTGATGCCTCAATGAAAATTTCTGTAAACTGATGAGCAGTAAGCAGGCTCTTTTGCAAAGAGTAAGTTGTAGAAGAATTTGTATTTATAGAAGTTTCGCCGTAAGTTAAAGTGAACGCAGTTTCTTGGTCATTTTCTGCGCACTTCCACGAAAGTTTAAAGTTGTCCACTTCTGGGGAGAATGCGTCAACTTCGCTGTCAATTTCAAGTGTTGGCTTAGGAACTTTCTTCACAATCAAATCAGTTTGGCTGTCGTCTAGGCTGGAACTGAGTTTTGCATCAGGTGATGGAAGTTGAACGTCATCATTGCCGTTTCTTGCAAGCAAATAAACAAACGTGTTGAAAGTAACCTCTTGGAATTGAACATATGTGGAGGCAATTGCATCATTTGCCTTTTGCAAGTCAGCAATCAACTTTGTGAAATTGATTGTTATTTGATTTTCTGTGCCATCAGTAAGATAATCTTTTTTTGGCAAAAGCGTTTTAATAGGCAGGCCACTTCCATTCAAATAAACATCAAGGGTCGTCCTAAACTCGACATCAATTTCAAGTTTTTGGCCGTCATTAAGCGTTGGGCCGCTGATTCTCAGGACGTAAAATCCGTTTGAGGCGCTAACCCCGGTTGTAGTGTCCTTGAATTTAATCTCGCCGTTGTAATATTGCAGATCCGTTGGGGAATCCAATCTTGTTAGGGTGAAGTTTGCAACACTTTCAAGCCAAACTTCGCCGTTTGCGTCTTTGGTGTAAAGCTTTGTTTCGCCATCATATGCAGAGCCACTGTATGTTACGCTCACCTGAATTTTGCTTGAAGTTGACGTTCTTGTCAAGTTCATCTCGGCTGTTTGGTCGGGGTACATAACGGCAGAGTTGCTTCCGCCCGCTTTTACAAAGAAACTCGTCAGCCCAACAACATTTTTTGGACTAACATACATTTTTTCCGTTCTATTATCAAAAGAGAAATCACTCTCATCAACCGATGCGGCAAATTGGGCCTTTCTAATTTGATATATTTTGAGGCTCACCTCTTCGGAATCTTCATACAAAAGTTTGTTGTCTGCTGAGGCAACAGCCTTAAGGCTGATTGTAACTGGACGCTGATATTCAACCCCAAAGCCAGCCAGATTGAACTGATTTTTGCTGCTGTCGAGCCCGCTGTTTTCAAGACCGCCCTTGCTTGTTCCATCCACAGAAAGTTCAAATTGATAAACATTTTTAAGATTGTCAATTTCAAGGAAATACTGCTCGTCTTTAAACCCGAATTCCACATTGTCAAGCGACAGTTGAAGTTGAACGGCCACTGCAATTTTTTGGTGCAGGCATTTGCCCGAAACAACATAGTTGTCAACATCCGTCACGGTTGGATAAACCCTGATGTAATAATATCCAACATAGTCTTCGCCCAAGGTGGCGAAATCAAATTGCGTGGTGGCAGTTTCAACCGTTTTAATGTGTTGGAATCTGTCGCCGTTTGCAAGGTCAAAGTCTGTAACTTCTGTTTGATAGTCAGCATAATTTATCTTGTAAATTTCAAGTTTGTAGCCGTCCGCGTGGCTGACGCCGTTCCAAGTGTAAAGCGTGTTTTTGTTGTCTCCCCTAGAAGCCGCCGTAACCTCTTCAAGCAGAGTGATTGTCTTTTCTTGAGAGGTGGTTTTAATTGCGGTTTTGTCTTCATCCGTCTTTGCGACAACTTTAACAACATATTGTTTGTCGTTATCTTTAAGCGTCTCTATGGCACAATTGAGTTTAAGTTCAACCGTTTCGCCAATTGAGGTTTCATAATTTGTTTGAAGCTGGTCGTTTACGTATAATTCATATTTTGTCGCGCCCACAATTGGTTTGACTGAGAAAATTGAATGCCCGCTTTCCTCGTCATATTTGTGGGTTATGTATTGCCCATTTTCAAAGGCTTGGAAGTCCGCCAAATCTGTGACCGTAACCGTGTCTGAGGCGTTTGAGTTTACAACAAAAACCTCTTGCCCATTTGCTGTTGTGTCTTGCGAAGTTGCCACCGCCGTGAATGTGTGAGTTGTGGTCTGGGTTGGCGAAACTGTAAGATTAAGTGCAACTTGTGCCTCTCTCGTTCCTGACACCAAAATGTGAGTTTGTGGCTCTGCGCCGCTCTCGCTGAAAGTGATGGTTGAGTTCACCAAATTGTCAGAAAGTTTCACTTTAACATTCCAAGAAGTTGGGCCGTTCTCGCCCACTTCTTCCAGGACAGGCTTTGCAATCTTGTAAATTTTTCCAAGGCTCGTGTTTGAATTTTTGTAAAATAAATCATGCCCTTTTGCTTCCAAAGAGATGTCAAAAATCCCATCTAACTCTTCGTTTGCGTCTGCATAAGAGAGCGTTGTTGTGATGTCGGCCTTTTCAGTGTTTTGGAATGTGATGTCTTTTGTTGTTTGGCTGTTTGAAAGTTTTAAAACATATTCTTCAACATCCTCGTTTGAAACAATTCTAAGCGCACCGTTTTCTTTTACAAGTTGTGGCACGTCAAGTTTTGTAATCACAATTTTTTCACTTTCACGGGTGTGTTTTGCCGTCTCGCCCTCGGTTTTGTCGGAAACGAGCACGCTTAATTCATATCTTCCAGGTTGATAACTGTCAAAATAAGATTTCAAATCTTTTGACTTTTCTTCTTGCTTGTCGTCAAGAGTTAAGTCAAAGCCGGCTTCGCCATCAAGATATTTAACCCTGACTTGATATTCCGCATTCTCAATCTCGGCATCCGTCCAACTTAAAACACCATCGCTCCAAACAAGAGCGCTTTGCTCAATGTGAGGCATATAGCCCACATAAACAGTGGCGCTGCTCTCCGCGCCGTCATCAAAATACACGCCGTCGCCAACAGCAGAAACAGTAACATCATAAATAAGGCCCTTTCCCTCTTCGGCTGGAAGTTCAACATAGCTTGCCGTCTGCTTGCCATTAGAAACAAGGGTTTTTTCTTCAAGACCCTCCTGACCATCAACGGTCTTTTCAACTTTAACGTTGTATTCACTTGCCGACCTTACAATGCTTGAGAAGCTGTCGCTCACCTCCTGCCAAGAAAGCACAACTTTGCCTTCTTGCTCCTGTGGTTCAAGGAAATTTGGGCTGACAAATGGCTTCATAACAATCACATCAAGAGAGGCTATGTAATTTTTGTTGTATGTAGCATAAACTTTTGAGATTCCACTTTTTCTGCCTACGGCATTTCTGCCAACAATTTCAACTATGTCCTCTTTGTCAGAGTGAAAAGTTATTTGCTCCTTGGCAATGTTTTCAACTTTTAAAAGTTCATCAAGCGCCAAGCCCTCTTCTTGTGTCAAAGAAAGAGAAACTGAAGGCTGAGAAAAACTTGCCCCCGCTTGTTTAAAGTTACACCCAACCAGCACACTAGTTAGGACTATTGTCAAAATTGACATCAGCACAAAATTCAACTTTTTCATGTTAACCTCTCTTAAAGTGGAATAAAGACCTTGCCAGCATTTTTCATAGTTTTATTTTACCACTTTGAAAGGCAATTTATCAAATAAAAATCAAAGAAAATTATATAATTTATTTATATAATAAAAAATGGCAAAAAATTTGTGAAAAATTCGCCATGTTCTTTTATTTATGGAATTTTTGTCAATTTCAAAAAATAACAAAAAAATAGCCGTTTTTTAATAAAAAATTCAATTTTTTGATATTTTTTTGATTTTTTTAATAATTTTTTAAATTTTAAAATAATTTTCCTTTAATTTCTTTAGCTCGTTTTTCTTGTTGTCTAAAATTGTGTTTAAAAGTTCTTTTATTCGAAAAACTTCAATTTTGCCTATCACGCTCTTCACTTCAAGTATGGAACATTCCAGCATTTCAATGTCTGAGAGGAATATGTTTTGAAAACTTTTGCAGTAGTCAACGCTCGCGCCCGACAAAAATTTTCTCGCAGCAGAAAAATACTTGTTGTCGCCGCCAATCTTCAGTATAATTTCGCTTAAGATTTTGCAATTTTCAAGTTCAAGCAGATAAATTTCTTCAAAACATGGGGCAAGTTGCTCATTGAAAATTCGCGCCTGATTGTGCTGATAAAAAAATTGCATAAAAGAAGAAAAGCATCCCTTTGAGCCAGCATACAAATTTTGAAGCAGCCCCTCATAATAGGAATTGACTTTAAAAGTTTCCTTTTTCATAACTTCTTTTTATGCAAGAGAAGTTGATTATGTCAAAAGCTTAGCCACTTTGGCATTTTTTCAAATTCTTTAAAATTTAGCTCTTCAACGCCAATAAAATCAAATTTTAGCAAAAAACACGCCAATTTTTGCTTATTTTCTTGAAATTTTTTGTTAATTTCGTTTTTTCCATATTTTCCGTCGCCGATTATTGGATGTCCAATGTGGGCAAGGTGAGCTCTGATTTGATGAGTTCTGCCGCTTAAAAGTTCAATCTCCAAAAGACTGCTTTCCTTTCCCGCTTTAAGCGTTTTAATCTTTGTTTTAATTTCAACTGAGTTCTGCACCTTTTTGTCAAAGATTTTTACATTTGAATTTTGACTATCCTTTACAAGATAAGCCGAAAAAGTTTGGTCAACATCAAAGCGGCCAACAACTTCTGCCACATAAAACTTGTGAACCTTGTGTTCTTTAAACGCGCGCCTTAGTGCGGCGGCGCTTTTTTCATTTTTGGCAAACACCATAAGACCCTCGGTGTTTCTGTCAAGGCGGTGAATTGCCACGGAGTCTTTGAGAACACTTTCAACACCCTTTTCGCCAGCCGCCTCAATGCCCGCAAACTTATATATTATATAAAAGTCCTTGCCCTCGCTCAAAACTTCAAATTTCTTTTCAAGCATATCACTCGAATAAAAAAATGTGACAGTTGAGCCGGCGCGAACAACCTCGTTTGTTTTGATTGGCTTTCCGTCCACTTTCACATCTTTGTTTCTAAGCATTTTGTTTACATCCGCAAAAGAAAAGCCAAAATCTTGCAGAAAATTTACTATTTTTTTGTCTTTTTCGACTATTACATCTTTTTTAATCATATTTTTATTATATAAAACTGCGCTTGGTTTATCAAGCAAAAAGAGGTGAAAATGGAACAAATATGTTTGGAAGATAGAAAAACGCTTGTCATCAAAGGCGCTACAAAAGTGGTGTCGTCCACAAGCACGCAGGCGGTTGTTGAAGTCTCTGACAGCAACCTGACAATTCTTGGAAGCAACATTGAGGTCACAAAACTTGACCTTGAAAACAAAGAGGTCGTCTTTGGCGGAAAATTCAACTGCCTAAAATACACCCAAAAAGCGGAAAAACAGGGACTGCTGAAGAGGTTGTTTAAATAATGCTTTATGAGTCACTTTCCCAGCCGGCCATTTTTTTGTATATGGTTTTAGCAGGAGTTTTGGCAGGTTTTTTGTTTGACTTAAAAGACCTTGCTTGCATAAAATTAAAGAAAAATAAGTTTTTTTCACATTTTTTTGCGTTTTTTGCCACTTTTTTCACACTTTTTCTGTGTTTTTTCTTTAATTTGAAATTTAATTATGGCCAATTTAGATTTTTCTCTATTGCAAGTTTTGCGCTTGCTTTTGCCACCGAACGCTTTTTTGTCAAAAATTTTCTTGCAAATCCAATCTCAAAATGCTACAATAAGTTGAAGAAAAATTATGGAAGAAAAAGAGCCAAAGAAAAAGTTTAGTTTTTTTGAAATCACCGCAGTCGTTCTTATTGTTTTGCTTGTGGTTGGAATTTTTGTTGAAATAATTGTTATTGTAAACATGAAAAACGAAATTGCAACCTTGCAAAAGGAACTCGACTCTCTTCCCCAGCCGCCTGAAGAGGAAATCCCGGAGAGCGTTTCAAATCTTTATTTAAAAAACATAGAGCATCAATTAAAATAGATAATTGATGCTTTTTATTGGTAAGAGTAAACCACAAGCAGTGCTTGTGGTTCAAAAGAGCTTTAGCTTTGCACATCAAAAACCTCCTGTGTTAAGATATAATTGAAGTTTCGCCACTTTAACTATTCTAAACGCAGGAGGTTTTTGTCTAAATGGAATTAGACGTAAGTAGTTTAGCACATACAAAAGCAAATTGCAAATATCATGTAGTATTTGCTCCAAAATATAGGAGACAGATAATATATGGAAAAATAAAGAAAGACATTGGAATAATGTTGAGAAAACTTTGTCAATACAAGGGTGTTGAAATTATTGAAGCAGAGGCATGTCCCGACCACGTACATATGCTGTTACAAATTCCACCAAAGTACAGTGTTGCACAGATATTAGGTTATCTAAAAGGAAAAAGTAGCTTAATGATTTTTGAAAATACAAATATGGCAGTAGGAATTTTTGGTGTAGAGGGTATTACGTGGACACAGTGGGGAAGAATAAGAAAGCCATACAAGAATATATCCGAAATCAATTACAAGAAGATATAAATTACGAGCAATTAACAATGCGAGAGATAATAGACCCGTTTACGGGTGAGCCAACAAGAGGAAACAAATAAAAAAGCCCCTTAAGGGGCAGTTAGTGAAAGTCGAGCAAGTGGCGGATCTTCACCAAACGTTTACGATTGTAGCTGCAACATGCCCTAAGGGGGCAGTGCAAACTACCGGCTTAGCCGGTAGTTATGATTATCAAATTTTGATAAAGCCAATTTGAAACCGCGCCCTGACGAACAAATTCAAGCAGTTTTTCATTCAAAAGAAAATTCCCAAGCGCCGAAAGCACAAAAAATATCAGCATGGAGATTAAAATTCCCTCCACGCCGCCCAAAACTGCACCAACAACTCTGTTTGACAGCCCAAGCCCAAAGTCTGCAACAAATTTGTTGAGCAATAGCAAGATAATTTTTAGTGCAACGCTTAGCAGCACAAAACAAATCAAAAATCCAATCAGTCGGCAGGAAAGCAGGCTGAGTTTTGGTGAAAGAATTTCTCCGGCGGTCAGTTCGCCCGCAAAAGAGATGTCGCCCAAAAGTTTGAGTAGAAAGGAATACAAAATGCCCAAATTTGACACTGCGCTTTCAAGTTCTTCAACCGAATTGAAAGTGCCAGAGATTTTGGAATTTATCAAATTTTCAAAACTTTTTGATAAATTCAGCCAATTTGAAAGCAAATTTCCAAAAACTTCACTTAATTTCCACGACAAAAACGCAATCAGTGCCACTCCAAAAACCGAAAAAAGTGTTGAGAGAAAGCCTTTGAAAAATCCCCTCAAAAAGAAAAAAGATGTAATCACCAAAAGCACAATATCCACGCCAAAATTGTTTACATCTTTAGTCATTTTCAAACAATTGCTATCTTAAATACTTTTCCAAACTTTTGCACTTTTTTTCATCCATTGAGGGCAAGCCTGCAAGCCTATATTTTATCCCAAGCGAAGCATACTTCTTTTCCGCCATGTTGTGATAAGGCAAAAGTTCAACTTTTTCAACATATTTCAAAGTGTCAACAAATGCTTTGAGTTTTAAAACGCTTTCTTTGTTATCGTTGTAATTTGGCAAAATAACCTGCCTAATCCACAATTTTTTGCGTTTTTTTTGACATTTTTCAACAAATTTGTAAAATTTGTCAATTTTCTGAGCCACCAAGCCTTCATATTTTTCTGGGTCAAGTTCTTTCACGTCCAAAAGCACGAGGTCAGTGTATTTCAAAAGTTCGTCGCTTGCCTCTCCATAGCCGGAAGTATCAAGACAAGTGTGAATGCCCTCTTTTTTGCAAAGCCTAAACACCTCGGTCACAAATTTTTCTTGCATCAGTGGCTCGCCACCCGACATTGTCACGCCGCCATGGTTTTTAAAATAAATTCGGTATCTTTTGATTTTGTCCACAAGTTCCCTTGGCGTCAGCGTTATTTTTTCCTCGCCTGCGTTCCACATTTCTGGGTTGTGACAATAGGCGCAGCGAAGTGGACAGCCCTGCAAAAAAACTACAAACCTCACACCCGGTCCGTCAACAAGCCCCATGCTTTCAAAACTGTTTATGTTTCCTTTAATCATCATCTTCTCTCGTGGAAAGTTCTTGCAATCACCTCTTCCTGGTGCGCGCGCGAAAGTCGGTTGAAGTTCACCGCATAGCCCGAAACTCTTATCGTCAAATTTGGATATTTCCAAGGGTTGTTCATTGCGTCAATAAGAAGTTCCCTGTTTAGAACATTCACATTTAGGTGCTGGGCGTTTTGCATAAAATAGCCGTCCAAAATTGACACCAAATTTTCTATTCTTTCCTTTTCAGAATGCCCAAGCGCGTCTGGAACAATTGAAAAAGTGTTTGAAATTCCGTCCTGGCAGCAGTTTTTGTAAGGAATTTTTGCCACAGAATTGAGCGAAGCAAGCGCGCCCGTCAAGTCGCGCTCATGCATTGGGTTTGCGCCCGGAGCAAAAGGCTCGCCTTGGTGTCTGCCGTCTGGGGTTGCACCCGTCTTTTTGCCATACATCACGTTTGAAGTTATGGTCAAAAGTGAGAGCGTGTGCTTTGCGCCCCTGTAGCATTTGTGCTTTTTAAGGCAAGAGAAGAAGAATTTCACAAGGTCAACGCCAAGTTTGTCAACGCGGTCATCGTCATTTCCAAACTTAGGAAAATCGCCCGTGGTTTTGAAGTCCACAATCAGCCCGTCGGCGTTTCTAACCGGCTCAACTTTTGCATATTTTATTGCGCTGAGGCTGTCTGTTGCAACTGAAAATCCTGCCACTCCAAAAGCCATAAGTCTTTCAACATCAGTGTCATGAAGCGCCATTTGTTCGCGC
The DNA here is from genome assembly GCA_947626155.1 of uncultured Clostridia bacterium. GTDB lineage: Bacteria > Bacillota > Clostridia > Christensenellales > UBA1242 > Caccovivens. The sequence goes on along the minus strand of CANQRC010000016.1, from coordinate 6,308 downwards.
TCATAGGCGTATTTGTCATGCATATAATGGATGACATTCATGGCATCAACATAGGTTTTTGCCACTTTTTCAAGCGTTTTTTTGTAATTTTGCCAAACTTTTTCAAAAGTTAAAACTTTTTCGGTGTTTTTCGAAAGCCCCTCAACCACAAGTTTTCCTGAAAGTTCGTCAACGCCGCCGTTCAAGGAATAAAGCAAAGATTTTGCAAGGTTGCACCTAGCCCCAAAAAACTGCATTTGCTTTCCAACTTTCATTGCAGAAACGCAGCAAGCAATTGCGTAATCATTGCCATAAATTGGGCGCATAACGTCGTCGCCCTCATATTGAATAGCATCGGTTTCAATTGAAACTTTTGCACAAAACTTTTTGAAGTTGGCTGGCAATTTTTCTGACCAAAGCACCGTCAAATTTGGCTCTGGCGAGGGGTTCAAGTTTGAAAGAGTGTGCAAAAATCTGAAAGAATTTTTTGTGACCAAACTCTTTTTTTCGTCTGCCATTCCGCCAATGCTTTCAGTCACCCAAGTAGGGTCGCCGGCAAAAATCTCGTCATAATCAGGCGTTCTCAAATGCCTTACAAGCCTAAGTTTTATGACAAATTGGTCAACAAGTTCCTGCGCCTCCTCCTCGGTAAGCGCCCCATTTTTCAAATCTCTTTCTATGAAAATATCAAGAAAAGTTGAGGTTCTTCCCAAACTCATTGCCGCGCCGTTGTTCTCTTTCACAGAAGCAAGATAGCCAAAATAAAGCCACTGAAACGCCTCCCGCGCGTTTGTTGCCGGCAAGGAGATGTCGAAGCCATAGCCTGCCGCCATCTTTTTGACTTCCTCAAGCGCCTTAATTTGCTCGGCGACCTCTTCTCTGTGGCGAATGTTCTCTTCACTTGAAACATCCATTTTCAGCCAGTCGCTTTGCTTTTGCTCAATAAGTCTGTCAATGCCGTAAAGCGCAACCCTTCTGTAATCGCCAATAATTCTGCCTCTTCCGTAGGCATCCGGAAGCCCTGTCAGCAGCCCCGCCGAACGCGCGCGCCTAATCTCGGGAGTGTAAGCATCAAAAACGCCATCGTTATGGGTTTTTCTAAACTCCAAAAAGTGTTTTTCAAGCGTTGGGTCAAGGTGTTTTCCATAGGCGTCCAATGCCTTTTTGGCAGTTCTTGTGCCGCCATAGAGATTGACAATGCGTTTGAGAGGCTTGTCCGTTTGAAGCCCAAAAATAACCTCATTTGGCTGGTCAATATAGCCCGGCGCAAAATTATTTATGCCAGAAACCGCCTTTGTTTCAACATCCAAAAGCCCTGTTTTTCTCTCCTTGACAAGAAGTTGTTCGCACTTTTGCCAAACTTTTTTCGTCTTTTCAGACGCCCCAACAAGAAAGGCATCCGTCCCTTTATATTCTTTATAATTTGACAAAATAAAGTCAGAAACATCAATCTCTTTTTTCCATTTATTTCCCTTAAAACCGCTCCAAGCCTCGCTCATTTTCTCTCCTTTTTAAAAAAGAAAAATGCAATTTTTACATTTTTCTCTTTATTTTATTATAATTTTGTTTTTGTTGTCAAACAAATCAAACATTGTTTTGCTCTTGTGCGTCTTTTGAATTTTCCTCACTTTCCAAACTTTCCAAATCCTGAGCTGGCTCTTCTTTTTGTGGCTGAGATTGCGACAAGTTTGAAGTTTGCTCTGTCACAAGCGTTTTGACAAAGTTGTCAAACTCGCTCATGTCTTTTTCATCCAAATCAATGTAGATGCACCTGCCGCCAAACACTCCGTCAACGCCGCGCACGAGGTTGAACGCGTGATAATCTCTGTCAACCCTAAAAACAAGTTCGTCAAACGGGAGGCCGTTCACTTCAAAGAGGCTGTCAAATTTCATTGACACAAAAGTGCCGCTTTTAAGTTCTTCTTCAAACATTTCAGGCGTAGTGACACCAAAAGCCGGCATTGTTTTTGAGTTTTCAAACAAATTTTGGATGCTGACAAAAAGTTGGTCCTGTTGCTCCTCGGAAATTTCAATGGCGTTTCCGTCAACAATTATATTCGCCTGAGTGGCATAAGGCAAAACATCAATTGCCTCAAAAAAGGACATTATCATAAGTGGAACTCCCATAAAAAAGAACAAAAATTTCATAAAAACACCTCTTTTTTGATGTTATTTTGCAAAAAATTGGCGTTTTTATGCGTTTTTTTGAAATTTTTAACTAAACTTTCTCAAATTGGCTGTTGTAAAGGTCGGCATAAAATCCGCCTTTTTCAAGAAGCTGTTCATGCGTGCCGCTTTCAACAATGTCGCCGTCTTTAAGCACCAAAATGAGGTTTGCGTTTTTGATTGTGGAAAGCCTGTGGGCAATAATGAAAGATGTCCTGCCCTCCATGACTTTATCCATTGCCTCTTGAAGCAAAACTTCCGTTCGGGTGTCCACCGAACTTGTCGCCTCATCCAAAATCATCATTGGGCGGTTTTCAAGCATTGTTCTGGCAATTGTGAGAAGTTGTTTTTGCCCAGAAGAGAGGTTTACGCTATCGGTGAGAACTGTGTCATAGCCCTTGGAGAGTGTTTGGATGAAGTGATCAACCCCAACCTTTTTGCACGCCTCAACAATTTGCTCGTCAGTGACATTTGGGTTGTTGTATCTTAAATTTTCTTTGATTGTGCCCTCAAAAAGCCAAGTGTCTTGAAGCACCATTCCAAAAAGCCTGTGAACATTGTCGCGCGTGAGGTCGGTTGTTTTGACGCCGTCAATTTTAATGCTTCCGCTGTTTGTTTCATAGAACCTCATCAACAAGTTTACAAGTGTCGTCTTGCCTGCGCCCGTTGGCCCAACAATGGCAACTTTTTCTCCCGCCTTGATGTTTGCGGAAAAGCCTTTTATTATCACTTTGTCTTTGTTGTAGCCAAACACAACATTGTCAAACTCAACATCGCCCTTAACATCATTTAGCACAAGCGTTTTGTCGCTTTCGTCAGCAAGTTCTTTTGCGTCCAAAAACTCAAACACTCTGGTGCTGGCAGCCGCAGTGGATTGTAGCCTTGAAAGAGACTGTGCAATTTGGGAAAGAGGGTTTGAGAACAGCCTTACAAAAATCATGAAAGTGGTGATTGTTCCAATAAATCCAATTCCTCTTTGCGCGGCAAGCACGCCGCCAACAACGCAAACTGCAACATAGCCAAAGTTTCCAACAAAGCCCATGACAGGCTGCATAACGCCGCCAATAAACTGCGCTTTCCAGCCGCTTGTGTAAAGTTTTTTGTTTATTTTTTCAAACTCTTTGTGCATTTTGTTTTGGCCGTTGAAAAGTTGAACAACATTGTGCCCGGCATAATTTTCTTCAACATGGGCGTTAAGCTGGCCGAGATTTCTTTGATTTTGAGTGAAATATTTTTGCGCCCTCGTCAAAAAGATGAGCGAGAATGAAAAGCCAACAATTGTTGCGCCAATAACGGTGGCAGCCATAATAGGCTCAATCACAAACATTGCAATCAAAACGCCCAAAAACAGGGTTGCGCTGGAAAAAAGTGTTCCAATGCTTTCGTTTAGGCTTTGGCCAATTGTGTCCACATCGTTTGTGACGCGGCTTAGGATGTCGCCATACATATGCCCGTCAAAGTAGCCAAGTGGAAGGCGGTTAATTTTTGCGGAGATGTCCTTTCTAAAACGCTTGACAACCGCCTGAGTGCTTGTTGCCATAATAAACTGTTGAAAGTAGCCCAAAATTGCGCCAAGCAAATAAATCAAAAGCAAAAACAGTGCAATTTGAGTGAACGCCTCCATGTCAATGCCAACGGCAAGGCCGGAGACAATCATGTTTGTTAGGTCTTGAATTTTGATTGGACCAATTATTTGAAAAACAGCGGCAATTGCGCCAAACAAAATTGCAAGTGCAAGCCAACCCCACTGAAACTTGCAATATTTGATGAGTTTTTTCATTGGCTCTTTAAAAGCGCCTTTTTGTCTCTTTTTCATATTACAATTCCTCCTTTGAGAGTTGGGAAAGCGCAATTTCTTTGTAAATTGGGCAGGTTTTTAAAAGCTCTTCGTGCGTGCCAATGCCCACCATGTTTCCGCTATCCAAAACAACAATTTTGTCCGCATCCTTAATTGTGCCAATTCTCTGCGCAACAATAAACTTTGTGGCGCTGCCGGTGTGTTTTTTGAGCGCCTCGCGAAGTTTTTTGTCAGTCTTATAGTCCAAAGCGGAAAAACTGTCGTCAAAAATGAAGATTTGTGGCTCGCGAGCAATTGCCCTTGCAATGGAAAGCCTCTGCTTTTGGCCGCCCGAAACATTTGTTCCGCCCTGCGAGATTTCGCTTTCAAGGCCGCCCATTTTTGTCACAAAACTTGAAGCTTGAGCGGTGGAAATTGCCTTTTTTATCACTTCTTCGCTTGCGTTGTTGTCGCCAAAATTCACGTTTTCCTTAACCATGCCTTTGAAAAGCACGCCGCGCTGTGGAACATATCCAATCATTTGATTGAGGCGCGTTAAATCATATTCCTTAATGTTTACGCCCTCAATAAGAACATCTCCCTCCGTGGCATCATACAGCCTTGGAATGAGGTTTATCAGTGTGCTTTTGCCGCTTCCGGTTGAGCCAATAAACGCCACGGTCTCGCCCTCATTTGCTTCAAAAGAGATATCTTTTAAAACGTATTCGTCGGCGTCAGGATATTTGAAAGAAACATTTCTAAACGTGACAACAGGGACTTTTTCTCTCTCCTCTGCGCCCTCAAAGACGCCAGATTCAATTGCGTTTTTGCTGTCCAAAACTTCATTTATACGCTTTGACGAAACAAGCACCCTTGGAAGCATGATAAAAATCATGATTAGAAGCATAAACGCCATGACAATTTGAACGGAATAAGACATGAACGAAATCATGAAGTCAAGCATAGTTGAGTCTTTGACAATGTAAGCGCCAATCCAGAAAATTGAGAGGCTTAGGCTGCTCATCAAAAGCGACATTCCCGGGCTCATAATTCCCATAACGCGGCTTGCGAAGAGGTTGTTGGATGTGAGTTCTTGATTGGACTTTTCAAACTTTGCATTTTGATAATCTTCCGCATTTGCCGCACGAATAACCCTTATTCCCGTCAGATTTTCTCTTGTAACTCTGTTCAGGTTGTCGGTCAGCGTTTGAATTTTCTTAAATTTTGGAATTGCAAAAATCACCACAATTGAAATCATGACAATAAGTAAACAAATTGTCACTCCCGTTGCAAGCGACCACTGCCAACTTACATTCAACATTTTTGTCAGCGCCCAAATGGCCATGACAGGCGCTTTCAACAAAACTTGAAGCCCCATGGCAATAAAAAATTGCACTTGGGTGACGTCGTTTGTGGTTCTTGTGATGAGGCTTGCCGTGGAAAATTGATTTATCTCAGAAAGCGAGAAGTTTTGCACCTTGTTGTAAATCTTTTCTCTTAAGGTGTAAGAAAAGCGTGAGGCAATTTTTGCCGTCAAATAGCCCACAATGATTGCACTTGCCAAGCTTCCAAGCGCGCAGGCGAGCATGAAGCCGCCGTTTTGCAAAATCACTGAAACGCGCACCGTCCACTCTGGGTGACCCACCAGCGCGCCCGTTTGAGGCCGTTGCAGCTCACTTGTGATTGCGCGAGTGTAGTCAGGAATTTTTATGTCCAGCCAAACTTGCAACACCACAAGTCCCGCAACAAGCAAAATATACAAAATGTCAATTTTCTTCAAATTTTTTATCAGTTTAAACATCTTTTCCCCTCTTTAAGCCAAACAAAAGACAAGCAAATTTGCTTGCCATGTGTCATTATATCAATTTATATGTTGATATGTCAACAAAATTTCTTGTTTTAAACGCTTTGCCAAATAAATTGTGGCAAGCCCTCTGCCTCAGGCAAAACCCAAATCTTGTCGCTGAAATTTAGGCTGCTTTTGTAAACGCTGCTTTTGAGGCAAGAGCCTGCGCCGGCATTGTAATTGCCCTCGCTGACAATAGGTTCTATGCCTGAGAAGCAGTTTTTGACACTGCCATTAAAATAGCCAAAAATTCCGCCAATGCGCGCGCCCTCGCCTGCCGAAATTTTCACCATTGAATAACTGTAAGAGACGGCGTCGGTGTTGTTTGGATTGTCATATCTTCCATACAAGCCGCCAAGATTTAGGTTTTGGCACACAAAATTTGTGGCATCAACGCTGCCCAAAGAATAGTTGTTGTCACTGCCTGCGCTGCCAAGCCCAACAAGCCCGCCCACGTTTGCAGTGTTGCCGCTTCCTGTAAGGTTTATTATGAGATTGGAATAGTTTTGGCTGATGGAGTGGCCGCTCACATTGTCAAGT
>CANQRC010000015.1 GCA_947626155.1 uncultured Clostridia bacterium | reverse complement strand
GCGAACATTTATTGTCAATTTCGAAAAATCCCTAACGCACCTAATTGCCGCTTTGATGTTTACCTCAAATAGGTTGTCAATTTCCTCATCTTTACAGTCAATTATAAGCGCGCGCTTTTGGGCAACTCCGCTTGCAAAAACAAGCGTGTCCACGCTTTCAAAATCAGTTTCAACCTCGCGGAAAAACTCCTCAATTTTGCCTTTTTCGGTGAGGTTTAGTTTGTAATATTTAATTTTAACATCTTTTTTTGGCATGATTTCAAACTTGTTTGTGTTGTATGTAAGCGCCAAATTGTAGCCATTTTCGGCAAAAAGCAGGGCGGTTTTCTGCCCAATATCGCTTGACGCGCCAACTATGACGGCGGTTTTTCTTATCATATTTTTCTCCAATTTATTTTAACTTTTTTCAATTGCCTCAGTTTTAATATGGCTCACTTGACCAAGCAAGCCCAACGGCTGGGCCGGCGTGTGTTGCAACAACGGGACCAACCTCTCCCTCATAAATCTCAAATTTTCCAAAATCAGAACGCGCTTTCAAAACATTCATAACGTTTTCCTTGAACTGCTCGAAAAGTGTTGTTTTTGCAATATGCAAAATGAAAATTCTCACCAATTTTCCCTCTGGTGGAATGGTTGAAATGAGGTCTTTCATGGCTTTTTGCAGCCCAAAACTATTTTTATTAGACAAAATTCCTTTTTTGAAGGTGACAATTGGCCTGATTTTTAAAATTGAGCCAAGAACGGCGGTCACTCTTCCAATTCTTCCACCCTTAAAAATGTATTCAAGCGTGTCTGGGATAAAGGTGATTATGCTTGTTTCTTGAAGGCTTTTAATGCGCTCGACAATCTCTGGCACGGTCTTGCCCGCGTCGCGCATTTTGACCGCTTCCATAATGTAGCCCAAAATTGTTTGGGCGAGGGCGAGGCTGTCAAAAACGGTGACCTTTGTTGGGTCTTTGCACTGCTCTTTGGCAAGATTTGCGGCGTTGTTAGAGCCGGAAACTGTGCTTGAAATTGTGAACACCAACACCTCGTCGCCTTTTTCTATGGCCTTGTTGTACTCTTCAATGAAAAGTTCCAAAGACGGCTGGCTGGTTTTTGGAAAGAGTTTTGTTTTTGTAAAATCATCAAAAAACTGCCCGAAAGTGCCGGGCGCGCCTTCAATAAATTCTTGATCTCTATACAAGTATCTAAGTGGGATGACTGTTATGTCATGTTTTTCCAAAAAATCGGTGGGAGCGTAGGCTGTGCTATCTGTAATAATTTTTATCATTAAATCACCTCAAAATTAACTTCCAATTTATTGTAACATACAAAAAGCGTGTTTTCCAAACATTTTTGGCACAAAAAACCTTAAATATGGGCGCAAAAAATGTTGAATTGGAAAAAATAATTGACTTAATTTTTAAATATATGTTATATTTAAAAGAAATATTATTAATTTTGGAGGCTTTTATGGAAGAATTATCAAATGAGGTTGACATTCGCAGACAAAAAATTGAGGAGCTTAAAAAAAGCGGCGAAATTCCTTTCAAAGAAAAATTTGAACGCACTTGCACAATAAAAGAGGCGCGCGAAAAGTTGGGCGAAAGGGTTGCCGTTGCAGGAAGAATTGTTTTCAGGCGCATCATGGGAAAATTTGGCTTTTGCCAGATAAGGGATATTTATGCGAACATCCAAATTTCGGTTGGCAGAAACGAATTTTCTGAAGAGGAATACAATTTCTACAAAAAGATGATTGATATTGGGGATTTTGTTGGCGTTGAGGGCGAAGTTTATCAAACTCAAACGGGCGAGGTCACAATTAGGGCGGAAAAAATTGTTTTGCTCTCAAAAACTTTGAGACCACTTCCAGAGAAGTTCCACGGAATTGTTGACACCGAGATTAAATATCGTCAGCGCTATCTAGACCTTATCACAAGCGAGGAAAGCCGAAAAATCTTCCTTACAAGAAGCAAGGTGACCTCTTTTATTAGGAGATTTTTGGAGGACAACGGCTTTATTGAGGTTGAAACACCCGTTTTGCAAACAAGCGTTTCCGGCGCAAGCGCAAAGCCATTTTTCACCCATCACAACGCGCTTGACCTTGAATGCAATTTGAGAATTGCCTTTGAATGCGCTTTGAAGGAATGCATTGCTGGCGGAATCGACCGCGTTTTTGAACTTGGGAAAGATTTTAGAAACGAGGGCATGGACCCTGCGCATCTTCAAGAATTTACGCAGGTTGAGTGGTATGCTTCCTATTGGAATTATGAGGACAACATCAAATTCTTTAAAAAGTTTTTGGTTGAACTTATGAAAAACTGCCTTGGAACAACAAAAGTTTCCTATCAGGGGCAGGAGGTTGAATTTGACACGGAATGGGAAAGAATTGATTATGTTGCGCGCATGAGAGAACTTTTGGGATGTGATTTTCTTAAAATTGACGACTTGGACGAGCTGAAAAAAGTGGCGGTTGACAAAAAACTTTTCTCTTATGGAGACCTTGAAGAGTGCAAGAGCGCGAGAACGCTTATTGACTATATTTACAAGCGCAAAATTCGCGCAAATATTGTAAATCCAACAATTCTTTTCAATTATCCTGCTTCGCTTAAACCTCTTGCAAGGCGAAACGACAAAGACGAAAACATTGTGGATGTTTTCCAAATTGTTGCCGGCGGACAAGAACTTGTGAACGCTTATAGCGAGCTTGTTGACCCAATTATTCAAAGAAAAACCCTTGAAGACCAACTGAAAGAAAAGGCTCAGGGCGACGACGAAACAATGGATGTTGATGAGGACTTTTTGCTTGCAATGGAACACGGAATGCCTCCAATTTCTGGGCTTGGCTTTGGAATTGACAGGTTCTTGCAGTTTGCATTTGACTGCGCAAACATCAGAGATGTTGTTTTGTTTCCTCTTATGAAATAAATATCGCGGTGGCAACTAGAATTTCTTAACGGCGACACGGAAAACAAGTTTTCCTAACGCCTAAAATTCGTTTCCCCCGCGAACCCCCTTTCACCTGGCAAAATTCCGCTGGACATTTTGCGGGCGGTTAGAGTGTGTTTTCAATTTTTCCTCGCCGAACAAAGTTCTACGCTCGAAAAATTGAAAACCATATTTTAGATGTAAAAAGTGAACTTCGCGCAGAAAAAAATAATTTTAGGGAGTTGTGGCATGAGGAAAGTGGATGCTGATTTGGTTATGAAAGGCTTGGATGCCATGGTGAAGAACCCAAGATGCGAACTTGAACATAATTCGCCGTTTGAACTTTTGGTGGCGGTGATTTTGTCGGCACAGTGCACGGACAAGCGCGTAAATCAGGTGACGAGAGAACTTTTTAAAACCCACAACAAGCCAAGTGATTTTGCGGCAATGTCACAGGGCGAACTTGAAGAAAAAATTCACTCTTGCGGCTTTTATCACAACAAGGCAAAAGCCATAATTTCGGCTAGTCGGGACATAATAGAAAGGTTTGGAGGCGTTGTTCCAAACAAATTTGAGGATTTGCTCACTCTTGCCGGAGTGGGAAGAAAGACGGCAAATGTGGTTATGGCAGTTGCGTTTGGCGGAGACAATTTTGCGGTGGACACCCATGTTTTGAGGGTGTCAAACAGGCTTGGAATTGTTAAAACCAAAGACCCAAACAAGTGCGAAGAAAAACTTTGCGCCTTCTTTCCAAAGAAAAAGTGGTCGAGGCTTCATTATCAAATGGTTTTGTTTGGAAGATACACTTGCAAGGCAATCAGGCCGGAGTGCGAAAGGTGTTTGTTTAATAGGGAATGTCCTCAAAGCCGAGTGTAAAATAAAGGAGAAAAATGTTTTTAGACAGAGTAAAAATTTTTATTAAAGCGGGAAATGGTGGAAAAGGGTCTACCTCTTTTTTGCGCACCAAACTCACAATGAAAGGCGGGCCTGACGGGGGCGACGGTGGAAGAGGCGGCCACGTTATTTTTCGCGCAACAAACGAGATGAACACGCTTTACAGTTTTAGGTTTAAGAAGAAATTTGTTGCGGAAAACGGCGAGGACGGGCATCAAAAAAATCAAACGGGCAAAAACGGAAAAGACGAAATTATTTTAGTGCCAACGGGAACGGTTTTGATCAATCCAAAAACCGACAAAATCTTGGCAGATTTAAGCGAAGACGGGCAAGAATTCGTGGCTTTGAGAGGCGGAGTTGGCGGCCACGGAAACGCATATTATCGTTCGTCAATCAAGCAAGCGCCAAGTTTTTCGCAGGTTGGCGAGGCGGTTGAGGGCAAGGAAATTTTGCTTGAACTTAAAACAATTGCAGATGTTGGACTTGTGGGCTTTCCTAATGTGGGAAAATCCACGCTGCTGTCGGTGATTTCAAACGCAAATCCAAAAATCGCAAACTATCCGTTCACGACAATTTATCCAAACTTGGGCGTGTGCGAAGTTTTGGGTGAAACTTTTGTTGTGGCGGACATTCCAGGTCTTATTGAGGGCGCAAGTGAAGGCCTGGGGCTTGGGCATCACTTTTTGAAGCACGTTGAGCGCGTGAGACTTATTGTTCACCTTGTTGACATCTCAGAAAGCGAGGGCAGAAGCGCGACAAGCGACTATGAAACAATAAACAGAGAACTTGAAAAATATTCGGGCGAACTTTCCAAGACAAAACAAATTGTGGTGTTTTCAAAATGCGACTTGCTTGAAAAGGATGAGCTTGAAAAGAGGATAAAGAATTTTGTTGAAAAGACCAAAATCAAGCAATATCTTTGCATTTCTTCCTATTCAAGAACGGGCTTGGAGGAGCTTAAAAAGACAATTTTGGAAAATCTGAAAAAAATTCCTAAAAAGCCACCACTCAAAGTTGAGGAGACGGGCTTTGACAAAAAAGATATCTCAAGCATAGAGGTCATCCGCCATGATAACGGCACATTTGAGGTTAGGGGCGGAAGAATTGAGTCTCTTGCAAGGGGAGTTGTGATTTCTGACCCACGCTCTTTTGCATATTTTCAAACAACGCTAAAAGAAATGGGTGTGATTGATATGCTAAAAGAGAAAGGGTTGAAAAGTGGCGACACCGTTTTAATAAAGGATATTGAATTTGAATACACAGACTAAAAATACAATATATGGTGTAGTATGCAATGTAAATTATGGCATAACACCACAAAATATGGAGGTAGTATGATAACAACAAAACAAAGAGCCTTTTTAAGAGGGCTTGGAAATGCACTTGAAAGCGTTTTACAAATTGGCAAAGACGGCTTAACCGAAAATGTTGTGGAAAGCGTCAATTTGCTGCTTGAAGCAAGGGAACTTATCAAGATAAAAGTGTTGAAAAACGCCGAATTAAGCGCAAAAGACGTTGCAAATGAACTTGTTTCAAAACTTGATGCTCAAATTATTCAGGTGATAGGAAACACAATTATTCTTTACAAAAAGTCTACTAGAAAAGATTTTAAACATATAGAACTTCCTTAATTTTTCTTAAAATCTTCTCTAAATTTTCTCAAAATCCTATCTAAAACCACCTAAAATACAGCCAAAACTGTATTTTTTTTAATTTTTATTTTTTGTTTGACAAAACATCTTCAAAAGGGTTACACTTATTAGTGTGAAATAGTGTGTCTCTTTCGTCATGACCACTTGCCACAAATTTTAGGAGGGAATATGAATAGTATGCTGTTGAATGTCTCTCCTGCAATCGTATCTGTGATAGCAATAGTGCTTTTCATTGTTGGGCTGGCGCTGGGAATTGTTGCTTTTAAGATTTACAGCAGTAAAAAATTAGAAAAAAATAAGTCTAATGCTCTGAAAATTATTGAAGATGCGTATGCAGAAGCAAAGACAATTAAAAAAGAAGCAGTGATTGAAAGCAAAGAACAATCACAAAAAGTTAAGGATGAAATTGAACAAGAAGTCAAGGAAAGGCGCGCAGAAATCACCAAACTTGAAGAGCGTCTAAACCAAAGAGAAGAGTTTATTGAGAAGAAGGAACTTGCCGTTGACAAGCGCAGTGAACAACTTGAAGAAGACAAGAAAAATCTGTCAGATTTGAAAGACGCGCTTGAAAAAAGCAAAGCCGAGCAGGAAGAAGTTAAGTCAAAAATTTTAGACGAACTTGAAAGGGTCTCAAAACTTTCCAAGCAGGAAGCCAAAGATATGCTGATTGCAAATATGAGAAATGATGCGCAAAAAGAGGCTGCCGTTATTGTGAAGAAAATTGAGGACGATGCCAAAGAAGAGGGCGAAAAGAGAGCCAAAGAGATTATTGGACAAGCCATTCAAAGGTGCGCCACCGAAACGGCAAGCGAAATGACTGTCAGCGTTGTTTCTCTTCCAAATGACGAAATGAAAGGAAGAATTATTGGACGCGAGGGCAGAAACATTCGCGCAATTGAGGCGGCAACGGGCGTTGAACTTATTGTTGACGACACGCCAGAGACTATCACAATTTCTGGCTTTGACCCAATTAGAAGAGAGGTTGCAAGGCTTTCGCTTGAGAAACTTATCTCAGACGGGCGAATTCACCCAACAAGAATTGAAGAAATTGTTGAAAAAATGCAGAAAGATGTTGACAAAACCATCAAGCAGGCAGGTGACGATGCTTGCAACGAGGTTGGAATTTTCAACTTGAACCCAGAACTTGTGAAAACTCTTGGGAGGCTGAAATACCGCACAAGTTATGGCCAAAATGTTTTGAAACACTCTATTGAATGCTCTATTATTGCTGGCCTTTTGGCAAGCGAACTTGGCGCAAATGTGAAAATTGCCAAGCGCGGCGGACTTCTTCACGACATTGGCAAGGCGCTTGACCACGAACTTGAAGGCACGCACGTTCAAATTGGCGTTGACCTTGCAAGAAAATATGGCGAAAACGAAGCGGTTGTGCATTGCATAGAGGCTCACCACTTTAATGTTGAATTCAAATCTCTTGAAGCAGTTTTGGTGCAGGTTGCTGACGCAATTTCAAGTTCAAGACCTGGCGCAAGAAGAGATAGTTTTGAAAATTATATCAAGCGTCTTCAACAACTTGAAGAAATTGCAAATGGCTTTGAGGGCGTTGATAAGTCTTATGCGGTTCAGGCAGGCAGAGAGGTCAGAATTATTGTGAAACCAGAACAAATTTCTGACAGCCAAGCCATGTTTATGGCAAAGGAAATTGCCGCTAAGATTGAAAACGAGATGCAATATCCTGGGCAAATTAAGGTGAATGTCATTCGCGAAAGCCGCTACACTGAAACGGCAAAATAAACAAAAATGAAATAGTTTCATAAAAGAAATTGGAGGTTATTATGGCAGAAGAAGAAAAGAAGAAAAAGAAAAAAGAGCCTAGAACATGGTCAACAACAAAAGTGCTTGACTGCGTGGCTTATTTTGCAATAATTTTCATTGCAATTGCGCTTATTTTCAACTTGGCGTTCAAAAGCAACACACCTGACGTTGCAAAGGCGTTTGAAACAATTGGTGAGTGCTTTGCCTACATTGTCTGCATTTTGCTTGGCTTCTATTGGACAATGCGCAAGCGCGGAACAGGCTGGAACAAACGCAATATGTGGTGGCTTATTTGCTGGATTGTTGCAACTGTTGTGATTGTTGTGTTCTACATCTGCGGCACATTTGTTCTTTAAAATTTGGGCGGGCATGAATGAATAAAATTCCTTATATAGTCTCGGCAATAACAATTGCACTTGCGGGGCTGTTTGCAATTTTAAACAGATTTTGGACAGGCTTTGTTTATTTTGTGCTTGCCTTACTTTTGGCTTTGTCGCTTTTCTGGGCGGGCTGGCTGATTTACAAATATTTTACAGATTATAAGCAAGAACTTGAAGAAAGATACTCGCTTTGGAAGGCAAACAAACTGAACACAACCCAGGTTTCGGCGGAAATCATCAGCCAAAATGAGGCTGCATACAAAAAACAATTTTCAAAGCATATGAGAAAAAACAAACTTGTTAAGTGGTTTGAAATTTTGATTTGCTTTGCCCTTGCAGTTGCATTTTTGGTTGGCATGATTTTCATATAAAACATAAAAAATTTTTTAAAATAAGGCGGCCTTTTTGGGGGCTGCTTTTTTTTGTTTTGACATAAGTTTTTATTTATATAATAAATATTATTTATGTTTTGCCCGTTTTTGCTTTGAGAAATCGTTTGAATTTGTTATAATTGAATTCGTAAGCGGAGGCAATATGTTATCAAAAGTTTTAAGTTTTGGGCTTATTGGAATTGACGGCTTTTCTGTTCAGGTGGAAACCGACATGATTGGCGGACTTCCTCGTTTTGACATTGTTGGGCTTGGCGACACCGCCGTGAAAGAGGCAAAGGACAGGGTTAAATCTGCCATAAGAAACTCGGGCTTTGAGTTTCCTGTTAAGCACTACACCATAAATCTTGCACCGGCGGACATCAAAAAAGAGGGGCCAATCTATGACCTTGGCATTGCGATTGGAATTCTTTCCGCCACAGAACAAATTGTTGGAAAAGATTACAAGGATTTCATCTTTTTGGGAGAACTTTCGCTTGACGGCTCAATTAAAAAAGTTAAGGGCCTGCTTCCAATTTTGATTAGCGCAAGGAAACTTGGCTTCAAAAAAATTATTATTCCTTATGAGAACATTGAGGAGGCAAGATTTATTTCTGGCATGGAGATTTATGCCTTTTCAAAACTGAAAGGCGTTGTGGACTACTTTAACGGAAACAGCATGACGCCGGTCAGACCCGTTGAGCCAAAGAATTTTGAGGATGTTGCAAAACTTTCAACAAACAGGCTTGATTTTGAAAATGTTAAAGGTCAGGCGGCGGCAAAACGCGCGCTTGAAATTGCGGCTGCAGGCGGGCATAATGTGCTTATGATTGGTCCTCCGGGAAGCGGAAAGAGTATGCTTGCAAAGTGTTTTTCTTCCATTTTGCCGGACCTCACTTTCGAGGAGGCGCTTGAAGTTACAAAAATTCACTCAGTTGCGGGAGAACTTGACCTGACAAAGGGAATTATCACCGAGAGGCCTTTTAGAACGCCTCACCACACCGCTTCAACGGTCAGTTTGACGGGCGGCGGAACCCATAGTAAGCCGGGAGAAATTAGCCTTGCGCACAACGGAGTGCTTTATCTTGACGAATTTCCTGAATATTCGCGCTCTTTGATTGAGACCTTGCGCCAGCCTCTTGAAGACGGCTACATAACGGTTGCAAGGGCAAATCAAACGGTGACCTATCCGGCATCCTTCACGCTTGTTGCAAGCATGAATCCTTGCCCATGCGGAAATTATGGCGCAAAAGACAGGGTTTGCAAATGCACGCCTGTGCAAATTAGGAATTATCTTTCAAGAATTTCGGGTCCAATCATGGATAGAATTGACATTCAAGTTGAAGTTGACAACATCACTTACAAAGAGCTTAATCGTGCTGAAAAAGAAGAAAGTTCAGCGGAAATTAAAAAGAGGGTTGATAAGGCGCGCAAAGTTCAGCTTGAAAGGTTTAAAAATAGCAAAAATTATTCAAACGCAAAGATGTCCGTGCCACAAATGAAGAAATTCTGCCCACTTTCTGAAGAGTGCCAAACTCTTATGGAGCAGGCTTTCACCAATTTGAAACTTTCGGCGCGTGCGCACGACAGAATTTTGAAAGTTGCAAGGACAATTGCCGACCTTGAGGGCGAAGAGAACATTTTGCCACAGCACATTGCCGAGGCAATTTCGTATCGTGGGCTTGACAGAAAATATTGGAACGCATAAGGAGGTGCTATGACTGAAACTGACAAATTTTTGGTTTTGATGTCAATGAATGAGGTCTCAAACAAAAAGCAGGAAGACATCTTAAATAATTTTGAGATAAATTCAATTGACACCTTGCTTTTCGGCAAAGAAATTGAAGCGTTTTTGTCTAAGGATGAGCTTGAAAGGATTAGGGCGTCTTATGACAGGGCACAGCTTGACGGCATGATTGAGAATATGCTCAACAGCGGAATAACAATTTTAACCGTTTTGTCGGATGAATATCCTCAAAAACTTATTGACCTTCCTGACAGGCCGCTCATTTTGTATTGCAAAGGAGATTTAAGCCTACTTGACATGAAAGGCGTGGCAATGGTTGGCACAAGAATGCCAACAAACTATGGGCGCATGACCACGGAAAAGTTTGCCAAGGCGCTTGCGGAAAGCGGACTTGTGATTATAAGCGGAATGTGTTATGGAATTGACGAAATTGCCCATCGCGGCACGCTTGATGTTGGCGGAAAGACCATTGCGGTGGTTGGAAGCGGCTTTGGACACATTTATCCGTCTTCAAACACCGAACTTTCAAAAGAGATTGCTTCAAAAGGGCTTCTGATGAGCGAATATCCGCCATCTTTCCAGCCTAAGAGATACACTTTTCCTCACAGAAACAGAATTGTTGCCGGCCTAAGCGACGGCGTGCTTATAACTGAGGCAGGCTTTAAGAGCGGAACGGTTCACACAAAAGAATTTGCGCTTGAATATGGAAAAGATTTGTTCGCCATTCCGGGGAACATAAATAATCCAAAAAGCGAACTGCCAAATCATATTATCAAGACTGCTCAGGCGGAATGCGTGACCGCACCAAGCGACATAATTGAGTTTTATGGCTTGCAGGCTCAGGCGAAGAAAAACAAAGTTGTTTCGCTCAATTTTGACGAGCAACTTATATTAAAAACGCTTGAAAACGGCGAGCAAGATTTTGATTTTATTTCAAAAAACACAAAAATTCCTGTGAATATTTTAAACAGTTGTTTGACAACTTTGGAAATTCGTGGTTTAATAAGAAAGTTGCCGGCGCAGACATACGCACTTATCTAAAAAAGGAGAAAAACTTTGAAACTTGTTGTTATTGAAGCCCCAGCAAAAAGGGATACGCTAAAAAAATATTTGGGAAGCGGCTATGAAGTGTTTGCCACAAAAGGGCATATTCGAGACCTTCCTGCAAAATCTTTTGCAATTGATTTGAACAACAATTATGAGCCTCATTATGAGATAAATCCAGATAAAAAAGAGTTGATTGAGGATTTGAAACGAAAGGCTTCTCGTGCTGACGAAGTTTTGATTGCAACCGACCCCGACCGCGAAGGTGAGGCTATTTCTTGGCACGTTGCTTATGTTTTAGGGCTTGACCCAAACACAAAATGCCGCATTCAGTTCAACGAAATTTCCAAAAAGGCGGTTTTAAAGGCGCTTACAGAGCCAAGGACAATTGATTTGAACCTTGTAAACGCCCAGCAGGCAAGACGCGTTCTTGACAGAATTGTGGGCTACAAACTTTCGCCAATTCTTTCAAAGAAAATTGCTCCAAAACTCTCGGCAGGAAGGGTGCAGTCTGTTGCCTTGAAACTTGTTGTTGACCGCGAAAAGGAAATTGAGGACTTTAAGCCAGAAGAATATTGGAATGTGAGCGCCGTTCATGAAAAAGGCGGAATTGTGTTTAAATCCGCTCTGACCAACTTTAAGGGAAAGAAAATTAAAGTTGAAAATAAAGAGCAAGTTGACAAAGTTCTCTCCGACATAAACGGCAAGGATTTTGTTATCACAAACATCAAAAAAGGAACATCTAAATCTCACGCGCCAGCCCCATTTACAACCAGCACTATGCAGCAGGACGCGCTGAACAAACTTGGAATGAGCCTAAAAAAGACAACTTCCTCCGCGCAGGAACTTTATGAGGGCGTTGAAGTTGAGGGCGAGGGCAAAATTGCGCTTATCACCTATATTAGAACTGACAGCACCAGAGTTTCTGTTGACGCGCAAAACGCTTGCAGAGAGTTTATTGCAGAAAAATATGGAAAAAATTATATTCCAGAAAAGCCAAACATTTATGCCACCAAAAAGAACGCTCAGGACGCGCACGAGGCAATCAGGCCAATTTCCATGCAGATGACCCCAGAAAAGGTTAAAAATTCGCTGACAAAAGATAATTACAAACTTTACAAACTCATCTACGAAAGATTTATGGCAAGCCAAATGAGCGAGGCGCTTTACTCGAATGTAAATGTGACAATTTCGGTTGGCGACTATGAGTTTAAGGCCACGGGGAGAACGCAGGAATTTGCCGGCTTCACCGCCGTTTATAAGGAATATGTTGACGAAGAGAAGCAAGACACGTCAAAACTTCCAAAACTTGATGAGGGCGAAAAACTCGTTGTAAAAGAAATTAAGAAAGAACAAAAATTCACCAAGCCACCAGCAAGATACACCGAGGCAAGTTTGGTTAAGGCAATGGAAGAGAAGGGGATTGGCAGACCTGCAACTTATGCGGCAACAATCACCATTCTAACCGCCAGAAACTACTGCACAAAAGACGGAAAGGCGCTTGTTCCAACCGAACTTGGCAAGAGCATTTGTGATTATCTTGACAAATTCTTCAAGCAGGTTATAAACGTGAAATTTACTGCCTATATGGAAAACCGCTTGGACGAAATTGCCGAAAATAAGGACGAGTGGCACGGAGTTGTTGACAGTTTTTGGCACGGCTTTAAAGACCTTATCAAAAACGCCGAGGCAAGCAACCTTTCCATGAAGCCACAGCCGGTTGAGACTGATGTTGTCTGCGACAAATGCGGACACAAAATGGTTATTCGAGAGGGGAGATATGGCAAGTTTTTGGGCTGCTCAAACTTTCCTAAGTGCCACAACATCATGCCTATGCCAAGCGAAGAAAAAAAGCCTGTGGGCGTTTGTCCTCAGTGCGGAAAGAATGTTTTTGCGCTTAAAACAAAGCACGGCAAAACATTTTATGCTTGCGAGGACCGAAACGGCTGCAACTTCATGAGTTGGGACATTCCAACGGGGCAAAATTGTCCAAAGTGCGGCAAATATTTGGTAAAACATGGAAAAAGTGTGAAGTGTTCAAGCTGTGATTATGTTGCGCCAAAAGAAGAAGTTTAAATTTTATTAAAATTTTAGGTTAAATGCATCAAAATATGTTACAATTTATCTAGAAACAAATTTTTAAGTTTTGAGAGGAATAGAAAAAGGAGAAATTATGGACGAACCATTGTTTAGAGGCACAACCATTTGTGCAGTTAAGAGAAATGGAAAAATTGCGGTGGCAGGGGATGGACAAGTCACCATGTCAAACAGCATCATCTTTAAAAACAACGCAAAAAAGGTGAGAAGAATTTATAATAACAGCGTTGTTGTGGGCTTTGCAGGCTCTGTTGCAGACGCTTTCAGTTTGAGCGAAAGGTTTGAGGCTATGCTCAACAAATTTGCAGGAAACCTCATGAGAAGCGCGGTGGAACTTGCGCAAACTTGGCGCGATGACAAGGCGGCAAGAAGGCTTGAAGCCATGATGATTGTTGCTGACAAAAACCAAATTTTGATTATAGACGGCCAAGGCGAAGTGATTGAGCCTCAGGATGATGTGTGCGCAATTGGCTCGGGCGGAAACTATGCGCTTGCCGCTGCAAAAGCGCTTGTTCAAAACACAGATTTTGAGGCAAGAGACATTGCTTTTAAGTCGCTTAAAATTGCAAGCGAAATTTGCGTATTCACAAACGACAACATCATTGTTGAAGAGTTGTAAGAGGAGGAAATATGAACTTAACGTCAAAACAAATTGTTGCAGAACTTGACAAATATATTGTGGGTCAGGCAAAGGCCAAAAGAGCAGTGGCCGTGGCGCTTAGAAACCGTTACAGAAGAAGCCAACTGCCAAGAGAAGTCAGGGAAGAAATAACTCCAAAAAACATTGTTATGAGCGGCCCAACAGGCGTTGGAAAAACCGAGATTGCAAGAAGGCTTGCAAAGCTTGTCGGCTCTCCTTTTGTGAAAGTTGAGGCCACAAAATACACCGAAGTGGGCTATGTTGGACGTGACGTTGAAAGCATGGTGAGAGACCTTGTTGAGGTTGCCGTCAGAATGGTTAAAGACCAAAAGAAAAAAGAGGTTGAGGCAAAAGTTATGCCAATTGTTGAGGCAAAACTTGTTGACGCGCTCTTTCAAAACCGCAGGGTGACACAAGTTGAGGTTGACAGAGAAAAACTTTTGGAAGAACTTCACTCTGGAAAGTGTGAGGACGAAATGGTTGAGGTTGTGGTTGTTGACCAGCCAAAACCAATGATGGCAATTGGCGGAAATGAAATCACGCTTGGAAGTATGTTTGAGGGGCTGACGCCACCAAAACATAAGAAGAAAAAGCTGACCGTGAAAGGCGCGAGGGAAGCGCTTTTGCAGGAGGAGAGCGACAAGGTTATTGACAACGACAACGTGAACGAAGAGGCCATCAAACTTGCCGAGGAGCAGGGAATCATCTTCATTGATGAAATTGACAAAATTATTGGCAAAAGCCAAGCCACAAACAGCGCAGATGTTTCAAGAGAAGGCGTTCAAAGGGACATTTTGCCAATTGTTGAGGGCAGCACCGTGCCAACAAAATATGGAAATGTTAAAACTGACTTCATTTTGTTCATTGCGGCAGGGGCGTTCCACGTTGCAAAAATGGAGGACATGATTCCAGAACTTCAAGGAAGATTTCCTATCATCGTCCAACTTGAAAGCCTGACAAAAGACGACTTCAAGAAGATTTTGACAACACCAAAAAATGCAATTACAATGCAGTATTCGAATATGTTGAAAGTGGACAACATAAATCTTATTTTCAAGGATGACGCACTGGACGAGATTGCTGAGATGGCCGCACGCGAAAACGAGACCTCCCAAGATTTGGGCGCAAGAAGACTTCACACAATAATGGAGACTGTTCTTGAAGATGTTTCTTTCAACGCCACGGGAGACCACCCAATGCTTGATGTTGTGATTGACAAAAACTATGTTCAAAATGTGTTTAAAGATAAGAAAGCGCAGTTTGATTTGAAAAAGTATGTGTTATAACATATCTTGTGGTGTTATGCCATAGAATTTTTGCATACTACCACAATATATTGATGTTTTGGAGGAAATATGTGGAATGACAGAACAAAACTCTTGATTGGAGATGAGGGCGTTAATAAACTTGCGCAGAGCCATGTTGCCGTCATTGGGATTGGCGGAGTTGGCGGCTATGCGGCGGTTTTGCTTGCCCGAGCCGGAGTTGGAAAAATCACAATTGTGGACTTTGACAAGGTTGAAGAGACAAACATCAACCGTCAAATTGTGGCTGACACCGAAACGCTTGGACAATTTAAGACGGATGTTATGCAAAAACTGCTTTCTAAAATCAATCCAAACCTAAAACTTAGAGTTCTTGCTCAGCGCATTTCAGACGAAAACGTGGAAAGCGTTTTGGGAAATGACTGCGACTATGTTGTTGACGCAATTGACAATGTCACTGATAAAATCAATTTGATTACTTATTGCAAAACCCATTCCGTGAAAATTGTTTCGGCTATGGGCGCTGGAAACAGGGTTGCCGTTCCAAACTTCGAAGTTATGGACATCTTTAAAACGCAAAATGACGGGCTTGCAAAAGTTTTGAGAAAGAAACTTAAAGAAAAAAACATTGCTTCGCTGGATGTTGTTTGCTCTAATCAAGCCGCATTGAAAACCCAACAAACGGAAGAGGTCAACCAAATTGGGAGCATTTCTTATCAGCCTGCCATGTGCGGCTGCGTGCTTGCAGGATTTGTTGTGAACAAACTTTTAAAAACCAAATAAGGAGGAAAAAATGGAAATTATCAAGGAAAAGGATTTTGAAAAAGTCACCAAAAGTGGCACAGTTGTTGTGGACTTCTTTGCCACATGGTGCGGGCCATGCAGGATGATGGCTCCAATTTTGGAGGAAGCACAAAAAGAGCTTGGCGAAAAGGCAAAAATCGTGAAAGTTGACGTTGACGAGAGTGAAAAACTTGCCCAAAAATTTGGAATTATGAGCATTCCAACGCTTATTTTCTTCAAAGACGGAGAGGTTAAGGACAAGCACATTGGCCTTATGATGAAAGACGAGTTTTTGGAAACTGTTGAAAAATACATTTAAACTCTTTAAATTTCTTTTAGAGAAAAATAAAAATACTATTGACAACTCAAACTTTTGGTGATAAAATATTTGTGAATTTTATCTTAAAAGGAAAGGTTATGGAAAGAAGAATTTACTTGGATAACGCTTCAACAACTTATGTTTCAAACGAGGTACTTAATGAAATGGTGCCTTGTTTCAACACGCTTTACGGCAACGCAGGCTCTCTTCACAGCCTCGGCCGCGAAGCAACTGCCATAATTGACAGGGCAAGAGACAGGGTTAAAGAAGCAATAAATGCCAGCAAGGCAAACGAAATTTACTTCACTGCTGGCGGAACTGAGGCCGACAACTGGGCAATTTTGGGCGTTGCGCGCGCAAATGTCAACAAGGGAAAGCACATCATCACAACTCAAATTGAGCATCACGCGGTTTTGCACGCTTGCCAACAGCTTGAAAGAGAGGGCTTTGAAGTCACTTATCTTCCTGTTGACTCAAACGGGCTTGTGGACATGGCAGAGCTTTTGCACGCAATAAGAAAAGACACAACTTTGATTTCTGTTATGACCGTCAATAACGAGGTTGGAACAATCCAGAACATCAAGGCCATCGCAAAAATTGCACACGACTACAAAATTTACTTCCACACAGATGCCGTGCAAGCAATTGGATGCCTGAAAATGGATGTTCAGGACATGGAAATTGACCTTATGTCAATGTCTGCTCACAAAATTCACGGGCCAAAGGGCGTTGGCGCGCTTTACATCAAAAACGGCGTGAGAATAGACCCAATTTTGTTTGGCGGAGACAGCCAAGAACGCGGAAAAAGAGCCGGCACAGAGAACGTTCCAGGAATTGCAGGCTTTGGCAAAGCAATTGAAATTGCCACAAGAAACCATGATATCAACAACAAAAAATTGAAGAGCATTCGCGAATATTTCATAGAAAAACTTAAAGAAAAAGTGGATTACATTCAAATAAATGGCCATCCACATCAAAAGTCAAACGCCATTGTAAGCGTTTCGTTCTATGGAATTGAGGGCGAAAGTATAATGATGCTTTTGGATTTGGCGGGAATTTGCACTTCAACGGCTTCGGCTTGCACATCAAAATCGCTTCTTCCATCACACGTTCTTAAAGCAATGGGCGTTCCTGACGAAATTGCACAAGGAACTGTAAGGTTCTCATTTGGAACAAACATTTCAAAATCTGATGTAGATTATGTTACAGACGAAATTCAAAAGGTGGTTGCAAAACTTCGTGCAATTTCACCAATTCAAGCAGGGAGGTATTAAAAATGTATAGCAAAACTGTTATTGATAGATTTCAAAACCCAAGAAATGCCGGCGGAATGCACGGCGCAAACGGAATTGGAGAGGTTGGAAATGCCGCTTGCGGAGACATCATGAAGATGTATCTTAAAATAAATGACGACGGCGTGATTGAAAACGCAAAATTCAAGACATTTGGCTGCTGCGCTGCAATTGCATCAACAGATATGGCTTGTGATTTGATTAAAGGCAAAACCATTGAAGAAGCCTTGAAAGTTACCAATAAAGATGTTTTAGACCTTTTGGGCGAACTTCCACCACACAAAATTCACTGCTCAATTCTTGCAGAAGAGAGCATTCGCGCGGCAGTTCAAGATTACTACGCAAGACGCGAAAAAGAAATCAAGAAGTCTGCAAAGAAAAATTAAATAAGAAAAAGAAAATCCTAAGACCAAAATTAGGATTTTTTATAATGAGAAAGAAGAGAAGAGAAGAAAAACTAGAAGAAAAGATAAATAAAATGAATTTGCAAAAATAAGAAAAGAAGATATTTTATCAAAAAATATGAAAAGCGACATTTCATTGCATAATACCATATTTTGTGGAGTTATTCATGCATACTACCCCAAATATAGCCCATCTCTTCGTAAAACCTGTCTTTTGCGAATAGATAAAGAGGTTGATTTTTTCAAAATTTTCGCCCCTCCCGAAAGCTTTCTCGGCAAAAAAACGCTTTAAAACCGCCCCTCAACTTTTTCTTTGAGGGCCTTTTTATTTCAAAAATGCACCTTCTCCCACGCCCCAATTTAAAATGGCAAACAATATTGACTTTTTAACACTTTTACGCTATAATGCATATTGGTTAAAGGAGAAATTATGGAAGCCACCGTTTGTATTGGCGAAATTGCCGAGCGTTTGTTCAAAATTTACAATTCTGCCCGCCCGGATGCCCCTGCTTCAAGTTATAAAGTGGAACTTTGCATTTACCCATTTAGAAAATTTAGTGGAGATTTGCCAAAGACTGATGTTGAGCTGCAAGACTGTAAACTTCGTTTTAGATTTATTTTGTATGATGGATATAACCCCGAGGAGTGCGTTTATGAAACTAAATTGGATATGCCTGCAAGTTCAAAAATAAGCCTAATTACCCCTCCTAAGCAACATGAAAATAATGACAAAATTCTTGAATTTAAGGACTGTGTTAAAGAATATTCTCAATTTTCAGCCAACCCTTTTATAAGTGAAAAAGCCTACAAATTTTATGGAAAACCCGAAAAAATTAATGTGTGCATCTCTTCCGAGAACAGCGACATAAAGTTTAATAGCTATCTAAACAAAGCCTTTAAACAGTGCGCCAGAAATGAAGAAAGAACAAAATAAAATGCAGCCCCAAAAGGGCTTGCTTTTTTTGTTTTTATTTTCTATATTATATCTTATAATTTTTCAAAAATTCGTCTTTAAATTCTGGGAAATAACCCCCTATTATTGCCTCGCGAGACTGCTCCGCAAGCCTTATGAGGAAGCGAAGATTGTGAATTGACAAAAGTTCTGCGCCAAGCATCTCGCCCGCGTTCACAAGGTGTCGGATGTATGCGCGCGTGAAATGTTTGCAAGTGTAACAGTCGCAGTCGTCTTCAAGCGGCCTGAAATCCTCTTTATATTGCGAGTTTTTCATGACCATCCTGCCGTGCTTTGAAAATGCAGTTCCATTTCGCGCAATTCTAGTTGGCAAAACGCAATCCATCATGTCAATTCCGCGCGCGTAGCCCTCCAAAAGGCAATCCGGGCTGCCCACGCCCATCAAATATCTTGGCATATCTTGTGGAAGAATTGGATTCAAAAAGTCGAGCATATCATACATAACCGGCTTTGGCTCGCCCACAGAAAGCCCGCCCACGGCAATTCCGCACCTGGCATAAGGCGCGCACGCCTCCACGCTTTTCGCGCGCAAATCCTTATACATATTCCCCTGAACAATAGGAAAAAGCACGTGGCGGCCACCTTTGTGAGCCTTGAAGCACTTTTCAAGCCAATGAGTTGTCAGTTTCAAAGCACTCTCCGCCTGAGCGTAGTTGTCGTTGGCGTCAGTGCATTGGTCAAGCGCCATGTTTATGTCGCTATCAAGCGAATTTTGAATGTCCATGCAAAGTTCTGGGCTCATCATAAACTTTTCGCCACTGAGGTGGGAACGAAACTCCACGCCTGCGTCAGAAACCTTTCTCAAATCCGAAAGCGAAAACACCTGAAAGCCGCCGCTATCAGTGAGAATTGGTTTTTCATAATTCATAAACTTGTGCAGCCCGCCCGCCTTTTCAACAATGTCGTGGCCGGGGCGCAAAAAAAGATGATAGGTGTTTGACAAAATGATTTGCGCACCCATTTCATCCAAATCTTCTGGGCGAAGCCCCTTGACAGTGGCTTGCGTTCCAACAGGCATAAAGACAGGGGTTTTGATGTCGCCCCTTGGAGTGTGAAAAACGCCCGCCCTCGCTCCAGTTTTTGGGCAAGTTTTAACTATTTCAAACGAAAAAAAATCATCTTTCATAAATTATTTCCTTCTAAGAATTCTTGTCTATAAACATTGCGTCGCCGAAAGAAAAGAAGCGGTATTTTTCCTCGACGGCGGTTTTGTAAAGTGCCAAGGTTTTGTCGATGTCACCTATGAACGCCGAAACAAGCATGATAAGCGTGCTTTCTGGCAAGTGAAAATTTGTTATCAGCGCGTCAACCATTTTGAATTTGTATGGCGGATAAATGAAAATTTGCGTCTCGCGCTTTTGAGGCACAAGTTCGCCGCTTTCGTTCACTCCACTTTCCAAAACTCGAACGGAGGTTGTGCCAACGGCAATAATTCTGCGTTTTTCTTTTTTCGCCGCGTTTATTTTGTCGGCAACCGCCTTTGTGATTTCAAAATATTCGCTGTGCATCTCGTGATTTAGGATGTTTTCCTCTTTCACCGGCCTGAAAGTTCCAAGCCCAACATGAAGCAAAACCTCCAAAACCTCAACGCCCTTCGCCCTGATTTTTTCAAGAAGTTCGGGAGTGAAATGAAGCCCGGCTGTTGGCGCGGCGCTTGAGCCCTCAACCTTCGCGTAAACCGTTTGATAGCGCTTTTGATTTTTAAGTTTTTCCTTGATGTAAGGCGGAAGTGGCATTGTGCCAATCTCCATCAAATGCTCCTCAAAAGTTTTGTTTGGTGAAAACTCGAAGCGCACCTTGCAAGAGCCGTAGTCGCCCTTTTCGGTGACGACGCATTTTATATTTTCATTAAAAACAACTTCCGTTCCAACCGACAGCCTTTTGGCAGGTTTGGTAATCACCTCCCAATTTTTAAGGTCAATTCGCTTTTGGAGCAGAATCTCAATTTTTGCGCCAGTGTCCTTGAAGCCGAAGAGCCTTGCAGGCAAAACTTTTGTGTTGTTCACAACAAGCACGTCACCTTTTTTCAGGAAGTCCAAAATGTCATAAAAATGTTTGTGCTGCACCTTTTCGGTTTTGCAATCATAACACAAAAGACGCGAGTGGTCGCGCGGCTCAATTGGAGTTTGCGCAATCAACTCCTGTGGCAAATCATAAAAATATGTGCTTTTCAACAATTCTCTTTGCATACTTTCTTCTTTTATTTTTCTTGTTTAGTTCATTTTCAAGTATTATTTACTACTATTATTTACTTTTTTTCTGTGTAAGGGATGCCAAGGTGTTTGTAGGCGTTTTCAAGCGCAACGCGGCCTCTTGGAGTGCGCGCAACAAAGCCAAGTTGCAAAAGATATGGCTCATAAACGTCCTCAATGGTGCTGGCGTCTTCGCTTATTGTGGCGGAAAGTGTATCAAGCCCAACAGGCCCGCCGTCAAATTTGTGAATTATGCTCTCCAAAATCTTGCGGTCGATGAAATCCAGCCCAAGTTCGTCAATTTCCATTTTTGCAAGCGCCTTGTCGGCAATGTCCTTGGTGATTTTTCCGCTGCCAAGGACCTCGGCATAGTCCCTAACGCGTTTGAGAAGTCTGTTTGCAATACGTGGCGTTCCGCGGCTGCGCTTTGCAATGTCCAGGCTTGCCTGCTCGTCAATGTCAATGTTTAAAATCTTCGCCGAGCGCTTAACAATAACCTGAAGTTCCTCGTCTTTGTAAAGTTCAAGGCGGCTAATCACCCCGAATCTGTCGCGAAGAGGGCTTGTAAGCATTCCTGCCTTTGTGGTTGCGCCAATGAGAGTGAAAGGTTGAATTTTAAGGCGCATATTTTTTGCCGATGGGCCTTTGCCGACAATGAAATCAAGCGCAAAATCCTCCATTGCGGGATACAAAATTTCTTCGACGCTCTTGTTCAAACGGTGAATTTCGTCAATGAACAAAACATCATTTTTATTCAAATTGGTGAGGATTGCGGCAAGGTCAGCGGCGTGTTCAATGGCAGGCCCCGACGTGATTTTAAACTGAGAGCCAAGTTCGTTTGCAATAATGTGGGCAAGCGTGGTTTTTCCAAGCCCCGGAGGCCCATACAACAAAACATGGTCCAGTGCGTCCTTTCTTGACTTTGCCGCCTTAATGTAAACCTCCAAACTCTGTTTAACCTTTTCTTGTCCAACATACTCTTCAAGTTTGGTTGGCCTCAGCGAATTCTCAATTTCGGCATCCGTCCAATTTTTCGTGCTTGTGATAAATCTATCTTCCATACTTTCTCCTTGTAAAAATCAATATGTGGTGTATTATGTCATATAAATTCGTTGCATAATACACAATATGTGGTGTTATCTTGTTCCATACTCTTTCAAAACTTTCATAATAATCTCTTCGGCCGTTATGCCCTCGGTCATCTTGCTTCTTGCAAGCCTATACGCCTCGTTCTTATTCACCCCAAGGCTGATAAGTGTCATCACGGCGTCATTCAAAACGCCCTCGTCAACTTCGCCGCTAACTCCGTCCAAAATGTTGTTTGAAACAATGTTTGTTGAGGTGATTTTGTCTTTAAGTTCCAAGCAAATTCTCTCGGCACTCTTTTTGCCAAGCCCCTTGATTTTTGAAAGCGCGTTTGAGTCTCCACTGACAATTGCCACCAAGAGGTCAGATAGTTTCATGCCCGAAAGCACCGAAATTGCGCTCTTTGGCCCAATTCCCGAAACGGTTATAAGCCTCATAAATAGGGCTTTTTCCTCGGCAGTGGCAAATCCATACAAACAAACGCCTGTGTTTTCGCTGACTTGAAGGTAGGTCAAAACTTTCACCGTCTCGCCCTCCATAGGCAGCGCCGCAAGCGTGTTGTTTGAAACCGTGACCTCATAGCCCACGCCGTTAACATCCAAAACAACCGTATTTTCGGCCTTTTCCTCAATTGTTCCAACTAAAAAAGCAATCATTCTCTCCTCCTATTAAACCATGTTGTCGTTCAGCATTGGATTTATTTGACTGTGGCACAGCGCAACCGCAAGCGCATCCGCCGCGTCGTCCGGCTTTGGAATTGATGCAAGCCCAAGCACATTTTTCACCATAAACTGCATCTGTTTTTTGTCCGCCCTGCCGTTTCCTGTGAGTGCCTGCTTAATTTGAATTGGCGTATATTCAAAAGTTCGCCCGCAATACTTTTGGCTTGTCAGCACAATGACGCCCCTCGCCTCGGCAACGGGAATTGCCGTTGTTTGATTGTGAAAGAAGAAAAGTTCCTCAACCGCAACCTCGTCTGGCTTGTAGGTTTCAAAAAGCACGCGCAAAGCCTCTTCAA
>CANQRC010000014.1 GCA_947626155.1 uncultured Clostridia bacterium | reverse complement strand
CAAGGAAAACTCTACGATCCTATTCGTTTTGGTGACGAAGATGAGGATTGGGGATCAAGCATTGGCGAAGATCCCACGTGCGGAGATTGTGGTTGCCATGTCGGCGAAATCCACAAAGACAATTGTGATATTGAACGCTGCCCAGCGTGCGGACTACAAATGCTCTCTTGCGATTGTGGAGTTGTTTATAAAATTGAGGATCCAAATAAAGTAGATTTAAAATCTTTAATTGCTGAACAAGAAATAGAAAATATTAAACAACAAAAAGAAATTGAGAAAATCCTTAAAGAGTTTGAAAGAAGAAAACACAAAAAAGATGAGCAAATGTCATGACAAAAGATGAAGCTTTGAAAATTCTTGATTTCTTTGATTATCGCAAAAACAAAACGCAAGTTTTTTGTGATTGTATTGAATATTTGGCATTAAAGACAGCCGCTGTTGTAGATCCGCTGATGTCAAAAGAAAGCAGACAAACTTTGAAAAATGCTTTTAATGGATACACAGATGAGGAAAAGGAAGTTGCGCTTGAATTTGCAAGTGCAGTTGAAATTGTCCTTGTTGGCATATCGCGACACTTTGGAGACTATCTTGGGGAGATGTATATGGAACTTTTAGGCAATAACTCTAAAAATCCAAAAGGACAATATTTCACTCCCTACCATGTTAGCCAATTTATGTCAGCCATTACTCTTGGCGATTTGGACAAGTTGAAAGAGAAAGAAAAAATTTCAATCAACGATCCCTGTTGCGGCGCCGGTGGATTATGTGTGGCGGCAGTTGAATATTTGGATAGCAAGAATATAAATTACTTGCAAAAAGCAGTATTTTACGCAAATGATATTGATTTAACTTGCGTTTATATGACTTATCTTCAACTGAATTATTGTGGTGCTGCCGCAGTTGTTGAACACAAAGACACTTTGACGCAAAAGGTATATAACACTTTTAGAACATTAGGATATACTCTTACACAGCCACAGAATAGTGATGTTATGGAATGAAAATCTAAACTATAAGGAACGCTTATGCAACAAACTATCTTTGATTTGTTGGGTAGCGAAGGTGAAAGATTTAAAGCAAAAGAAAGCAATGACTATAAATGGACATTCAAAGATTATCCAGAGAAAAATGGATTGAAAGTGTTTAGCTGTTTTGCGTGTGGTGGCGGATCAACTATGGGATATAAACTCGCAGGATTTGATGTAATTGGTTGTTTGGAAATTGATAAGCGCATGAACGATTTATATGTGAAAAATCATAATCCAAAACACAACTTTGTTATGGATATTCGAGATTTTAATAATATCCCAAATGATGAACTACCACAAGAACTGTTTGATTTAGATATTCTGGACGGAAGCCCACCTTGCACGACATTTTCTATGGCAGGCAAACGAGAAAAAACATGGGGCAAGAAAAAGAAATTTAGAGAAGGACAAAAAGAACAAACGCTTGACGATTTGTCTTTTGTCTTTATTGAAACAGTAAACAAATTGCAGCCCAAATTTGTCGTTATGGAAAATGTGGAAGGCCTTACAAAAGGCAACGCATGGCGCTATGTGCAGAATATCTACAAACACTTTCACGACATAGGATATGAAGTAAAACATTGGCTATTAAAGGGCGAAAATATGGGCATTCCGCAAAAACGGCATAGAATATTCTTTGTCGCAACAAGACTTGGAATTGACCTGAACAGATTGGATCTGTCCTTTAATTATAAGCCAATCACTTTTGAACAAGTAAAGAACTTGAATGTGCCAGAAAAGCCATTAAGTGAAACTTTGCAAAACCTTATATCAAAAGCAAAATATGGTGATAGAAATTTACAGAACGCTTGCATTAAAACAAATGGCAAGAGCTCTTTTTTTAATTACTGTTTTGTGTATGATGACCAAGTAGCACCCACTATTACAGCCCACTGCAACAATATCCGGTGGGATACAAAAACTTATCTTACAAAAGAAGATATAATTACGATTTCGACATTCCCACAAGACTATAACTTTTTGAGTGAAAGTTTGGATCATATTGCGTATGTGTGCGGAATGAGTGTGCCACCTGTAATGATTAAGAGGATTGCGGAAAGAATTTATCCTTTTTTGAGAGGTGAACAATGAGTGAAATAACGGACAAACGAAACTTGATACGAACATTGAAAGGAATAAAGGAAAACTTATCTTGGGATAGCGGGAAAAACTATTATGACATTCTAAACGCCTGCACAGACTGTGACAACGAATATGGCGAGCCATATCTGGTCGATTATATCCGCGAACATGAATTTGTAGATGATGACGATATACAATATTATATCGAACAAGCCAATAACGACATTGATAGGCTTCGCTGTTTTATTGGTGACACATACTCGGACACTGTTTATAAACTTGACGGATACGGCAACTTGCAGAACGTTGTTAGTGGTGATTTTGAATGTCTTTGTGATGAACTTATAGACAAATTAAGAGAAAATGTTAAAGAATTACGAAATGTATTGGAGTAAATATGGAAGAACAGACCTACGATTTAAAGCAAATTAAACGCTTTTTGAAGGGCTGTAAAGGACATAAATTTGAATGCTTTTATAAAATCATATTTGCCTACAAATTGTCGCGCTTGGAAGTTTTGAACTTAAAATGGGAAGATATAGACTTTGACAACAACAAAATCACATTCTACCCTGTGAAATATATAAAAGACGGAACAAGCCACAAATATAATTGGGGACTTGAAAAAATTGAAGGCTTTGCGAGAACTTATCCTTTACTGCCAACTATAAAACAATTACTTTTAAAAGAACAAGAAAAACAATTAAAGAATTCTATTCAGTTTAGCAACTATAACATAGAAAACGCAGATTATGTGTGTTTGAAGCCTAACGGCGATCGCCTGAACGCCAATACACTTAGTCGAAATATTAAATATATAGCAAGAGACAACAAATTGCCGGAAATTCTTTTGTCTGGAATTAAGAACAGCGCAAAGGAATTTTTTATTGAGAAAAGCCCAAATTATGATTTTTATTTGTGTTGGACAAGATTTGATATTTTTGAAAGAAATGAAGATGTTTATCAAGATTACAATCTCTCTAAAAAATCCTTTACAAACGCACTTGACAATCTTTTGAACAGACAAAATCAAGCCGAAATGTGAGGTGATTATGAACAAAACGTATGAACTCAGCTCAATTATGTTTAAAGATTATCCCGATTGTGTGAATATAAGCCAATTACAACAAATGCTTGGCATAAAAAGAACAAAAGCCTATGAACTTGTCAAAAAAGGAAATATCAATGCTAAAAAACTTGGAAAAGACTACAAAATTTCAAAATTGAATGTTATTGCTTTCATTCTTGGAGAAGAACAAATATGACCGGACGAGTGGCTGTAAGAAATGGAAACTGGTATGCCGTAATTAGTTATAAAAATTCTCTTGGTCAGTATAAGCAAAAATGGATCAATACAGGCCTAAAAGAGAGAGGAAACAAAAAGGCAGCACAGAAATTTTTGGACGAGCAAATGCAATCATATAACTACGATAATGAAAGCACAAACGAGGTCGAAACAAAGCAAGAAGGCATTGATACAAACATTTCTTTTGTTGATTATGTTGAAAAATTTGTTAATGACAAAAAGGAATTAAGCCCTACAACAATCGAAGGATATGAAAGTTGCCTTAGAGGCATTAAAAGATATTTCGGAAGCGAATTGAAATTAAAAGATGTCACTTATCAACACATTGAAGAATTTTATGATTATCTTCGCAACGAAAAACACAACAAAAATGTCACGATCAAACATTATGCAGTTGTTCTGTCGCCAGCTTTGCGCCAAGCATATAGAGATGATTTGATACCAAAAAATCCTTATGAATTTTTGCCAAAACTAAGGCGCGAAAAAAGCGTCACAGCGTTTTACAATAAAAATGAACTTGAAAAATTATTTGAGGTCACTAAAAACACGCCATTGGCCTTAATTGTAAAAGTTGCTGCTTATTACGGTTTGAGAAGAAGCGAATTGTTGGGATTACGCTGGAAATCTATTGATTTTGAAAAGAAAACAATAACGATTGAACACAAAATTGTGGTGACAAAGAAAAAATTACACAAAAAGGACAAGTTAAAAAACGAAGCGAGCCTAAGAACTTTGCCTTTGTTGCCAGAAATTGAACAAGAATTGATAGAAAAACGAGAGGAAATTGAAAAGAACAAAGTGCTTTATGGAAAATCATACAACCATAGCAATGATGACTATGTTTTTGTAAACGATTTTGGAAACATCATTTTGCCGGATTATGTCACAAAAACTTTTGCAAGCATTTTAGAAAAAAATGGCATGCGCCATATTCGTTTTCATGATTTAAGGCATTCTTGCGCAAGTTTACTCTTATCGTGCAAAGTGCCAATGAAAAACATACAAGAATGGCTTGGACACGCAAATTATAACACTACGGCAGATGTTTATTCACATCTTGATTTTTCATCAAAGCTCTATTCTGCTCAAATAATTGAAAATCAATTATCTAAAACGGAAGAACAAAAACAATTAGATGAAGAAATAGAAATGCTGAAAAAGAAATTGTTAGAGAAAGCAAAAAGAGAAAAATTGTTTGAATTCGATCTTTAATTAAAAGGAAGTTATTATGAAGAAAAAATGGATTGTTTGCGGTGTAATAGCGCTTCTGCTCATTACAAGCATTTTTATAATTCTTATTTGTTGGGCAAATCCTGTGAGCAACCCAAACAAAGAAGATCCGTCAATAGAAATACCTGTCGAGCCGCCAGAAACGCCGGACATACCAAACATACCTGTCGAGCCTACAAATCCAGAAGTGCCAGAGGAAAATGAAAAAGATGATGAAAAAAATGATAACACTGACAATGACGGAGATACAGATAGTGGCGAGGACGCAAATGGTGGCGAAGATGTTGACAACGAACAAGATACAGACGATAATCAAGACGAAGAAGAAAATGTGATAGTTGGTGTTGAAATTCCGTTTACTTTTAAAGAAGGTGTTTTGACAGGCTATAAAGGTGACGAAACCGAAATCACTCTCCCAACATCATATAGATTCGCGGGCACAAGAACAGTAAAAACAGTTTTTGAAAGCGCTGACGAGCTATATAATTGGTGCTTAAACCAAAGACGCGATTATTGGAACTTTCGCATAACTATAAAACTTGCAAATGGTGAAGATTACGTTGTGCGTGATATATTTTTTATATATCATGAGCTTAGTGAGATGAGTGGTGCGTTCCCTGCAACTTATGTGGAAGAAGTTGAAGTTTTTGTGGAAGGTGATGATATTCAAGTGACAACGATTGGAGAAAACGCCTTTTCTGGCTCACAACTTACAAAAGTTGTTATTCCAGATTGTATTACTGAAATAGAAAGTGGAGCGTTTAATTATTGTGTAAACTTGACAGATGTTGAGTTTTCTAACAATTTGGTAAAGATTGGAGATTACGCATTCTCGGGTTGTTCTAACTTGACAGAAATAAATCTGCCAAACTCTCTTGTTGAAATTGGACAAAGCGGATTTCAACATTGCACAAGCCTACAAGATTTTATTTTGCCAGATAGCGTCACCACGCTTGGATATTTAGCCTTTGCCGATTGCACAAGCCTTGAAAATGCTTATCTACCAAAAAACGCCGTCAATTTAGGATATTGTATCTTTGAACGCTGTTCTGGATTAAGAACTGCGAGAGTTGAAAGCAATGTCGAAGTGCTTGCAGGCGAAATATTTGCATTTTGCGTCAATTTGACAGATGTCGAACTGCCAGAAGGCATTACAAAAATAGAGTTTTGTATGTTTTATGGCTGCACAAGCTTGCGGTCAATCAAAATACCAGAATCGGTTGTGGAATTAGACGAAAGGATTTTCTATGAATGCACATCTTTGGTGGAATTAGATTTGCCAGAAAATTTGACCACAATTATTATTTCGGATCCATATTATCAATGTGGATTGGTGTATGGCTGCTCATCACTTGAACGGATTATTATAAGATCAAAGACACAGGTTGATTTGACAGAACTATATAAATCATATAAGAAAGGAACATATTTTGAAATTTATGTGCCAGATGATTTGTTAGAGCAATATCAAATTCAATATCCAGAGCTTGATTTGCATGCTATAAGTGAACATGAATGAAAGAAAAAGGCGCCAAAAATTGACTTGGTGCCTTTTTTCTTATCAATAAACGATACCATACGATAGGGTAAAAAAGCATACGATATTAAAGGTCATTTTGCAGAAATTCGTAACAAATTTGTGACAAATTTGTGACAAAATGCCATTTTTGCCCATTTTTTAGGTCAAAAATTGCACATTTTGAGAAGCAATTTTTCAAACCCCCGAAATTATGTCTAAAATGCAAGCTTGCAAAAAAAGTATTTCTTGGGGATTTGAATTGCTTTGTTTAGGAAATAAAAAGTAGCGATTGTGAAAATCGCTACAAGTCCCTAATTTAAAGGGGTTTTGGTGCGCCATGGGCGATTCGAACGCTCGACCTTTTGTTCCGTAGACAAACGCTCTATCCAGCTGAGCTAATGGCGCATACCTTTTGAGTATTATACAATATTAAGTTAAAAATTGCAAATTTTTGAATGGGAAATTTGCAAATCCCAGCCCTTCCGCTCCGTAGACGAACGCTCTATCCAGCTGAGCTACGAGTGCATAAGTTGAAAATATTAAGTTGTTTCAGGTAAGAGTAGCAAGTAAAGAGCGTTCGCTCATAAGACGAGCCATGGGGAGAGCAAGTTTGCTTGCAAAGACCAGGCGAAGTCGCAAAATTTTCTTTGAAAATTTTATCCAGCTGAGCTACGAGTGCATAAGTTGAAAATATTAAGTTTTTTCAGGTAAGAGTAGCAAGTAAAGAGCGCGCTAAAAGACTTCACATTCACCAAACGCTTTTATATTATAACAAATAAAAATCAAAAAGTAAATGCTTTGACAAAAACTTTGGAAAAAAATTTAAAATTTTCTATTTTAATGCTTTTCAAAACAAATTTTACTCACAGCAGTTCGTTTTTTAAAGGCCTAAAATCCCCATTTAAAGCTTTCCAATCTCCACAAACATTTAACATTTTTTCAAGGTCAACTTCAGTTAATTTTTCTGTAAAGCAAATATATGGAAGTTTTTTAAGCCAAGTATCATAAGTTGACTTAATTTTGTGGTTGTAATTGGATACAACAATGCAAGGTGTGTTTGTAATTGCGCTCAAAATCATGCCATGCAGCCTGTCGGTGACCACCAGTTTTGCTTTTCTAATTTTTTTAATTTTGCTTTTTAAATAGATATTGCGCATACAGCCAATATTTCTATTCAAATTTAAATCTGACATAGTAACCTTGTAGGGTTTATGTATCTTATTTCTAAATGCCAAAAGTTCGTCATTTTTGATCTTTTTTTCGGAATCGTTTCTAAAAAGAAATAAAATTTTGTTTTTTCTTTTAGTATTTTTTGTGCAGTCCATGGAAAGCACAATATCTGGAGTTAACAAAACTTTGTTGTTTGGAAAATATTTTTTCATGAGAGAAAAACTTTCAGCTTCCCTTGCAACAACAGTCAAGTTTGGGTGAGAGTCAAAAATTGCCTTTGTTATTGGGAAGTCAGAAAAATTTGTTGTATCTTTAAAAAAGACTGTTTGTGGGAAAATGATGATTTTCTTATCTTTGAACTTCCTGATAACAAAATCTCGTGAATATTCTTCATTTAGATATTCATCCCCCAAATTCCCCCCCCCATGGAGACAAATGGTTTTTATATTCTTCAAATTCAATCTTTGCAAACATTTTACACAATCAAAAGTGACCTCAATAAAGTTTATATTGTTTGCCTTTAAGAATTTCTTTTCGGCAAGGGAAATTGCCTGGTCGCCAAGATTCCCGTGCATAGGAGTTCCAACAAGCAGATGTGTATAATTTTTGTTTTTAAGTTTTAGCCAAATGTTAAAAACTCTAAAAGCGTGTGTTAGATGCATAAAATACCTCTTTTCAATTTTATACCAAAGCAAGGTGGCAAGTCAACAAAATTTCTTTTTCTTTAAATTTGGTCGAAAAGATTTTGAAAAATGTCTTTTTTATGATATTCTCTTGTCAAGAGGTGTACATGAAAAAAGATTTGATATCAGTTATTGTGCCTTGCTACAATGTTTCGCAGTGGCTTGAGGACTGTTTTAAAAGCCTGGAAAATCAAACATATGAAAACTTGGAAATTATTTTTGTGAATGATGGGTCGAAAGATGATACGCTAGAAAAATTAGAGGCTTTTTGCAAAGGGAAAAACAACTGCAAACTTATTGACCAGACAAATAGAGGGCTTAGCGGCGCGAGGAACAGCGGAGTTGCTATTGCGGAAGGCGAATGGCTTTATTTTTTGGATGCGGATGATATTCTTGAGCCAGTGGCGTTGGAGAGGTTATATGATGTTGCAACAAAACACAACGTTTGTTGCTCTATGTGCAAATTTAAGGATATCCCTGAAGACTTTCACTACAAGGACATGGATGTGTATGCTGCCAAAGATTGCGAAGTTGAAGAGATATCAGGGACAGCAAAAATTTTAAAAACTTACATAAATTATAAAAAAATTGGGCACTCGGCGTGCACAAGGCTATATAATCACGAAAAATTAAAGCAGATGAAAAATTATCCGCATATTTTTGATGAAAATATTAAATTTTGTGAGGATGTAGATTTTTGCTTCCGCTTTTTTGCCGGGGTGGACAAGGTTGCTTTTTCTCATGAGAGGTTGTATTTATACCGCCAACGCAATCAAAGTTTAATGCATGAAACATTTTCTGTAAAAAAACTTGACGCTCTTAAAAGTTACGATCATGCAATTGAGTTGTGTAATGAGGCTGGACATTTAAAATCTGTCAAACATACTGCGGTGCTTAGAAAGTTTGATAGATGCCTCATGTTGCTTAACAATCTTCTTAAAGACAAATTCCAAGACAAAGAAATTATTAAAAAGTTGACGGGCGAATTAAAGAAAACAATAATTATGAGCCATCATCCTGTTCTTTTTGTGGTTTACTTTTACTATGTTTTAAGATTAAGACCTTTGCTTGCAAAAAAGTAAATTTTTATATTTTTATGGAGGGGAAATGCCAGAAATTTCAATAATTATTCCTTGTTATAATATGGAAAAATGGCTTGATGCTTGTTTTAAAAGCATTGAAAATCAAACTTGCCAAAATTTTGAAGTCATCTTTGTGAATGACGGCTCAACAGACAAAACGCTTGAAATGTTAAAGGAGTTTTGCAAAAAAAGCGAAAATAGGTTTTTTATTGACAAGCAAAATGGCGGGGTTAGTTCGGCAAGAAATATTGGAATTTTAAAAGCAAGGGGCAAATATGTTTATTTTGCAGATGCCGACGACTTGTTTGGACAAAATCTTGTGGAAATTCTTTATGAGAATAGAGATAAAGCTGATTGCTTAGTTTTTTCTTCCCATTGGGTTAAGGAAAATTTTAAATTTAGCAAGGTTAAGCCTGCAAAATTTAAAGAGGGAACAAAAGAACTTGACAAGGATAGAATTTTGTCTTTATTATATTCCGGCAGGCTGGGATACACACTTTGGAACAAGATGTTTAGAATGGACATTATAAAAAAATTTGAAAATTTTCCAAATGTAATGAACGAAAAAAGTTCTTATGGCGAAGACCTTGAATTTAACACAAAATATATGGAGAAAAGCGAGAGCGTTTATATTATTGACGCCAAACTTTATTATTACAGAAGAAGAAAAGGAAGCGGCGTTAGAAGCAAGTTTAATGAGAAAAAACTCTCAGTCTTTAATGGGATTGATTATGCTGACGGACTAAATGAGGAGGTTTACAAACAAGCAAAAAAATATGTCAGGGGGCAGCGTGCAATTTCCAGCCTGGAAATGTTGTTAAAAATTTGGAAAACTGATTACAAAAATAAACAAAGCATAAGAAAGTTATGCCTTGATTATTGTGAAAACTGCAAATTTGTTAGAACGGGAAAGCTTTATCCGTGGTATATGCGCGTGGGCATTCCAGCGGTTAAGCCTTTTGTTAGGCTTAAATATTCTAAATATCTGCGCTGATTATTTTATCCTTTACATAAAGAGAATTTTTTGGAAGATCATTTTTAACAATACTGTTTGGCACAACAACAGTATTTTTTCCTATTTTGCAATCTTTCTCAATGCAAATTGAGGAGTAAAATGTGTCATCATAAAAGCCTTTTTTTAGCGAGAACTTCATTGAACGCTCTTTTGCTTTTGTGCTGTGCCCAGAAGCAAATAGGGTGCAATTGTCTTCAATAATGACTTTGTCTTTTAAAATTACATTTCCACCAATTGAGACATTGTCGCCAATTGAGACATTGTCGCCAACTAAGACTGTGCCAAGACAGTCAATTTTAAGATTTTTCCCAACCTTAAGATTTTTCCCATGGCTTGCAAAAAGTATATTTAAAATTTCTTCCCTTCTTTTTGGGGATGTTGTTTCCAAATCTAATTCGTCACACAGGCAGCGCGTCAATCGCAGAAGATAAGAAAAGTTTTTGTCCATAGAATTGAAAATTTGGCCGTTTATGGCCTTTTCAAATTCAGGACAGATTTTGCCAAAATTATATTTTTTAACGTGTTCAAGAATTATTTGCTTTTGCCCATCTGTAAAACTGTTTAAAAGCGCGTTTTTTGATTTGCCATCATTTACATCTTTTATCCGCTTTGCAGGGCGGCCAACTGCCACAGAGTATTCCGGCAAAGATGTTTTAACAACTGCTCCAGCGCCAAGCACACACTCGCGCCCAATTAAAATATCTTCGCTTGGGCAAATGTTTACGCCTGCGCAAATCCAACAATTTTTTTCTATTGTAATTTTGTTTAGGGCGGCTTTTTGCTTGCTGTCTCCAACTGTTATGTCAAGAGCAAAGATGTTTCCTTTTTTCACATCAACCAAAGAGTTTGGTGTGAACCTTACATTTTGATTTATAAAGCCATAACCTTTTAAATCAACAAGCCCAATGACGGCTTCAATTCCGCTTTCCGCATACAAAATAAAGCCATGAATTGGAAAAAGCAGTTTTAGAAGATGAAGTTTTTTAAAGTAAAAATATAAATATTTTATCAAAGAGGTTTTGCAATGTTTTGACTTTCTTTTAAGAGCAAGTTCTTTGCGGCAAACACAAGTGTATTGATTGCACAACTCTTTTGATTTTTCCAGTAATTTCAAATAACCCTCATCTGTGCGGCTGAAAGGCTGGCCGGAATACATTTTTCTGACCTCGTCAAGTTCGGTTTTCTTAAAACCAAAATGCCTTATTAAATGGTTAATTTTCTTTGTTACTTTGTTCATTTTTAACTTTTCCTATAAACAAAATTTTTAAGACCCAAATTGTGCAAGGGGTTAAAAATCTGTAATAAAATGCCGCTTTTTTGCATTTTTTTAAGTCTTTTTTGTAGTTTTTTAAAGTTTCAAAGAAAAAATCTATTGTTTTTTTGTCATAATATTTGTTAAGCCTTATTCTAAATAAGAATTCTATGCACAACATACAAATAAAACTTTTTACATATTGAAGGGCGAGAGGTTGGTCTTTGCAAAGTTCAATATATTTGTCAAAAGAGTTTGTTACGCTAAGCATTCTTTTGCTAAAAGCTTTGGATAGGCTGCCGGGGTGATTTCTGTAATAATAGGATTTTAGGTTTATGTATTTTGCATTTTTGCATTGCAAAAAATATTCCACTCCAAAAAGGGCGTCCTCAGCGTAGTGAACATTGACATCAAAAACATTTGGATAGTTTTTAAACTTTTTTAAGAGCGAATGCCTTAGAAACTTATTCCAAAACCCCGTGATAAACTTTTTTGTTATCAACATTTGACAAATCAATTCGTCTGAACCATTAAAAATTTCAGTTTTGTCAAAAGTTTCAAATTTTTTTATATCATCATAGCGTGTATCATCATCTATTGTCCTAGAACTTGTTACCAAACAATCATAGTCTTCAATGTTGTTTGCCAAAAGTTCGAGGTGATTTGGTGAGAGAAGGTCATCCACATCATAAAACAACACAAATTCTCCATCTGCATTTGCCAGCCCCAGATTTCTTGCCGAACTAGCTCCGCCATTTTCCTTTGACAAAACCTTGAACTGTTTTTTGCCATTGCAAAGCGTTTTTAGTTTTTCAAGAGTACTGTCAGTTGAGCCGTCATTTACAAAAATTGCTTCAAAATTTTTGTAAGTTTGCTCGTTAAGGCACTTAATTGTGTCATCAAGATATTTTGCACAATTATAGCATGGAATCACAACAGAAATTAACCCTTTTTTCACTTGTTTGCCTCCTGTTATTCAATTCTTTTTATTATTTGTGAAAGGTAAGTTTTGTCCAAACAATCGGCAGGATTTCTTCCGTCTTTTCCACATTCATTAACATACTTTGTTTCAATAGGGATTTTTTCTTCTGCATGTCTTAAAAACCACTCATATTCAATGTCAATATGTCCCAGATCCAGAATTTGCATTTGATTTGATAAATCATAGGCAAGCACGGTTGCCGTTGGCCCAAGCGCACAAATAACAAGGTCGTCTTTCTTAGCATTTTCC
This sequence comes from uncultured Clostridia bacterium, assembly GCA_947626155.1. Lineage (GTDB taxonomy): Bacteria > Bacillota > Clostridia > Christensenellales > UBA1242 > Caccovivens. The sequence goes on along the minus strand of CANQRC010000014.1, from coordinate 11,265 downwards.
AGAATGGCTTGTTTAATTTCGTCATATTTGTTAAACGCATTTTTGCTTGGGCCCAAAATTCGTCTTATTGATTTGGCATTGTCAAAGAAATCGTTTCCAACGCCAAGTCTTGTTTTTTCGCCCTCCACAAAGATTAGGTTTCTTCCATCCCAAATTTGTTTGAGGAATTTAATATATTCTGGCGTTTTTGAGTGGTCTTTAAATCGAAGATAAAATCTTGAAACAAATGTGTCTCCCAAAACTTCATTTTTTCCAAAATATAAGTGGTAGAAAGGTTTTGTAAAAAATTTAACCTTTTGCCAAAACTTATAATCTTTTTCTTTAATCAAGTTTTTGTTGAAGCGCTCTTTGTTAAAAACATCGCTTACACAACACAAACAGTTTTCTGTTGTTTTAACCTCTTTAAGGCGCTTTCTTAGTTTGTGATTTGATTTTTGAAAAGGAATATTTATGCCAAGCATAATATCCATTTCTCCGTCGCCAAATCTTGCAACGGAACATTTATGGTCTATGATATACTTGGCGGTTTCCCAGTCGCTTAAAACATTTAAATTTTTCATAATATCTCCTTAGTTGGAGTATATCACACAAGCAGGGGCTTTTCAAAACAAAAAATGGAATTTATTTTTCGTCACTTTGGTTTAGTTTTAAAATCTCTTGGGCGAGGGCGGGGGTTATTCCTTTCACAAGGCAAAGTTCTTCCTCGGTTGCTTTTTTAATATTTTCAGTTGTGCCAAAGGCGGTCAGAAGCGCCTCAATCTTTTTTGGCCCAAGCCCAACAACATCTTCAAGTTCGCTTTTTGTCTGGGATTTTGTTCTTAGGCTGCGGTGGAAAGTTATGGCAAAGCGGTGTGCCTCGTCGCGAATTCTCTGCAAAAGCCTAAGTTCGGCGCTGGCGTATTTCAAAATGACTGGCACATTGCTTTTTGTGGTGAAAACCTCTTCAATGCGCTTTGCAAGTGAAATTATCTCAATCTTGTTTTCCAAGCCAAAACTCTGCAAAATTTCATAACAAGAGGAAAGTTGCCCCTTGCCGCCATCAATCACCAAAAGGTCAGGCTTTTCTTTGAAGCTTTCGCCGTTTTGGTCGCAATATCTTTTCAGGCGGCGGGTGAGCGCCTCTTTCAAACTTTCAAAGTCGTTGTTGCCCTGAACGGTTTTAATTTTAAACTTTCTGTAATGTTTTTTGGCAGGCACGCCGTCAATGAAGACCACCATTGACGCCACTTTATTTGTGCCGCTGATGTGCGAAATATCATAACACTCCATTCTTCTTGGCAAATTTTTAAGCCCAACCTTCTCCTGCAAAAGTTTCATTGCGCCAAAAGACTGCTCATAATCCCGCTTTTCCTTTTCGAGGTGTTTTGTCAAATATTCCTCGGCGTTTTCGCGCGCCATTTTAAGAAGCGTGAGGTTTATTCCATGAGGGTTTGAGATGATTTTCACATTTTTCCCAACAAACTCTTTAAACAACTCCTCGTCAAACTGGTGGCTGACAATAAGTTCGGCAGGAACAAGCGAATTTGTGTAATATTGCGTCAAAAAATTGAAGAGAGTATCGCTTTCTTCAAGTTCCGCGTCACTTTGAACAAAGTTCATAACGCCCAAAATCTTTCCGCCACGAATCACAAGCGCCGTTACAACGCCGCTCAGCCCGTTTGAGTGATAGCAAAAAATATCCTTGTCAACATTTTTAGGAAGATTTGCCACAACTTTTTGCTTGAGTTTTGCAATCATCTTCAAACTTTCGCGAAGTTCAATTGCGCGCTCAAAATTTTCCATTTGGGAAGCGGTTTCCATTTTTTCTTTCAAAATTTCTTCCACCTCGTCGTCATTTCCGCTCAAAAACCTCACAACTTTTTTAATCTCTTGGGCATATTGCTCTTTCGTCACGCGCCCGGTGCAAGGAGCAAGGCAAAGCCCCATGGAGTAATTTAGGCATTCGCGCTTGGCTTTTCCGTCAATTTTGCCCTTGCAAGTGCGAATTTTGAACGCAAAGCTTATGATTTTCAAAATTTCTTTTGGGTCAACGCCCGCAATGTATGGCCCAAAATATTTTGCGCCGTCATTTTTCTTGACTTTTCTAACAATTTCGAGGCGCGGAAAGTCCTCTTTGAGGTCAAGCCGAATGTAAGGGAACGCCTTTCCGTCTTTTAGGAGGATGTTGTAAAAGGGCTGGTGCTTGTGAATGAGGTTGCTTTCAAGCCCAAGCGCGTCAAGTTCGCTTGTGGCAATAAAATAGTCAAAGTCGTCAACATTGTCCACCATGGCCTGAACCTTGCTTGGCTTTGGACTATTGCGAAAATATTGGCTGACGCGGTTTTTGAGGTTTTTCGCCTTTCCTATATATATAATCTCGCCCTTGACGTCACGCATAACATAAACTCCGGGGCGAGTGGTGAGGTTTTTAAGTTTTTCGCGGATTCTCTCGTTCATGACAATATTATAGAACACTTTTTTGAAAAAAACAATTATTATGACAACAATGATGTTTGAAAAAGAGGATGAGATTCTTCGCGTTGCTCAGAATGACAGCATTAGCGTAGAGACCGCCCCTCCGCTGCCATTGTGCATAGCGAAGCAATCTCGCTGACGGCTTTCGGGCGTTGGGGCTGGCGAAGCACTCCTCCGCTGTCATTCTGAACGGAACGGAGTGGAGTGAAGAATCTCTTTAATAGGCTGAGATCATTCACTTCGTTCAGGATGACAGCAGAAAAGAAAGCGGGGCGACAACATAAAGAGCGCGTGTCACAACCCTCCCAGAACCAGCCGCGGGCTGTTACTTTTCTTTTCTCCAAAAGAGATGTATGAAGACGATACTTCTGAACGGTTACAGGCAGCCTTACACAAAAATAATTGGTTTTTTCTTTTAGAAAGCAACAAGCCCTTAAAATTTTGTTTGATTTTGCGAAGCCAAGAATCAGCCATGGGCGGCCTCACGAGAAGAAATAATTGATTTTCTTTTGCTTATCTTTTCTTTTCCCCAAAAGAAAAGTAAGTTTTTTCACGAAAATTGTTGCAAAATGTGATTTTATTTGTTAAAATGAGAGAGAATATGATAAGGAGGTGCGCTGGCAAAGAATGTTTACGTTTATAACAAATTTATTCAAATCAATTTTTGACTTCATTCCAAAATTGATGTATCTGATGTATGCCAGCATAGCGTGCCTTTTGGATGTTCTGCAGCTTTTCTTCAGAAAACTTGCAGGCCTTGACATTGTTTACATAACTGACCCAGTAACGGGGCAACTTCACAAAACCACCGGAGATCTGCTCACCCAGTTTATCACGGGAATTTTGGGAATAAACAAATATGAAATCACATATTCAATTCTTTCAACAGTATTTTGGTCTTTTGTAATTTTTGGAGTAATTATTTTGTTTGTTTCAACGCTTGTTGCGGTGATAAAAAGCCATTATAATTATGACGAAAAGGCGGCAAAGGGCCCAATGCAATATGTTTACACTGCCCTAAGGTCGGTTGTGGGAATGTGCATTGTTCCAATTGTGATTGTTTTGGGGATGTATCTTTCACAGGCACTTTTAAATGCCCTTGACTCATTTACTTCCACATCCAATTCGGCGGTTGTAACTTTATACGGAAATGATATGGTCACCAAAAATTTGCGGCCGACATATGTCGCGCGAAGTTTTGATGAAAGCAATCTTGATAAAGATGGAAACCTTATTGAGGGCAAAGGTGAGAAGTCTTACGTTTATTATGATATCTTCGGCGCGTATAGCAGCGACCTTTATAACCCAAACGATTCTGCTTTAATCAGTATTGCCGCAACGAACGCCCCTTTCTCGGGCACGCTATTCAAAGCGGCGGCTTATAATGCAAATAGGGCAAGGATTTCGCATTGGTATTCAAACAATGTTCATTACTCGGGCGAGGCGTCTGATGAAATGAACTTGTTTAAAAACGCCAAAAGTGATGAAAACCTTGCAGAAATGATAGATATGGCGTTTGCGTGCAACTTGCACACACAAAAAGAATTTAACTTCAAATATAATATCTTTGATACCGCGCTGGCTTGGGTTTCTCCAACATTTTTCACGCAGTTCCTAGCGCTAAGAACCTACGCATTTTCGAAGTTTAATGTTGGCGCAGTTTGGTATTATTATGATTTGTGGCAGTTCAACTTTATTGTAGGCTTTGGCGGGGTTATTGTTTGCTTCTCAATCTTTTTGAACATAATTTTGGGCTTGATGACAAGGCTGTTTATGTGTTTGGTGCTGTTCTTCATTGCACCACCAATGTATGGGCTTGCACCTTTGGATAATGGCCAGGCGGCAAAAAATTGGCGCGAAAACTTCATTAAACAATTTTTGATGACCTATGGCGCAGTTGTGGGCATGAACTTGGTTTTGCTGATTTTGCCATATGTAAATGAGATAAAATTCTTTAATATTGGAATAGCAGATGCAATGGCGCAAACCCTGTTCATAATTGTGGGGCTTATCACAATTAAGGCGGTTATTGCCACCATTTCGTCAATCATTGGCGCGGCAGACGCAAACAAAACAGGGGACGAAATCAGCAAAGATGTTGGTGGCGCAATTGGCGGCGCGCTAAAAATGACCGCAGGCGCAGCGAAGTTCGCCGGCAAACTTGGCTCTCCTATTGTGGCGGGTCTTAAGACGACTATGCTTGGCTATACTGACAAGCAGGGTTACGAACATAGAGGACTTTTGACAGCTCTCACAAAGAAGTATGACGGAATGGGCAACATGGTTGATAGAAAAGGCGTTGCAGCTGCAAAGAGTGTTGCTAAAAAAGTTGGTTCGTTTACTGGCTCGGTTTTATATGGTGCTGGCTTAGGAAAACAACAAAGGGCTAAGTTTGCACAGGCCTCAAATAGAATGGATGAGTTCATGAAAGAGTATGAGGGGCAGGATGCTGCATCATTCAATAAGGACGAGGCAATGAATAGGGCTATGCGATTGGGCTTTGACTACAAGCAGGCTTCAAGCATGGCAGAATCCATTGCGGCTAGCCGTAATGCGGACGGCAAATTAGATTATACCCAAATGCAAAACGAACTTGCCGATAGGGCTGGATTCAGATATGTTAAACAGAATGAACGTGCCGGAGTTATCAGAAGAGCAAATGTTGCTAGAAACAGCGTGTATAATAGGCTGACAGGCTCTTGGGCAGATGCAAATCCATTCCACTGGATGAACAAGAATCTTCTTGGCGCTCACCAAGGTGTTGCCGCAGTTCGTGACGCTATTGCTCCACCTCCAGATTGGAACAAAATTACGGCTGAGAGACTTGCTTCCACAAATGAGATGCTTAGGGGCAGAGACCCATCTATGCTTACAAGGATGAATACTGGCATAAATCAGGGCTTTGCTAACATGGGAGAAACCATGGGCCAAGGCTTTGATAGCGTTAATGCGGGTCTTGGAGAAGTTAAAGGTAGCGTTGATACAGCTAACAGAGATACTCAAGCGGCACTACAAAGGGGTCATCAGTTGATGGAGCAGATTGATAGAGACACAGTTGCCACAAGGGATGCTACCAATAAAGTTTGGAGTCAAGCGGCACATGTAAATAAGAAAATGAAAGAAAACCAAAAGGCTCATGAAGAACTCAACAAAGCAGTTAAAGAACTTGTTGATGAAACAAAGAAAAAGAAATAACAAAAAAAGCACTCTAAACTGAGTGCTTTTTTTTATCTATTTTCCTAAGTATTTGTTTTGTTCTGCAAGAAGTTCGTTTGTCTTTTTCAACTCTTCCGCAATTTGGCGCTGATAATATTTATCATCTTTGCGCAAGCCAAGCGCACTAACAAAGGACTCTATTGCCGGGTTTTTGCCAAGCGGTGACAATATTTCTTTAAACGCCCCAAACAATGTGCAAGGCTTATCACTTTTCAATTTCTTTCCCATTTTCCCCTCCACTTTTCTTATTATAACACATTATGGATAAAAAGTCAAAAAAAACAGCCTAAGGCTGCATGGTGGTGATAGGTGGGCTCGAACCACCGACCTTATGGGTATGAACCATACGCTCTAGCCAGCTGAGCTACATCACCATAGGATGGTTGTATTTTAGCACATTTATTTTCGTTTGTCAACAAACTGACAAGAAAATATTAAAAAGGTTGAGATTCTTCGCTCCACTCCGTTCCGTTCAGAATGACAGCGGAGGGGCACAATGACAGCACAGGGGTCAGTGACCACGCCAATGCTGTCATCCTGAATGGAACGTATGCGGAATGAAGGATCTCATCCAATTTTCCCAAAATGTGCTTTTTACTTGATTTTTCTTGCGTTTTTGCTTTATAATTAGGTGTGAAGGAGTTTTTATGATTGAAGATCAAATTAAAAAAGCCAACATTGAGGCTATGAAAAACAAGGATTCTGTTGCGCGCGCGTTCTACAGCGTTTTGATGAACAAAATTATGCTTGAAAAAATTGCTAGGCGCGAAACGGGGAAAGAATTTGGCGACGCCGATGTTTCAAACATAATCCAAAAGGTGATTAAAGAACTTGCCGAGGAAAAAGAAAATTATGCCAAGGTTGGAAACGCCGAACAGGTTTCAAACATCACAAGGCAAATTGAAATTGCAAGCGCTTATCTTCCAAAAATGTTGTCAAGCGAAGAAATTAAAAAGATTATTCTCTCTCTTCCTGACAAAACCATTCCAAATGTTATGAAACACTTCAAGGCAAACTACAACGGGCAAGTGGACATGAGGCTTGTTCAAGAAGTTTTAAAGGGCATTCAATGAAAATTTGGGCAATAAGTGACTTACATTTATCCATCAACAATCCAAAGCCTATGGACATCTTTGGCCCAACTTGGGAGGGCTATTTGGACAAGATTTTTGACGACTGGAAGGCGAAGGTGGCGGATGACGATCTTGTGCTTATGGCGGGGGACTTCTCTTGGGCAATGAAGTTGGAGGAGACCAAGCCTGATTTTGACCTTATTTCCACTCTCCCCGGCAAAAAAATTATGATTAGGGGCAATCACGACTATTGGTGGAAGAGCATCAGCGCCGTGAGGGCGGTTTTGCCTGAAAATTTTTTCGCCATTCAAAATGACGCCATAAAGTTTGGAAAATATGTTGTCTGCGGCACGCGACTTTGGAATTTGCCAGACACTCGAAAACCTATGACGCCGGAAAATGAAAAAATTTATAAGAGAGAACTCATTCGCCTTGAACTGACTCTTCAGGAGGCAAAAAAGTTGCAGGGCGAGGGCGACGAAATTGTTTGCATGCTTCATTATCCGCCTTACACGCTGCGCGAGGAGGACAACGAAATCACCGCCACAATTGAAAAATATGGCGTCAAAAAGGTTGTTTATGGGCATCTTCACGCTTATCTTAAACAAAACAAGGTGCTCCAGAAGCATGGCGTGACCTATTTTTTGACCTCTTGCGACCTTGTGGGCAACAATTTGGTGGAGATTATTTGAATTTTTATTGACTTTGAGTCAATAATATTGTATTATTTAAGTTGGAGATTACTATTACTATGAAAAAATGGGCTTTTATACTGTGTTGCGTTTTGTCACTAGGATTTATTCTTGTTGGATGTGGAAGTGACGGAACGGTTCTTGGCGCAAACGACGAATTGTATTTTAACGGACCTTCGGCCACAATTGTGGGCGATTATCTTTATTTTGGAAACGGAATGTTTGACAATTACAAAACCACTGGCTCTTTGTCCAATAGTGATGATTACAATGCGGCAAAAGGACTTGCTTATCTTGCAAGGCTGAATGTGAACGCGGAAAAACTTTCCTCAAAGGGGATTGACTACTCGCCAAATGGGGTTGCTAAGATTGGCGACGAGGTTGCAACTTACACAAATGACTCTGGCATAAACAGTTTTTCATTCGTGATTGGGAACTACATTTTCTACGCTACGCCAAACACCTGGCAGACTACGGGCGGAGAATTCAATTTTGGCTGGACAACGCTCTATAGAAGCAGGCTTGACGGCTCCGATAAAAAAGAAATTTACTCCACAAGAGATTTGGGACAGGTTGTTACCAAGGCGGAAGTGTTGAAGTTTGACGGGAAATATTACCTCTTGATGCTTGCCGGCACAAACCTTGTAAGACTCAACCTCACAAACGGCGGCGCGCAAACCTTAAGCGGCGTGACAAGCGTTGCAATGCCAAAGACCTATCAAAAAACCATTCTTGGAAGCACAACTGATTGGAACGGCGTTTTGTATTACACCAAAAACAGCGATATTAGTGATGTGACCTACAACGAGGTTTACACTGTTTCAATTTCTGACCTTAACAGCGGCGCAAAGAAAATTTCTGCCCTGGCCGGCGCAGGCAATGGCGGCGCACTAACCTTTATTGACAGAGAAATTGGCTATGTGAACGGCGAACTTCTTGACGAAATTTTCTTCACAAGAGACGGCTCAACTTACAAGATGACAAAAGAAGTGGAAGTTGACGACGAAACTCATGAGGAGAGAACTTTTCACAAAGTTGAAACTTTTGTTGAGAGAAGCAGTTTGAGCGGAGCAAAAATTTACAGAATTGTGACGGAAAGGTATTCCGAAAATCAGGAAATAAAACTTGCTGTAGAGGGCTATGCATATGAGTCTGCTGGACAACTTCACTATGTTTTGGATAAAGACTCTGACAAAACAATCAGTTTTGTAGATGAAAGCGGCAGCGACATTTCATACAACAGAGTTGTTTCAGTTGATGGCGGATGGGTTGTTTTGCTTGGTGCAAACAGCATTTACAGGGCGGAAATAACCCCTGTTTTGAAAGGCGGCGAAAACAAGATTGTTGCAAAAACCATTGTAACAATGGAGTCGGGAATTTTCACCGATCAAAACATGGCTTCATATGATGGCGAATATGTTTACTACTACGCTAAATTAAACGACATTGAGGCGGAAGAGGACGATGAGGACGGCGCTAGAACTGGAAATGATGACGAAAACTACTATATGTGCAGGTCAAGCCTTGCGGCATCATTGTATGGCGAAGAAAATTATCAGTTCCTTGGCGTTACAAGCACACCTTATAGACATTCATAAAAGCAAAAAAAGAAAAGACAGTAAACCTGTCTTTTTTTACATACAAAATTTGTCATATGAGCCAGCGCGCTCGTTTTCAAGTTGCTGGCGAAAACGCGTGTATTTGTCAAGTGTGGAAAGCAGGTAGCGCTCGCGCTGGCTTTCGTTCATTTTTGCAAAAATTTTGTCGTCAATTAAGTAGTGCATAGGGTTGGAAACAACTTCTTCGCGGGAAAGCAAATCCTCAACGCGGCTTTTGAAATCTTCATCCTCGTTTGAAATCACCTTTATTTTCATGCTTGGCAAAACTTCCTTTCCAACAAGCCTTCGCTTTGCTCTTTGGGCAAAATTTCTTAACATCTCATTTCTCATTTTTTCACCTCCAAACAACAAAATTATATAAAAAATGGGCACTTTTTTCAAAAAATAATGTTTCGCATATTGTCGAATTTGTTGTTTATTTGTTTAAACTTTTTTTGCCACAATTCATATATGGAAATATGAAAAATAAAAACATTGTGATTGACAAAAACTCGGTTATTGGAAAAAACGTGTTGATTGAGGATAATGTTCAAATTTTGGGCGAGAGTTTCGTGGGCGACAACTGCATTTTGAGGTCTGGCACAAGAATTGAGGACACTGTTTTGGGCAAAGGGTGTGAGGTTGAGAACTCAAAAATTGTTGCCTCCAATTTTGGAAAAAATTGCCATATTGGGCCTTTTGCAAATGTCAGGGCGGGCTGTATTGTGGGCGACAATGTGAAAGTTGGCGCCTTTGTGGAACTGAAAAATGCCACCATTTCAAACGGGTGCAAAATGGCGCATCTTTCTTATGTGGGTGACGCCGACCTTGGCGAAAATGTGAATGTTGGCTGCGGCGTGGTCTTTGCAAACTATGACGGAGTAAACAAACAGCGCTCAAAAATTGGCAATAATGTTTTCATTGGTTGCAACTGCAACATTGTTGCGCCGGTGAAGATTGAGGATAACACATATATCTGTGCGGGGACAACTGTTACAAAGGACACAAAGCAGGGCGATTTTGTCATAGGCAGGGTGAGGCAAGAAAATAAAGAAAATTATTTTTATTTAGAAAAATTATTAAAAAATAAGGAAAAATAGCAAAAAATTCAAAAAAAATAGCAAAAAATTCAAAAAAATAGCAAAAATAACAGCAAAAATGCAAAAAATCAGAAAAAAATAAAAATTTTAATAAAAAAATAGTGTAAAATTTCAACAAAAAAACGCCGCTTTGGCGTTTTTATTTTATTGACACTGCTGCTTCTTTCGAATCAATTTGTTTACTAGAATTATCCAGAGCTGCAAAGGCAAGTCCAAATGGCACACAAAATACAACCGAACTGGACATCCATGTTATGCCATTTCTCAACTCTTCACGACTTTCTTGATATTCAACCTTTACATTTTGCGGTATTGTTTCGCTTTGAATAACAAATTCGGAGGTTGGCAAATCAGGAACGCTGTGTGCAGCAATCTCGAATTGCTCTGCTGTCAGTTCCTTGCTTTCCAATTTCTTCTCCAACTCTGCAATTTGAGAATTTTTGTATTCCTCATTCTTCAATTCATAGTTGTATTCTTCAAGAATGCTGTTTATATTGACTCTTGCACGAGTTGACTTTTGCGCTCCAATTCCAACACACGCGGCTAAGCCAGCACCACTTACAAGAAGAAGAGATGCCGCAAGAATCATGTTTGTTTTTAGTTTTTTTGTCATATCCTCACCTCTATTCAGGGGAATTATAACACACAGAAAACGCGTTGTCAATAGTGATTTTTAAAAGAATTTCAATATAAATTGCCTTTTTCGCCTTACTGTGGGGGCAAAATCACTAAAAATATCCGGAAAAATTATTTTACTAATTTTCGTTAAATGCTTGACAACCTGCAAAGAAATGGTTATAATAAAAGGGCGTTGAAATAATGGCGGTTGCACCACCATGATGCCGGGCGAAGCGAACGCCATTTGCACACCTGCTTCTTCGACTTGCAAATGTAAGCAAAATTTAGCCGATTTTGGACAGGTGTAAAGTCCATAAAAAACACGCAAAACTTAATAATGGCTTGTAGCTCAGTCGGTTAGAGCACCACCCTGATAAGGAAAATTTAACCGAAAATCGACAGATGTAAAAGTCGCTAAAACATACCAATTTAATACGATGGCTTGTAGCTCAGTCGGTTAGAGCACCACCCTGATAAGGTGGGGGTCGGTGGTTCGAGTCCACTCAAGCCAACC
>CANQRC010000013.1 GCA_947626155.1 uncultured Clostridia bacterium | reverse complement strand
CAATAGGGCATGGCTCGCAAACATTGCAAGAAGGGCTGACAAATTCGTGCAACTGCGTTTTTATGGAGCTTGCCTTAAGGCTTGGAGTTGACAGGTTTTTTGAATATATGCAAAAGTTCGGCCTTGGACAAAAAACAGGAATTGCACTCACCGGCGAAGCCAGCGGCATATTGATGGACAAATCGCTTGTCAAAAATGTTGACCTTGCAAGAATGGGCTTTGGCCATGCAGTTGCCGTTTCGCCAATTCAACTTTTGGACATTGTTGCAGGAATATTGAACATGGGCAACCTGACAGTGCCGACAATCGTTGACGATATAACTGATGTTTTTGGCAACAAGCTTTTATCGAACAATCACGTTGTAAAAAAGAAAATTGTATCCGACAAAACGTCTTTAAAAATCAGGCAAATGCTTTCGCTTGTCACAAACAAGCTTGGGCCTTGCACCTTTGTGGAAGGATATGACGTTGGCGGAAAAACAGGAACGGCGCAAAAATATGACGAAACTGGCCACATTGCTCAAGGCAAATATATTTCGTCCTTTATCGGAACTTTTCCGGCAGACAACCCAAAATATCTTGTGATGGTTTTGGTTGACGAGCCGGGAGCGGGGGCTTACTATGGCGGAGTTGTGGCTTCACCATATGGCAAAGAGATTTTCAGCAATATGTTTGAATATTTGGCAATCAAAAAGCAAAACGAGCAAATTGTTGCCGAGCAAGTGACAATGCCAGATGTTGTTGGTCTGAATATTGTTGAAGCAGCAAATGTTTTGAAGCAAGTCGGTCTGTTTTATGAAACAGATGGCGTTGGCGGCAGGGTTAAAAAGCAGCTTCCGCCTGCAGGCACATCATTATTAAAAGGCGACACGGTTGTTTTAATCACTTGATAATTTGTTTGGAAAATGATAAAATAAATATATGGACACAATATGGATAATTGTTATTGCGGTTGTCGCGGCTGTGATTTTGCTTAGCATAATGCTTGCAATTGCCAACAATTCTGGCGACCGATTTATGGAAATGTATGACAAAATGATGCACATCACGGCAAATTCGCACAAGTCAGTCATGGAGTTTATCAACGAACAAAACTTTGCCTTTTTTGGCGGAAAACTCAAGGTGGCTCGCACTGACAAAAAAGTTGGCGATGCTTACAGTGCAAAATATAAAACGCTTGTTTTGACCGATCAAACTTTGAACGCTGATTCAATTGGGTCGTTTTCAATCATCGCCCATGAACTTGGCCACGCACAACAGGATTTCACAAGTGGTCGAGTTAAAAGAATGAATGTTTTGCACAAAATTGGCTCCATTGTTGGAAAGCTTTTTGTTCCTGCCTTGCTTGCAGCGGTTGTGCTGTTGTTTATTGAAAATCTAAGGGTTTATGCCTATGTTTGCGCAGGCGTTGCAGGAGCAATTTTCTTGTTTGCGGTTTTGGTAAAATTTTTGACAGTTCGGCTTGAAAAAGATGCTTCCAAGCGAGCAATTGTGATGCTTGACGAGTTTATGCCAGCAAATGAAATGAAAGATGTGAAAAAGTTTTTAAAAAGCGCCCGCATGACATATTGGAGCGATTTGATGCGACTTTTGTTTGGCTGGACTGGGCTTGTGAAAAAAACAAAAATGTTTTAAAAAAAGTGTGCAAAAGCACACTTTTTTGTTGTCATTTATTTTTTTTGTTTAACGCCGCCTCAAAATAACTGTTTTGTTTGTGCAGGTGAGCCAATCAACTGCTTGAGCCGTTTTGGAAGGAAGGTTGTGAGTTTTGATTACCAAAAAATTATTTTGATTTGAGATTTTCGCATATAAAAATTATATACAAAAACTTTGTGTTGTCAACCCTAAAATTTTGTTAAAATTCAATTTTTTGTGCAATGTAAGGGATGATTTCATTGATTGGAAGCCTTTGTTGCTGCATGCTGTCACGATCACGGATTGTGATTGTGTCATCTTGCAAGGTGTCAAAGTCTATTGTCACGCAGAAAGGTGTGCCAATTTCATCTTGACGGCGATAGCGCTTGCCAATTGAGCCTGCCTCGTCATATTCGCACATAAATTTTTTACTTAGCAAAGCATAAACTTCGCGCGCTTTTTCAGAAAGATTTTTTTGAAGCGGCAAAATTGCAACTTTGTAAGGGGCGATTGCTGGGTGAAAGTGCAGCACAACTCTTGTCTCGCCATTTTCCAGAGTTTCCTCGTCATAGGCTTCACACAAAACCGCCAAAGTCAATCTGTCTGCGCCAATTGAATACTCAATAACAGTTGGCAGATATTTTTCATTTGTCACAGGGTCAAGATATTGCAAAGGCTTTCCGCTAAACTCTTGGTGACGTGACAAATCCCATGTGCCGCGGTGATGAATTCCGTTAAGTTCCTCCCAACCTATTGGAAATTTGTATTGAATGTCGCAAGCGGCTTTTGCGTAGAATGCAAGTTTGTCGTGGTCATGAAAACGCAAATTTTCCGCTTTAAGTCCAACATCTTCCACAAATTGTAGGGCGTTTTTCTTTGTGTTTTCATAAATATCAAGCGAATTTTCATCTTTGCAGAAAGTTTGATATTCCATCTGCTCAAATTCAACCGTTCTAAACAAAAAGTTGCCCGGCGTGACCTCGTTTCTAAAAGATTTTCCTATTTGTGCAATGGAAAATGGAATTTTGGCGCGCGTTGTTCTTTGAACATTTAAAAAGTTTACATATTCGCCTTGGCAGGTCTCGGGGCGAAGATACACAACATCCTTTTCCCCGTCAACTGTTCCGCGCGAAGTTTCAAACATAAGTTTAAATTGTCTTATTGGCGTCCAGTTGAAATTTCCGCAGTGAGGGCACTTTACTTTATGCTCATTGATGTAGTTTTCAAGTTCTTCATTTGTCATTGCTTCGGCTGAAACTGTTCCTTTTGAGTGTTCTTCCACCAAATTGTCCGCGCGGAAACGCTGCTTACAAGATTTGCAGTCCATTTTTGGGTCGGAGAAGCCTTGGACGTGTCCGCTCGCTTCCCAAACTTTTGGGTTCATCAAAATTGCAGCGTCAATCCCATAAGAATTTGGGCTTTCTTGCACAAATCTTTTCCACCATGCGCGCTTGATGTTGTTTTTAAGTTCCACGCCCACAGGGCCAAAGTCCCAAGTGTTTGCAAAGCCGTTGTAAATTTCGCTTCCTGGATAAACAAATCCGCGGCTTTTGCAAAGATTTACTATCTTTTCCATTGTTTTTTCCATATTTTTATCTCCTTTTTGTTTGCAGTAGAGGAAAACAAAAAGCCTCTATGCAAAAATTCTGCATAGGGGCGAGTTATGTTCGCTGTTCCACCCTAATTCGTGAGAAAAATCCCACCTCATTTGATGTCTTTACGCCGACACGCGCTTGCTCGGGAGTTGCCAATTCCGTCATTGCATAAGATATGTTATTAAAATTTTTCAAAAAAGTCAACATTTTTTAGAAAAAATATAAAAATTTTGTTTTCTTTTTTGCATTTTTTTTGTTTTTAACTATTTTGTTTCCATATATTCTTCATAAGACATCTGCTTATCTATTATTGTGTTTTCGTCCACGATGTCAATTATGCGGTTTGCCACAGTCTCAATGATTTCTTGGTCGCCTGTGGCAAAAAGCATTGCGCCTTTAAAGTTTGTCATGCCCTTGTTTAGGGAGGTTATGCTTTCGAGGTCAAGGTGGTTTGTTGGCTCATCAAGAATTAGGAAGTTTCCGCTTTCAAGCATGATTTTTGCAAGCATACATCTCACTTTTTCGCCGCCGGAAAGCACGTTTACATCTTTCAAACTCTCCTCGCCAGAAAACAACATTCTTCCCAGCCAGCCCCTGACATAACTTTCGGTTTTGTCTTTGGAATATTGCCTTAGCCAGTCCACAACTGAGAGGCGGCAGCCGTCAAAGAACTCTCTGTTGTCCTGAGGCAAATATGAAAATTTGATTGTTTTTCCAAACCTAAATTCGCCGCTGTCAGCCTGTTCTTTTCCCGCCAAAATATTGAAAAGTGTGGTCAAAACAAGGCTGTTGTTAGACAAAAACACAATTTTTTGCCCATGTTCAACAGTGAAAGATAGGTTTTTAAACATCCCTTTCTTTGTCAGTTTTTCAACCTTCAAAATTTCCTTTCCAATTTCCTGCTCATATTTAAAGTCAACATATGGATATTTTCTTGAAGAAGGCTTAAAGTCTTCGATTGTAAGTTTTTCAAGTTCTTTTTTACGGCTTGTGGCCTGTTTGCTTTTGGATGCGTTTGCCGAGAAGCGGGCGATGAAGTCTTTAAGTTCCTTTGCGCGCTGCTCTGCCTTTTTGTTTTGGTCTTTGGCTTGCCTTGCCAAAAGTTGGCTGGTCTCATACCAAAAGTCATAGTTTCCCAAATACATATTTATCTGGCCGAAATCCACATCACAAATGTGAGTGCAAACTTTGTTCAAAAAGTGACGGTTGTGGGAGACGATGATGACAATGTTCTCAAAATCAAGCAAAAAGTTTTCAAGCCATCTTATGGTTTTGAAGTCAAGGTTGTTTGTCGGCTCGTCGAGGATGAGGATGTCAGGATTTCCAAAAAGAGCCTGCGCAAGCAGCACTTTCACCTTAATTTTGCCGTCAAGAGCGGACATCTTTTCATAAAACAAGCCCTCTTCCACGCCCAAACTTTGAAGAAGAGACTTTGCTTCACCGTCGGCTTCCCAGCCTCCAAGTTCGGCAAACTCTGTTTCAAGTTCCCCTGCGCGAATTCCGTCCGCCTCGCTAAAATCTGGCTTGGCATAAAGTTCGTCTTTTTCCTTTTGAATGTCCATCAGCCTTTTATGCCCCAAAAGCACGGTGTCAAGCACGGTTTCGCCATCATATTTGTTTTGATTTTGTTCCAAAACCGACATTCTTTCGCCAGGGGTCACAAGAATCTCGCCGGTGTTTGGCTCAATTTCGCCCGTTAAAATTTTGAGGAAAGTTGATTTCCCCGCTCCGTTTGCGCCAATTATGCCATAACAGTTTCCTTTTGTGAATTTTAGGTTGACTTCTTTATAAAGAGACCTTCCTCCAAAAGCGAGTGAAACGTTGACTGCCTGTATCATTATTTCTCCTTTTTAGCACCTGTTGAAATTTTCTTTTTTTCAGCTTTAATTTTTTGAATTTCTTTATTTTTTTCAATTTTTTGCATATTTTTTGCGTTTTTTTCAATATTTTTTCTATTTTTTTGAATTTTTTCAGATTTTTGAGCAATTTTTTCTGAAATTTCTTCAACAATTTTTTCTTTCTTTTTTTCTTGTTTTTTGTTGAGAATTTTTAGTTGTTGTTCATATGCCAAAGTGTATTTTTCTTCAAGCCCGTCAAACAGCGCGTCAAAGTCAACCTTGTCTTCAAACAAAACATCCATTGCTCGTCCAAGCAGAGGGTTTAGGTTGTAGCACTCGCGATAAAACTCCACCTCATCTGCGTCATCTTTCTTAAAATCTTTCAGCATAATGTCAAACAAATCTTTTCTTATGTTGAAGTAAACAAGGATGCGTGCGGCAAATTCTTTTGAGCAATATTTCTCAAAAGGGTGGTGTTTTATCACGTATTCACAGTGTTTTAGGCCCTTTTTGAACATTTTTTTGATGTTTTTCTTCTCTTGCCCGGCAAAAGGTGGCATGACTGATTCATCTTTTAACCTCTCAAGAAAAAGAACTTCTGCCATATTTTCGTCGGTGATGACAAAACCCTCTGGCAAGGGGCTGTATCTTGTCAGTTTAAAAAGTTTTCCAAGTTTTCGGTTTAGGATGTTTAAAAAGTTGTAAACATCATAGTAATTATTCACAATTTTTTTCATGTTTTTATTATAAAGCAAATCTGGGAAGTTGTCAAGTCAAAACAATTTGAAAAAATTAAAATTATAATTTTTATTTTTATTCATTTTTTACTTGCTTAAAAATGTTTAAAAGTTGTATTATATATATGTGAGAAAAAAATTATTTAAAAAATATTTTTTAAATCACAAATTTTGAATTTTTAGTCCAATTTTCGCAGACAATATTTATTGAATTTTTTGTGGCTAAAAAAAGATGGAGTGTTTATGAAGAGGAAACGTCGAGTTCTCAGCGTGTGGGCAACCTTGGCACTTGTGTTTGTTGGGTTGTCGGTGATTGCTGGGGCAACAGTTTTGGCATTGTATCTTATGGGCAACTTTAACAATGAAGGTGTCGCGCCTGGCGATGACCTTACTTTTGTTATGGATGGTGGCCTTGGGCATATGGAAGGTCAAGGGGATGACGCAACATTTTATATTTCTGAAAATTCCTCTTTTGTAGTCTCTACTGGAGTTGAGGGGGTCACGCAAAAAGAACTTACCCTTTATTTTGATTCAAGCCTCCAAAAAGATGTTGAAAACAGACCTGGCTACATAACTGACGGAATTATCATTGTAAAAGAGCGCGCAAGAATTGGCGAGGAATTTGCCATTGAGGTTGCGCCAGACCGAAACTATGAAAACTCTCCAAATGGCGGAATTTCAACACTCCATGTTAAATCTGTAACAAACAACTACAGCGTCACAGACAGGTCTTGCAGAATTGTGGTGGATGTTCCAGTTGAAAAAAGCAGTTTCTCTGTTAGCATAAACGGACAAGAGGGCGACACCCAAACTGTGATTGTTGGCGTTCCATCATTCCAGCTTGAACCTGTGTTTGCTCCTGTAAAAAGCGGATATTATTTTGCAGACCCACAAAAAGCAAAGATGGTTTTCTTCTCTCCATCCACCTCAGTTATTGAGCAAGACGAGGGCTTTGCTTACAACGAGTTTAGGCTCAACACAAAAGTGAACAACATTGTTGGCACAACCCAACAAGTTCGTTATTACACATTTAAAAATTCGGAATATCAGAGAGAATTTGTGACTGAACTTGCCACAAGAGGCTTGTCGGAGAATTCAAATTGGAAAGATATTTCTGAATTCTTTTTCAAGGAATATTCAAACGGCAACTCTTCAAAATATGTTTATAACGACATAAACATAAGAATTGAGGGCGTTTCAGTGACGGATGTGACGATTGATGTTGCTTCCCCTTTGGCAATGAGAATAGACAAAAACTTCCACTTGACCACAAAGACATTTGTTCCAAACACAAAGGACTTTGGAACGCTTAGCGCAGCCATCATGCAGGACGGGGCAATTTCTTCGGATTATGTGAATAGCCTTTATGCAAACATTGGAATAAAAGTTCCAGTTTCTGAGGGCAAGGTTCGTGAGGGCTTCAAAATAAGCGGCGGCGATGTGATAGAAGTTGACAAAGATGGCGAAGGCTGGAAAATCTTGGACCCAGAAACACTTACAATTGAGCAAATAAACGATATTTTAGCGTCAAAACAAGACAGCATATTCTATGTTTTGCCAAAGACAAGCAATATTCCATCTCCAAGTGATTATTATTGGGAAATTTCTTCTGAAAAAGAGGTTGACGACCTGACACTTGAAGTTAACTTCTTTGAAGAGAAATCAGGAAATTGGCAAGCCTTTTTCAAACTTGACGGCGAGGACAACAGCGAAAGTTCTAAAAAGACACAACCATCCTTCAAAGTTTCTGCCACATTGCCACAACAGGACTCTCCAGAATGGAAAGACCAAGATACTTTGTCTCTTACAATCACCACGGGCGCAGAAGAAAACGATTCTGCAAGAGAGAACCTTTCAAGTTTGCTTGAAGATATTTCACTTGAAAATGTTTATAGAACGGTCAGATATTTCCTTATTAAACCTTTTGTAACAGACGCCGACAAGACGTTTGCCCAAAACTTTAATGCTTCGGACTATTTTGAGGGAATTGGCGACGGAAAGGACTACACAACATATTATGGCGGAACAACAAACATTTCAATTGTAAACGCAGTAAGCTCTTCGGGTTATACATTATATGAATTTACTGGAAATCAGATTGTAGCGAAGAAAGAACTTCCAACAAAAGTAAGTTTTTACATAGTTGCAATGCTTGTTAGAACTGACGCCGACGGGAATATTACCAAAGAGGATGATAAATATCAAATCATCAACAACAGCGTGGCAAAACGCCTCGAAGTTGACAGCACGCTTTCAATAAAAAACATGGCGCCAACATTCTCCATTGAAGAGCCTTACAACAAACTTATTGGGCTAGACGGGCAAGAGCAAGCGACTGGCGGAAATTATTATATTCCTGCAAATGTTAGCACGCCAGAAGAGGGCAACAACCTTGTTAAGTTCAAATTGACTTTGAATAATGTTTCTGAAAAGCCAACCTCTGACTCTGATGACAAAGTTTTGGCGGCGTTTACAAATGGAGCAAACTCTTCTTATGAAGAAGCTGGCACGCCTTGGCTTAGAGTTGTTGCAATGGCCGAAACACGAGAGCTGGACTCTATTACTCTTAATATTTCCACACTTAAAGCCACAAATAGGGAAGATACAGGGGACACGCTTACATATGAGGGAACATTTACAATTGACCCAGATGCATTCCGCGCAAAGGAAAATGAGATTGACAGCGGAACACGCATTGCTTTGGAACTTAGATATTACAATGGAAAAGAAGTTTCACATGTCACATTGACTGACGGATCTAGCACAGACCACTTCTATGTTTATGCTCAACAACCTCAAAAAATAGAATTCAATAAACCAGTAAAGGAAGGCATTACTTCAGAAAAGCCATGCGTTTCAATTATAATTGATGAGGATGATCCAAAAATTTATTGGAACACTCTCACTGGCGATGGCACTATACCAGAAATTACACAAGAAACGCAGACAAATGTTAGAGACCTAAGCGAACTTAAAGAGTTGTTGTCATTCTCTATCATAGATAGATTTGGCAGAGTTATAGATCCAGCAACATCAGATTATATGCTTAGGCTTGAAGAAGCCCCAAAAGATGGCGAGTCTTCCGGCTTGTTGCCATTCAATCTGACCAGAGACAACCTTGGTGACACATTCAGAGCAACCGCCACCCAAGGCGAAACAACCACTTTGGTTGCAAAAGTTGTAAATGCAAAAGGCGAATATCAAACAAGCAATGGTAGCACTTCGGGAACGCCAATTGTTTGTGAAACAGAGATTAAATTCTTTGTTCAAAGCATTGGAATAAACAAAATTGAAGTTGACACTTCGCGAGTTCGCTCCAATATTGACGAAGCAGGATCAGATGATCAACTTGTAAAGACTTATGTTGAGAAAGATGGCTTGCAGACAATTCTTTCAAAGAGCATGATTGAAGTTTATAAATATGTTACAAAAGGCACAACAATAACATTTACAGACCTTCTCAAGTTCTACACCGCTAAGAGCGAGAACGCAATTAACATAAAGGTTGGGGTAAGCGCACCATTTTATAGCGACTTGCTGAAAGACCAAAGAGAAGATTTGCAAAAAATGTTGACATTAGACAACCAACCTTTTGCCCAGTCAAATAGTGTTAAGATGATTGAGTTTAAATATCCTTTTGGCGACGACAACACCTATTTAGACTTTACCGTTTCGGATGAAAAAGGAAACTTATTCTCACTTACGCTTAGAATTCATATTTTAAGCAATATCACACTGGCCACAAATTTTGGAAAATATGCAAGCGATAAAAAATATTCAGACTACCTTGTAAAGAGCGCGGAATATGTAAACGCAGCGCCTGTGTTTGCTGGGGAAACATTGTCTTTTGACGACTATATGGTGCTTGGCAAAAATTCTCAAGGCCTAGAAGCAACATATAATTGGAGTGACTACTTTAAATCAGAAGAAGACTTTAAAAAGTATTTGGATTTTGACAGCGGCTTTGAATATGATACAAGCCCAACAAGCATTAAAATTAAGGAAAGATACTCATTTGAGACAATCACTTTCACAATTTATTATGGCGAAAAATCTCAATATGCACTTCATCAAACTATTTCGCTTTATGTAAATCCAAATGTGATTTTGGTCAAAAATAACACTGAGGAGAAGCCAAACCCTTATGTTGGGCTGAATAACATTGCTTCACAAAAGCCAAAAGACAACTATACTCTATATAAATTTACCGAATATATTGACAACGGGCTAACACACACCAGCTCAATGGCAGAGTTAGACAGCCTTGGCGAAAACTTTGTTTACCAAGAAGATGAAGAACAAGAAGACAAAGAACAATACATTTCAATTGACGGCGAAAACGATAAATATGTCTTCGCTATGAACGAGGGAATGGCGAAAACAATTGTTCTCAATTTTGGACAGAAGTTTGTTCAAAAATACAGCTTTACCGTTGGCTCTGGCGAAAACCTAGAGGCGCTTGAGTGCGCACAAGTTGACTGTGGCAAACTTATTTTGGGCAAAGAAGACACACCAGTTTCTCTCTCAATTGAGTTTGGAATAGATCAAAACGCTGATAACGGCTTTGTTTATGCGGGTAAATATGACTCCACCCAAGACAAGGTCACGCCAGTTAGCGGAGTGGTTGTTCCTGCTGTTGAGTTTGAAAAAGACGGCGAAGTTCAAACATATATTGTGCTGGAGCCTTTCACAACGATTGACGGAGTAACCACAGATGGATACTATATAAAAGACGACTACACAATTTTAAGCGCAAGTGGGCTTTTGAGTGTTGTGGGGGAAAATAAAGCAAAGCGACTTTCTCTTCCATCATCCGTTCCTTTCTTGAGCCTTGAAAACAACAGTTTCACCGTTGAAAAAACGCTTGAAGCGGGCGATAGCAAGTTGAATGTTTCTTTAAGCATAAATGTCATTATCACCGGCATGGGCAAAGACAATGTTTACTATTCTAATAATGAAGCGGGCGACGGGCCACAACTTCCAACCGAGTATGACAAGATGGAATTTAATAAGTTTGGGGAT
Organism: uncultured Clostridia bacterium; assembly: GCA_947626155.1. Taxonomy (GTDB): domain Bacteria; phylum Bacillota; class Clostridia; order Christensenellales; family UBA1242; genus Caccovivens. The sequence goes on along the minus strand of CANQRC010000013.1, from coordinate 13,165 downwards.
GCTACTTATGATGTTCTGCTTGGAGAATGGACAAAACTTGAGCACAAGAATGTTTATCAAGTTTTGAACGCCGGCAAAACCTACAATTTGGTTCATAACTTGTATGGTTTGGATGAGGCCGCCAAAGCTAAACTTACTGAAGATCCATTTGGCTTCTATTATAATAGTTTTGGAAACACAACCACAACAATCAACGCCGAACTCACCATTTTAAGGGCAACTGTTGGTGGCAAGAGCGAAAAAATCTCTGACGACAAAAAGAAAACAAATCTTGCAAGCGTTGACGGAACAAAACTGACATTAAACCACCTTGAAAAGTCAATAAATGACGCCTACATTATTTTGCAACTCACACTTAAGGAGACCGGCGCCCAAGGCAGAACCTTCTCTTGGAACTACAGAATTAAAGTGAGCCCAAGCTTCACCTTGAACCCTGTAATGTATCCTTATGGAGAAGACGGCGAATATCTTGACAATTATTCTACCTATTATAAGGGCGACCACTATGAAATCCCATTGGAAGAGGAATATAACCTTGACAACAGCAAGCACACAAGCGGACAAAGATTTGGAGACCTTACATTCAGCGACACAACCGAAGTTTTGAACGCAGAAAAGCACTATGAAATTGCCAGCGCATACTTATCAAGCGACCTTACTTCAAAACTTGCTGAAACATCTTACTCAACATTCTTTACTTACAAATTTGAAAACACCCAGCAAGGCACAGTTTTAAACATTGATGTGAAAAACCAAACCGTTTTGACAATCTTTGTTAGAAGATATCTTGTAAGCAACGGCATGAAACTTTTGGGCAGCGAGCAAGAATACAAACTTTGCTTCAACCAAATGCCAGCGTTTGAACACAGCCTTAAATACGAACAAGGCGAAGCAAATGATCAAACATTGACAGCGCAAGATGATGTTTATGACAATGTTGAACTTTTGCAAGGCGAGACGGGCGTGTTCACTCCAAAAGTCACAAGAAAAGAGGCGACCGACAGAGAGTCTGACTTCTATGCATATGACACCTACATTGACGGAAAAGACGGCTCTATTGAGCTTCACCGCCAGATGTATATCAAGAGCGGCGCACAGGTCACAAAACTAGACGAAAAAGGGGCCGACAAGAAGAATGAAACACTTGTAGAAAACAAATATTTTGACTCTTGGATGACTGACGCTGACGCACAAAAACTGCTTGAGGGCGCAAAACCAATTTCTGAGACGGACGAAAAGTTTGTTGAAGTTACAATTGGCGGCGTTAGATATCAAGTTAAGGTCACCGATATTGCTTGGAACTACAAACTTGGCTCTGAAAATATTGCAACCGCACTGATGCCATATGTCACATACAACGGCGACAGTTTCTGGGCAAGCAATATTGAAACTACTGACGGTAAGTTGAGCATCACAAAGAAAGACGGCGGAGACAAAGTTGATAACATTGAAATTTCCGACATAACTTGGAAATACATTTTGCAAAACGACACGGCACACACGCTGACCTTGAACGCTCAAACTTCAGTTACAAAAGACCATTATCTTACGATTGGCGTTTACTCTAAAGAAAAGACAATTTTCAAGATTAAACTCAAAGTTACAAGCGTGTTTAAGATTGATTACGCCACAGAATTTGACGGCGGAGAAGAATACGGCACACTTGTAACTAAAGGGACAAGCGGAAATGTTGAAAACGTAATTCTTTATATTCAAAAGAAAGAAAGCGGCACATATTCAAATTACACAGACGCACAAAACATCACGTTCGAACTTTTGAACGGTGACGAGACTGTTGACTTTGGAAGAGAAGGAATCACAAAGAATGATTTGTGGAAAAAAGACTCAACTACAAACAAGATTACCTTTGCCGAGCTTCTTTCGGATGTCGAATTCAAGTTTATGGTAACAATCACCGAAAGCGGCGCCGTTGTCTTCACATTCCCAATCACAATAACCGTTAAGAAGAGTTACTCATATCCAACAAAAGACTTTACTGACAGCAGAATAGAATATGCTGGCTATGCTTTTGACGTTACCCTTACCGGCGCATTTGCAGACAACGCTAACACTATTGAACAAGAGTTTGGTTTAAATGGGAAGACTGGATTCTCACTACTTGATAGCAACAACAGTGGAAATGTTTCAATCACACCAGAGGATGTGGCGACAGATAATCAACAACAAAGAAAGGCTCTGCGCATCAAATACTCATTTGAAGATAAAGATATATTTGATTTTGATTTTAACTTTATTTATTATGTATATAGAAGTGTGGAGGTAAAAACGAACTATCCTGACCCTGCTGCTGACACGGGCCCTGCATTGGATGTTGAATATGTTGGAACCGCCCAAGTTGGCGAGGGGAACAACGCATACTTTGAAAGCGAAACCATTCAAAACTTCTTTGGCACGCAGGCATTGTTCACCGCCGGAAACAGGGTTGCAGTTGGTTACACCGAGAACTTCAAGAGAAGATATGAACAAACAAGCCAAAACAGGTCAGCTCCTTCAGAGGATGCGATTAACAAAACTTGGAAATATTCAATTTCAAGCATGGAAGACGGGCTTATTGTTTACGTGAACGACAACGCCACCGACACTCCAACAACAATAAATGCAAGCGGCGCAATTTCGCTTAAGTTTAGGCTGAAAAAGGATGTTTCAAGGGCAAAGGTTGTGTTCAATGTTTCTGTGAACGGCGTTCCAACCGAATATGCGGTAACGGTTGTTCAAGGCGATGTTGTTAGACTTGTTGAAAACCCAACAAATTATGAGGCTTACGGCAACAGCAATGCACAGGCAGAAACTATTTATGTTGAAGATTTGAACCAATATCTCAACGATGGCGGAGACACGAAACTGTTTGCTCAAGAGCGTTTAACAACTTACAAACTTTTGCAGTCTCAAGTTGGACATACCCTTTATGCAAGATTTGTGGACACAAAGAATCAAGGAATTGTTGCACAGCTTAAAACTGACACAGCTGAGAAAATCTACTTCGACATGGGCAAAAGCCTATCTGAGTACAAATTTGATGCCATTTACACAGGCAATGATAATGGCAGCGTTTCGGGCGAGTTGAAGCCAGAGCAGGTGTTTGACATTCAAAATGACGGCATGATAAGAAAGACTTCTCGACTTGTGGCAATGTATGGCCCTGTTGATGACGCCACCGAGATTCTTGCCGACACAACTACACAAGACAACACCAGAAAAGTATCTATTAAAGATGACAGCAACGAGGCGGCTAATATAGAGGTTAATAAGATAAGCAACTACGACGTGACAAATCACGTGACAAATCACGTTAAGACTTACAACTTCGAACTCACAATTGGAGCGAAAAAATATGCAGAGGTTAACTATTCAATCCGCACGGCAACAGAACTTTTGGTTGAGGGCAATGCAAATGAGATTAAGAATAACGAGAATCCTCTTGACAAAATCAAAGTTCAAGAAATTACGGCTGGCACAACTGTATCACTTATGAGTTTGAGCGGCTTTGGCTTCAAGAATGCAAAAACAAAGCAGGCAATAAACAAAATCAGCGATTCGGCAACGATTGGGCTTGGAATTTACGGCTTTAGCGGAACGCCAGTTGAACAGCATGAAACCGCTGAGAATACAAATGAAAAGTTGTCTAACACCGCTTATGTAATTGACAACTATTTGAAGACTGCATATGCCCAAGGGAAGAGTGATATTGACTACTACACTGGATTGGCGCCAAGATATGGCATGGAGAATGATCTTAACACAAACCCAAGTTCAGACTCTCCTGCTGAGAACTATTTGATGTATTATGGTGTTGAACAAAAAGACTATAATATTGCAGGTCAGCACTGCACAAATGACGGCAACTATGTCATGATTAAAATGGATTACACTGTCAACTGGGGCAACGACACAGTGACAGACTCCAACAACCTGCTGTTTAAGGTTATCCCAGGAAGCAGCATGACGGTTGAATACAAATCAAGCCCATCTTCAACTGAATACACTGATTCCGGCCTTGACAAAGAGGTGATCAACGGCAGAACTTACGTAAGCAACGTGAACAATCCTTATGTATTCTCTCTTGTCGGCAATAACGAGAGCTTCTACTTTGTTCAAAGCCAGGCGGGCTCTACACAAGCCGCACAACTGCCTGTTATAAAAATTTCAAGGACGGGAGACCAGAATTGGAACGAAAAGAATTACACTTACACTTACTGGGACAATGCAGAAGACGGATTGAAGAGTGGCAGCGACACAATATACAACGACTTTACCCAATTTGCAAATAAATTGAAGAGTACTGGAAGTGATGGCGGTAGGTGGACTCAAGTGCAAACTTCCAACGAATATAATAGAAACGGGCTTGATATTAGCGGCGCGGTGCAAGATGTAAAAGTCCCAGTTCCTATGGTTACACTTGGGACAAAGAATTTCTATATAACCTATAAAGATGTATATGGCTATCAGGGAATATTCTACTTCTCAATTGAAAGTTCGGACGTAAACCCGGTTTTTGCAGACAACAGCGTTCTGTCTCTTACCGAGGGCGAAGGACTTGTGTTCAGCGCGGCTTATCAAGAGGTTTCAATTGAGGGAAGAGCGGGCAATTGGATAACATACTCTGGATTTACATATGAAAAAGATAAGAATCTTTTGCAAGTTGCAACAGGTAATACCGCCTTTACAATCACCGGTCTAAAAATGACCGCAACTCTTAAAGACGGCAGAATATTCACGAAGGGGGATGAGAAGAGCCCTTTTGACGCCTTTAAGACTGCTAAGAGCGGCTCGAATGAAGGCAAGGGAGGAGAAGCAATTGAAAAACCGCCAAAAACAATTTCAGACCTTGAAATTTGGTCGGCAGATGATGAAAAAGATACGGGTTGGAAACTTCAATCAGGCAAAGGTGATGGCCTCACCAAAGAGGATCTTGACGGCGCAACAATAGTATTTGAATTCCAATATGAAGGTTGCAAGGCAGGAGAAAAAGGAGACGAACCTTATAAAGTTGGCGCAAAAAACTTCTATTCAACAACATACAACGGAGTTGGGCTTAAACAAACTCACACAATTGGACAAACCCATATTCCAACAAAAAAGGAACTTGGAATTGGCAAGGGAAATGACGCAACCCCAATTGCAATTGGCGGAATAGGCGCTTATGCATACGACACCACTCTTGGCGCACTTGATAAGAATTCTCTCGAAAACACAGTGTCAAAATTCTTGGGTGTTGAAAAAAACGTGAACGATAATAATGATGAAAGAAGTTATATATTTGTAAGCAAGGTTGAATTCAAAGTAAAGCATGGCAACTCAAAAATCAATGTTTCGTCAAGTGACCCACAAACGCAAGACGGCGGAAAAGGGGCAACGCTCTTGACAAATGAAAGCAAATTCTTCTTTGTAAAAGATTCTGACACAACACAACTGATTCAAGGCACAAAGTATGGTGAGGGCAGCACGAACGTATGGACCGTTCCAGCTGTTAAGGGTTATCTATATGGGACAAATGACAGCATTGCAAATGTAGAAATGGTTGTTACGCTAACATACAAAATGCCTTTGGGTTCCAGTGCAAATAATTATGAGACACAAACGGCGCAAATTGTAAGAAATGTTACGATTTCAAAAACAAAACGAGAGTTGTTTAAAAAATCCGTTTTGGACGGCGAACCAGTTACAAAGAATGTGACAACAGGACCAACTGTTTACAACAATACGCTAGAAGTTACTCTTCCAGGAAAGACAAGGGGCAATATTACAATTACACCTACAACAGATAACATGGCAGCGCGCACATTCGAGGTCGAAAACAAGTCGGATTGGACAGTTACAAAGTATTACCCAATTATAGTTGGAGAATATAACTATCAGGCTAACAATATTACAACTAAAACGTTCACCGCTGTAATTTCGCAAAGAGAAGGTGGAAGTGCGGAAGAAACAACTGGTATCACAATGAAGTATAATAATGTCGGTGTTTCCAACAACACAGCAACTGCTTTCGTCACATATAATGACAACATTACGCTTCGAATCAACGACCCATCAGAGCTTAGCGGGGATGTAAGAGAGAATGCTCACAAGACCGAACAACTTTACTTCTTATATAATGAATCAAACACAAACAAACAAGAACTTTACCGAGTAGAACCTGAGTTTGAAGTTTATCTTGGTCTGTCAAGTTTGCAAGAACAAGAGGCAAAGTCTGTTCTTGAATATTTAAAAGTTGGCGAGGGTGAGAACTGTTATTATGTAATTCCTTATCAGGAATGGGCTGGAATGTTCCATTATAACAGGTTTGACGGAATTAAATTATCTTCAAATTGCATTTCAGAGTTCAAACCATATAAGCTGTACTTTGATATTGACACCAGTGCTGTATCAGGCGGAAGCCTTGGTGGCGCTGCTTACATTGACGAAAACGGAACTATCACAACAACCACAGCTTTTGACCCTACAAGTGATGGTCTTGCGGTGAACATTTATGCAAACATCTCTGGGAATGATGGAATGTATGAATATGATATATCCAAAATGACCAATAAAGAAAAGATGTATGTTGGAACCGCTAAAATGGCGTTAAACCATATAGATGATTGGAAAGAGGAAGCAAGCATCGGAAGTGATGGAATTTGGCAGTTTAAACACTCTTCTGACGGCGAATATGCTGAAGAGGTAGTATATCAATATCTTATAGCCTCTAACAATGAAGTTTATGTATCAAGTGCGAGAGAGCCTACCATAACCGCCGAGAAAAAGCTGCCTGAAAGCGGTACAATTTCACCAAGTGGCATCCATTTGTCGGCGGCGGTTGGCGAAAAGGTTGACCTTAGAAAGTTGTTTGGCTCAATAGACACAGGCATTCTTCACAACAAACACTATCATATGGTTGCCTATAAGGAGGGTGAATCTTCTGAAACTTATGTTCCTTACAACAATGTTGACTACTACACCTTTGCAAACACAGGAACCTACACGCTTACAATCTTGGCCACCGGGCGTGGGGAAAAAGGAACATTCACAGAAAAACTATTTACTGTGGAAATGACGGTTTACTCCAACACGGCAAGCGCTTTGCAATATACTAAGGTTGTAAAAAACGGAGACGGATTTACTCTTAACAGTCTTGATACTGAAAAATTTACAGACGATGTAGAGTGGTTTAAACTCGACAAAACTACAAATTCATTGGAAAAAATTAGCGACAGCGACAACTATTCAATTGATGCAACATTTAATCCTGGGCTTAACAAGCGTTCGTTCTTGGCGCAGGTTGGCACAACAACCTATCTTGTGGATGTTGACTTCTGGGTTTATGACAATACGACAGAAACTGGCCCTCTTAAAGACGACAAAGTTAACAGTGACAACAGAACAAAACTGCTTGGTGTTTCTAGGTCAAACTACAGGCTTGACGAATTGTTTGCACCTACAACTCAGAAGGGAAACAACTACTCTTACACAATCTATAAACTCCAAGAAAAAAATAACGTTCTAATCCTAGGGGACAAGATCACTTATGAAGAGGGCTTTGACAAACTTGGAAACCCAAGTGTGAACAGAAAATACCTTGTTGTTGAAAACAGCAGGTCTGCCTCCTTGGGCATTCTCGCAGAAGAAACCGTTTCAAACTGCTTTGTTTACGATGTGACTTACTACTTCACTCAAAACACGCAATCCGCCGTTCAAACAATCAAGAGAGAGGCGGACGGCACGGTTGCTAAGACAAACGTAGAAAACGCACTGAAAGAAGTTTTTGGGGTGCAAGCGAGTGATAGTTATAACTTATTTGTTCGAAATGTCAACACGGGCGAACTTAGCCAAGTTGCTGATATTTCCGCACGTGAAATTACCGGCTACACATTCACAAAAGAATTTGTCTGTGTGAAGAAGGGTAGTGACGGAAAGGTGACATCTGTTGATTCAAGGCAAGTCCTCTTCTATGTTTATGATTACAAAACAGAAAAAGATAAGGATGTCAACATTCACACCTACGAAACCAATATGTTCTACACCGCTCAACTTAACGCTTATGTTAAAGAGGAGGCGGCAGCTGCCTTGAATGGCGCAACGGTCAACTCAATTGACTACTACGAGTTTCAAAACGCAACACCAATGTCAGAGCCAACTTTATACTTCATACTCAATCAAAACACAACAAAGCACTTCTACATTATTGTCAATGCCACGGTTGACACTGGGGCTAAACAATTCTACCTTGATATGACTTTCAACTTCCAAGTTGGAATTCCAGACAAGATGAATCTTGTCGCCACAAGAACAGTCACAACTGAAGAAGCTGATGAGGAAACAGGCGCCACGACAAGCAAGAATGTTTTGGAAGCCTCGGCAATTCTTAGTGAACTAAAGCAATTCCTTGAAATTAGCGACGAATCCGCTGAGCTGTATAAGATTGATGGGCAGACATTGACAAAACTTACCGAGAACATAGAACTAACAGCAGAAGACTTGCAAAAGGGCTATATTTCAGGTGTTTACGGAATAAAATATACCGCAGAAGGAAAAGCAAATTATGTATTCACCGATGTAAAAATTTACTTCCATGAAAGCCAAGAGGTGGAACTTAGCCTCACGCTTGGCCTTCAAAATCTCACCACAAACAGCTTTGCCACTTCCGGTTTGACAAGTTTAATATCCACTAAACTTGACTTGACGGGCACAACAGGCGGCACAACTTATACAATTGATCCAAATTATAGAGAGTTCTCTGCATTTGCGTCGGGCTGCTTGGTTACTGAAAATGTTAATAGCCTAACTGTAAACTGGGGAACTTCAACAAAGTATCTTATTGCTAAGATAACAAAGACAACCACTGCAGACGATGTTGAAACTAAGGAATACTTGTTTTACAAAGTTAAAATTAATTTTGTTCGCCCTAGCGCTAGCAACAACTACTTTATCATTGATAAACCTGATTCAACTTCAACTCCAAAGGAAGATGTTCTTAAATATCTTATGGACGAATTAAAAGTTTCGGGCGTGACGAATGATATGGCTATAACATTCTACAGTTTTGGCGACACACTTAACGATGAGATTCACGAACTTACAGAAGCAGAAAATCTGACTTATGAAACAGTGCAAGCTTCGGCAACAAAAACCTATCTTGCTTGTGTGACCGTGGACGACGACTCACTTGTTTACAGAGTTACATTTAATGTTCAAAAAGGGGAGTAATTGATGCTGGATGTTTGGTTTTGGGTATTTATTGCCTACATTAGTTTAAATTTTTTGCTCTTCCTTTTCATGGTCTTTCTGGAACGCAAGAAAATTGCAAGCGTCATCAGTTGGACAACAATCATCACAATTTTGCCTTTTGTGGGCTACATTCTTTACATTTGTTTTGGAAGCGGACTGTCCTTTCGTGTTAAGCGAATGATTTCAAATCACAAGCTTTACGAGGTGGGTTATGACGAAGCCATAAACAAATATATGATGAGCGGCGATGGCGAACTTGGAAAGTTGGTGCAAAATGAGGGGCTGATTAAGTGTTGCTACAACTACGGGGCAACACTTTGCCCTTACAACGAGGTAAAAATTTTCACGTGGGGGAAGGACAAACTTGAAGCGCTGGCGAAGGACCTTGAAAAAGCGAAACAGAGCATAAATATTGAGTATTACATCTTTGCCGACGACGAAACTGGCAAAAGAATCATGGACATTCTCATTAAAAAAGCCAAAGAGGGGGTTAAGGTCAAACTGATTTATGACAGTATTGGCTGCCTTAAAGCCCCAAGGCGCTTTTTTAGGAAGTTGACAAAGGCGGGTGGCGAAGTTGCGGAATTCTTTCCACCTTTTGCGCACATCCGCTTGATTAACTTAAAACTCAATTACAGAAACCACAAAAAAATTGTGGTGATTGACGGAAAAGTTGCCTACACGGGCGGAATAAATCTTCGCGACGACCACATGGGCAAAGAAGAAAAACTTTCGCCTTGGCGCGACACACACCTTAGGATTGAAGGTTCGGGCGTTTATCCGCTTCAAAACATTTTTCTCAACGATTGGCGATATGTCAAAAAGGAAAATTACACTTCTGGAAAATATATAAATGACGGGCTTTTCCCAGCGCCATCCGTCAGCGGCGATGTGTCACTTCAAGTTGTCACGTCCGGACCGGACAGCGATGTTCAAAGCATAAAAGAAGTGTTTATCAAAATGATAACAAATGCCAAAAAGCAAGTGCTTATTCAAACGCCATACTTCATCCCAGACAACGCGTTTATGTCGGCGCTTAGAATTGCCATTGCCAGCGGCGTTAAAGTGAAGTTGATGTTGCCATCAAAGCCCGATTACAGAACAATTTTTTGGGTTTCGCTTTCTTACCTGAAAGAGGTTGTGGAACTTGGCGCTGAGGCATATTTGTATGACGGCTTTCTTCACAGCAAGGCGATTGTGGTTGACGACAACGTTCTCTCAATTGGAACTTGCAACCTTGACCACCGCAGTTTTGGGCTTAACTTTGAGGACACGGTGATTATGTATTCCAAAGAACTCAATGCTCAGTTTAACGGCTATTACAACGAGGACTTGAAGCACTGCCAAAAAGCCGACCTAGTTTACTTTAAAAAGAAGAGGTGGCTCACCAAATTTGCACAGGCAATTTTCAGGCTTTTCTCACCAATTTTATAATCAAAAAGATGCTGTATAAAAGGCATCTTTTTTGTTAATATTTTTTCTATGGAAAAAGAAAAAATAAATAAAGCGCAAAATAAAAATAAATTAAAAAATAGCAAAAAAACAACAAAAAATTCTCAAAAAAATCAAAAAAACGCCAAAAAAATTGAAAAAAATCAATTTTCTAGCAATTTTTCTGATAATTTAATTGCAGAAAATTCAAATAAAAATACTTCAAACGATTTTGAAAACGACAAATTCTTTGACGTTTTTATGAAACAAAACAATTTTTATGTTGAAGTCAACCGACCGATGAACGACATAATGTATGCAAACCTTATCATGCTTTTTGCAATTTTTGTTTCAGCGCTTTTGCCAATTGTAAGTTTGGGGCTGCCACTTCTTTTGTTTGTTTATTTCGAGGCGGGAATTTATGGCTTTGTTTACAAAGTTGAGGCGGAAAAACAATACAAATTTGAAGAACTTTTTGTTTCAATCAAAAAAACAATCAAGATTTTTTGCGTTTTTGTGATAAGAATGTTTTTGACACTTTTCTTTTCCTGTCTTTTGATTGTGCCCGGGGTGATTGTGATGCTGCAATATGCCTTTTGCCCAATCATCATTTTTGAAAGTGACAAAATTGACGTTCGCGGCGTGCTTGCCCTTTCAAAAGAAATGACCCAAGGCTTTAAGTGGAAAATATTTTTAAACAAACTTATTGCGCTCTCCACTGTTTGCGTGGCGGTCACAATGATGTTTTTGCTTATTCTCTTCTTTGATGCGTTTATGTTTGTTCCGCCATATTTTTATATCATCTTCCTCACGCTTGCCGGGATGTTGGACATAATTTTGGTGGCGCTTCCTATTGTTGAAATTTCCGTTGCCGACTGCTACATTGAGGCGAAAAACAACAAAGTGGCAAAAATGTGGCAAAAAACACCTTAATTGCTTGTATTTTTTTGAATTTTTCGCTATAATTCACATATAAAGAGGTGCAAATTGGATTACAGCGATTTTACAAAACGAAAGGACGCTTACGACGGCTTTCTAAAAATCAGGCGACAGGTGCTTGAAAGCGCAAAGAGTGCAAAAGTCTTCAACGATGTTTTTGCGGACATTTGCACGAGGGCAATTATGGACGACTGCGTTGCGCAAGACTGTGTGGCTTACTTTTTCAACAAGGGTGTGCCTGACAGGCTTATGATAAACTACAACTATTATCTTGGCTGGGAGATTTTGGCGGGAGCAAACGGAAACGAATTTGCGCTTGAAAAATTGGAATTCTTTTTGAACCCCGCCTTAGAGCAAATTGTCAACGACACCGAACTTCTCACCTACGCTATGCAGATGCGAAACATAAACAAAAACAACGCACTCATGGTGATTAGCAACCTTTTGTGCGAGGGAATTGTTGACCAACTTCAACTAAAGCCAAAGGATTTGATTGACATTCAAAGCAAGGCGGTTTTGTATTCGCCAGAAATCAACAGGCGCTATCTTGACGCGCTGGATAAGTGTGTTTTAGATGTTGCCAAGTTTTTGATTTCTTAAACAAAAAAGCAAAAAACTAAAAATAAAAGCCCAATTTTATGGGCTTAATTTTATTATTACAATGCTTGCCAAAACGCTTGAAAAATAGGATTCTGTTTCGGAATAGGCGATGTCCGCCGCAAGCAAATAAGTTGTCTTTTTGCTGACGCTGACAAGCTCATATTTTGCGTTTGTGTCCGAGACTACAAACACACCTTGGCCCGTGATGGCGCTTGCGCGTTGGTCGGTCGCCCAACTGTTTGCCGCGGCAAGAATGTTGTCCGTTCCAACTTCGCGAAAGGCGAGGGCAGCATAATCTTTAAAATATGCAAAGTTTTGCTGCCAATCCACATACGGGTTGGCGGTGAAAGTTATAAGATAGACGCCGGTGGAATTGAAAGTTATTACATTGTTTGTGGTGTCAACCTCAATCAGCTCGCCATAGTCAGTTTCCTCGCGCATGAGCGGAATGCGGGTGTTTGCCTCCAATTTGTAGCCCATGGGGCCGAATCCACTGTAATTTTCATTCCAGGAGGTGATATATGCCGCCTTAATTTGATAAGGCCCTGTTGCGCCCTGTGGGCCGCGCGCACCTTGTGGGCCAGGAGCGCCTTGTGGGCCGCGTTCGCCTTGAACGCCTTGTGGCCCGGGAACGCCCTGTCTTCCTTGAGGACCTTGAGGACCAGCTGGACCTCTTTCGCCTGCCACGCCTTGCAACCCTTGAGGGCCCTGTGGGCCTGCCGGGCCGCGTTCTCCTGCCGGGCCGCGCTCTCCCTCAACTCCCTGAAGTCCTTGAGGGCCTTGTGGACCTGCCGGGCCGCGCTCACCTGCCACGCCTTGATTTCCCTGGTCGCCTTGAGGGCCGGCATCTCCCTGAGGGCCTTGAGGACCAGTTGCACCCATTTCACCTTGTGGTCCCGTTGGCCCCATTGGAATGAAGACATCCAAATAATGAATGTTGTTTGCCAAGGTGTCGTTTATGTGAGGCTCG
>CANQRC010000012.1 GCA_947626155.1 uncultured Clostridia bacterium | reverse complement strand
CAAGAGAAGTTTATGCCCTGCTTTCAAAACACTTTATGTGTGACTATGACGAGGCAGGCTCAATTGGAAAGCGTTACAGAAGAGAGGACGAAATTGGAACGCCTTTCTGCGTGACAATAGACTTTGACACTCTGGAGGACAACACCGTCACAATAAGAGACCGCGACACAATGCAACAGGTTCGCCTTGACATTTCAAAATTGGTTTCTTTTGTGGAAGAAAAAATTTGTTTTTAAATTGAAAAATTATTTTTGAAAAAATAATTAAAAAAACAAAAAAATAATTTAAAAATTCAATTTTTAATAAAAAAATAATAAAAAATGCGATTTTTTCGCATTTTTTTGATGTTTTTTTAGATATTTTTTATTTTTTTCTATTTTTTTTACAATTTTTGTTTTTTCTTATATTTTTTAAAATTAAAAATTTCTGGAATTATTGTCATTTTCTTTTATATTACTGGGAGACCTCCCAAGAAACAAAGTGTTTCTCATAAGGCACGCAACAGTAAGTGGTCCAACCCCGCCCGGAACAGGTGTTATCTTGTCGCACTTTGGCGCAACATTTTCAAAGTCAACATCCCCATAAATTTTTCCGTCTATTCTGTTTATTCCAACATCCACAACAACGGCCCCGTCCTTGACATAGTCCGCGGTGATGAATTTCGCCTTTCCAATTGCAACAACCAAAATGTCTGCGTCCTTTGTGTATTTTTGAAGGTCTTTTGTTCTGCTATGGCAAAGGGTGACAGTTGCATTTTTATGCTCCAACAGCCCCGCAACACTTCTGCCAACAAGATTGCTTCTTCCAACAACCACCGCGTGCTTGCCCTCAATTTGAACGTTATGTTTTTCAAGCAACTTGATTATTCCAAACGCAGTGCATGGCGCAAAGTCGCTGTGGCCCGCAAACATCTTTCCAAAATTGTGAAAAGTGAGGCAGTCCGCATCTTTGTTTGGGCTGATCAAATTGACCGCCCTCTCTTCGTCAAGATGTTTTGGAAGAGGAAGTTGAAGCAAAATTGCCGTCACCTCTTCGTCGCGATTAAGCGCATCAATCTCTTTTTCAAGTTGGCTTTGAGAGACATTTTGTGGAAGCCTTATCACCTTTGAGCGCATTCCACATTCGGCGCACGCCTTCTCTTTTGAGGCAACATAAATTTCGCTCGCCTTGTCCCCTTCAACAATAATACACGCAAGCATTGGCTTTTTTGCCATTTGATCAACGGCGTTTTTTACATTTCTTTTGATTTCGCTTGCAAAATCTTTTCCATTCAAAATTTCCATGAAGAAATTATATCACAAAAACGTAAATTTCACAAACAAAAAGTTTTTATTTTGAAATTTTTTATGTTAAACTAGTGTTGATGAATTTTGGGAGGTAAAAAATATGACAAATTTGAAAACTGTGGACATTGAAGTTTATAAAGCAATAAAAAGGGAGGAGAAGCGTCAAAAAGAGACAATTGAGCTTATTGCAAGTGAAAACATTGTCAGCGACACCGTTCGCGAGGCGGTTGGAAGCGTTTTGACGAACAAATATGCCGAGGGCTACCCCCAAAAACGCTATTATTGTGGCTGCGAAAATGTGGACACAATTGAAAGCCTTGCAATTGAGCGCGCAAAAAAACTTTTCCATGCCGAACACGCAAATGTTCAGCCACACTCTGGCGCAAACGCAAACTTTGCCGTGTATATGGCGCTATTGAAACCGGGTGACACAATTTTGGGGATGTCTCTTCCTGCCGGCGGCCACCTCACCCACGGCACAAAAGTGAACGTTTCTGGAAAAGTTTTCAACGCAATTCCCTATGGGCTTGATGAGAAGACCGAACTTATTGATTATGATGAAGTTGAGCGCCTGGCGAAAGAGCACAAGCCAAAACTTATTGTTGCCGGCGCAAGCGCTTATCCAAGAAAAATAGATTTTGCCCGCTTCCGCCAAATTGCAGACGAAGTTGGCGCGTATTTAATGGTTGATATGGCACACATTGCTGGACTTGTTGCCGCTGGGCTTCACCCAAACCCTTGCAATTATGCTGACGTTGTCACAACCACAACTCACAAGACCCTGCGTGGCCCTCGAGGCGGAATGATTTTGTGCAAGGCTGAACTTGCAAAGAAAATTGACAGCGCCGTCTTCCCAGGAACGCAAGGCGGACCTTTGGAACACGTGATTGCCGGCAAAGCGGTCATGCTGAAAGAGGCAATGTCAAAAGAGTTTGTGGAATATCAAAAGCAAGTCATCAAAAACTGCAAGGCTCTTGCAAGCGAACTGAAAAAACTTGGGTTCAGGCTTGTCTCTGGCGGAACTGACAATCACCTAATTTTGGTTGACCTCACCCTGTTTGGCGCAACAGGAAAAGAGGTTGCAGACCTTCTGCACGCGGCAAACATCACGGCAAACAAGAACTCCATCCCAAATGAAAAGTTAAGCCCAACAGTCACAAGCGGCCTTCGTTTGGGGACTGCGGCGGTCACAACTCTTGGCATGAAAGAAGCCGAAATGAAAGAGATTGCGCGCATGATTCACAAAGTTGTTGTGGAAAAAGAAAAGGCCGTGCCTTCCGTCAAAAAAGAGGCCATAGCATTGATGAAAATGTTTACGAGGGCAAGCAGATGAGCAAAATAACAATTAAAGAAATCTTGGTTAAAAACAACAAAGCCTCAATCTATTTTGATATAATTCCTGGCGGGGGGGGGGATTGAAGCAAGTCAGTTTTTCAAGTCAAAAAAGTTTTTCGTAAAATACAATGAAAACATAGAAAATGTTGACAAAGACATTTTCCTGATACCCTTTCTTGGAAATATTTTGCCAATCCTTTGGCTTACAAACACAAAAATAGAGGTTGACAGCCTTGACGAAAACTTCTACAATTCCATTCCGGAAATTGAAAAGGGTTACATAAATATGTATCCAAACTTTTCTTTTGCAAAAGATGTTGTAGTCGCTAAAAAACTGATAAAACACTCCTATAAGCCCATCAAAGAAATAAATCTTTTCAGCGGCGGCGTTGATGCTTTCAATACGTTAATCAATGTGTATAACCCCAAATTGACTCCTTTTTGCGTTTTGGGCGCAGACATTCCCCTGTCTGACAAGTTTGGGCTCCACAATTTTGCCAATCACATCAAGGAGTCTTGCAAAATATTCAATCTGTCCCCTTGTTTTTGCAAAACAAACTTTAAGTCGTTTTTGAATTATAATAATTTAAACACCCTTATTCACAACATTGACCATTATTGGCATGGTTTTCAACATGGGTTGGGGCTTATTTCTCTAACCGCCCCAATTGCTTTTAAAAGCAAAGTTGGAACAGTGTATATTGCGTCCTCTTTTTCCACAAATGAAGAAAAATTTAGAGTTAAAGGCGTCGCCTCCCACCCAACCATTGACAACAAAATAAGATTTTTAAATTCTCGAGTGAGCCATAATGGAATTGAATATGACCGTTTGGACAAAGTGAAAAACATTTCAACTTGGATAAAACAACACAATCAGCCATTGAATGTTCACGTTTGCTGGAAAACCACAAGCGGGAAAAATTGCTGCAAATGTGAAAAATGCACTAGGACAATTTATTCCATCTTTGCGCTAAACATTGTTTCTCCGGAACAGTTTGGATTTAAAATAAAAAAGAATTTCTTTGAACAATCAAAAAGTATGCTTCTAAAATACAAAGAGTTTCCTTCTTATTACACTTTTTATAAGCCAATTGCAGACACCCTGACGCCGGCCTCAGCTTATTATGAGAATTTAAAATGGCTAAAGGACTCTAAGCCCGCAGACATAAAGAGTTGAAAAATATCAACTCTTTTTCTTTACACTTAAATCAGCCCAGACACCCAAAATTGTTTTGCTAAAAACACAAAATAAGGCAAAAATAAATAAAAATTAAGATAAATGTTGACAAGAGCAAACCTAATGTGTTAAACTTAAAGGGCAAATGGAGAGATACTCAAGAGGTCGAAGAGGCTTCCCTGCTAAGGAAGTAGTGTTGTAAAAGGCAGCGAGGGTTCGAATCCCTCTCTCTCCGCCAAGTGATAACAATCCGAACCCATGCGTTTGGATTGTTTTTTGTTATCAAATTCCATCTCGTTTTCAAAGGTTTGGCTGCTCAGTGAGTTTCAGTTGTTTTCCTTTGTCATTTGAGATGTTAAAATATGCAATGGTCGTGATAAAGGATGGGCTAGCCCACGAAAACCTCTTGCGCCAGGCGTTGAAAGGAATCCAAAAATTCTGGTATGAACACCTATTGCTGTTAATCTTTTTAGAATTTTGTAGAATATTGTAAATTGTTGCAGGTTCGCGCATGAACTTGTTTTTTTTGTTCACGAATTCGTTTTGCAGCTTTGTTCCGTTGAAATGTCTTGTTTTAGATATCTTTTTATAAAGTTTTAATTTTCAATTAATGCTTTTAGTTTTGAGCAGGCTGCCGCTGTCGCATCTAAAAATGCGGTTTTACTCATACGAAAAAATTGGGCAAGCTCATCATCACTGTAATGTTTATCTGAAATGTTGTCTTTTTGAACCTTGTCACATGACTGCCACACCGCCTTAAAAACTTCTTTTTTCAAATGGGTTCATGTTTGAGGAGTTTCTTGTTATATTTTTCTTCTCTTTTTAAACAACTTGTTCCAACACCTAACCCAAAAGGGCTTTTTTACCCAAGAAGCGGCATAGTGATGAATGGAAACGGTTTTGTCCGTCACTTTTAAAATGCGGGTTTTGTAACTCATGGGACAAAAATACTCCGTAGGAAAAATTGCAATCCTTTCATTATCAAACAATTGCAACTCGTCTCTTTTCAGTAAATTAAACTTATTTACAAAGTAGTCGGTAGTTAACACACAAATTGTCTTCTTGTAGCAATTTTTTTGTGTAAACTCGGTGTTTTTGTAGACTTCCAGCATATCTTTGGTAACTTGCGAGTGCTTTTCGCTTCCCATGATTAGCCCAGGGCCAATGGTTTCGTCATCCTCAAAACCTGCGAAAAAATTATATTTCAAAAATTCGTCCAATGGCTTTAAAAGTTCAACATCTGTGTCAAGATAAATTCCGCCATTGTTATATAACACGTCATATCTAAAAACGTCACTTGCAAATGCCCAATTTTTTGCATCATAGGCTTCCTTTGCAAATTTATATTTTCCTATATCAAGGTTGCTCTCGTCCCATCTTTTTATCTCATAGTCTGGGCACTGCTTCTTCCAAGACTCAATACATTTTTCAATCAGCGGAGACAATGGCGCCCCACCCAGCCAAATATAGTGAATAACTTTTGGTATCATTTCCAACTCCTTTATTTTTTATTTTAGCATAACCTCTTTTAAATTTCAAATCTAAAATTAAAAAAACAGATTAAAATTTGTAAACCTTGCTTGCAATGTTGTTGATGGCGTCAATTTTTTGCATATCTTGTGGAAAAATGTTGAAACTGAAAATATCAATATTTTCTTTTATCTGGTCTATGTCCTCCGTTCGAGGAATTGGAACAACTTGATGTTGAAACGCCCACCTTAAACAAATTTGCGCAACGCTCTTGTTGTATTTTTTAGACAACTCAACAAGCGTGGCATTGGAAAATACCTCTCCGCTTCCAAGAGGGCTCCAGCCCTGAACAGCAATGTGTTTTTCTTTGCAAAACTTAAGTGTTTTTTCTTGATTGCAGCCTGGATGAAACTCAATTTGATTGACCATTGGCAAAATTTCAACTTTGCCCAATTCTTCAATCTGTTCCGGAGAAAAATTGCTCACCCCTATTGCTCTGGTCAACCCCATTTTATACAACTTTTCAAGAGTTTTCCATCTTAGAGAATTTATTTGCCCGCAGTTCGCCCCTGTTACCGGCCAGTGTATTAAGTATAAATCAAAATAGTCAAGTTTCATTAGCTTCAAAGACTTTTTGCAAGAGGAAATAATTTCCTCCTCGGTTTTAAAATCATTCCACAGTTTGTTGACTATAAACAATTTTTCTCTTTCAATGCCACAACTTTTTATTGCCTTGCCCACAAAAAAATCGTTGCCATAACTGTATGCGCAGTCAATAAGCCTATATCCATTTTCAATTGCTTTCAAAACCGCGTCAGTTGTGCCTGCCCCTGATGGCAATTTCCAAGTTCCATATCCAATTCTTGGCATTTCAACTCCATTTGCCAAAACAATGCTTTCCATTTTGCCTCCTAACTTTCTTCCCACATGGCGCTGATTATCTCTTTTGCTTTCTCAGTTTCGCTCTCAAAATTTGTGTAAAGGTCATTCCATCTGTTAAACTTTTTTATTTCTCGCTTGTCCACAAAATCATAATTAGTGGCAATATAATCCGCCACAAAATCTGTATATTTTTCCGCCCCAAAAACATTCACGTGATTTTCATTATAAAAATCTTTTGAGTAATCAAGTCCAATCTCGTTGTAATAGTCGTTTGTGTTTAAAAAGTCAAAGCCATATTCATTTATAACTCTCTGCATATAGTTATACTTCATTTTGTCCTCTTCTTGTTGGCAATAGGAGTGCACAAGAAACAAAACTTTGCTTGTGCCTGTTTTACAATATTCAAGCAAATCAATAAAATAGTCATTAATTTCTTTCTCTAATGGTTTTTCCTCCTCCACATCACTGTAATCTGCAAAATCAACCTTTTCTGTTTGATACATGAACGCAAAGCCTTTATAGGGATTCTCTGCTACATTGTCAATATAATCTAACCTAGAGAAAGAAAATATAAGTTCCATGTTATATTTTAAAAAGTCCCAATAATATGGAAGTTTTTCAATAAAAGATTTTCCTTTTGTAAATTCATCTATAAGTTCGTTGCGAGTGCTGGAATACTTCATATTGTCCGTTCCGTTTCTTAAATTAAACTCGTTCTCCATATTCTTAACGCCGTTCTCCACAAGATCCCCATACTGGAAAGGCCTCAAATCAACCACAAACAAACTTGGGTTTTGTGTTTTCTTTATCTCCTTCATATAATACTTGATTGCCTGTGGTATTAAAGAGTCGTTTGCAAAGTTGTATGAAGTAAATCCATATTCATTCCATGCTCTCAGCGGCTCCCAATAAACAAAGCAAGCGCTTCCGCCAATGTAAACCATATCTAGCGTGTTATTTTCTTCTGCATAAAAGCCTGCAATATTTCTGCGATTATAAGTAAGTGGTCTTGCGAGATAACTCATTGGCACAAGGCTGGCAAAAAAGAAAGCCAACACAAAACAGCAAACTATATTTATCCACAAACGCTTCTTTTTTTCCATTTAAAAACCTCCATAAATGAAGTCTGCGGGGTCGTAGCCAGACTTGTAAAACCCAAATACAAGTGCCAAGAAGAAGAAAAACAATATCAGCATTATCTTGTAAACAATTGGTCTTGACAGCGTTCGCGGCCCGATGCCACCGTCTTTGCTTTCAAAATGAACAAACAACATAAAAAGCATATATATTAATACAATAACGCAAAAAGATGTTAGGTCCCCAACTGAAAATTTGACTAAAATAAAGCCGGCAACCAACACAATTGTCAGCGCTGCAATTGGAACAAGAATTGCGCTTAGCGTGGAAGCATAAGCGATTTTTGCTTTTGGCTGATTTTTAATTGCGTTATGTAAAGTGCCTGCAAGCACACAAAACAGGGCAAAAGTAAGAGCAATTGTGTAGAATTGATATGTTGAAAAAATTGTAAACAAATCTGAGAACGCGCTTGAAATTGACACGCTTTTAAAAAGCAAAGCCCCAACAGCATAAATCAACACCGTTCTTCCTCTTTGAAACAGCACCCAGCCAGGGTTTTCTGTGTCAAATTTGGAGCGAAATTTTTTGATTAGCGGCAAACACCATTCACCAATAACAATAACGAGCCAGAACCAAATCCCTTCCAAAATGAATGTCCAGCCGCCGCCGTGCCACAGCCCCATGAAAAACCAAAGAATCAACATGGCAAGGTGGGTTGGAATCAGTTTGCTTGCCCTTTTTCCAATTTTGCTCTTCACAAATTTTGTCAACTTGCTCCAAGTTTTTGTTCTTAAAATAGGATACATTATGTAATCTCTAAGCCACAACCCCAAGGTTATGTGCCACCTCTGCCAAAATTCTTGAATTGACCTAGATAAAAATGGCGTTTTGAAATTTTCCACCATATCTACTCCAAAGCACTTTGCCGCCCCAAGCGCAATATCCATGCAACCCGAAAAATCAGAGTAAATTCTTATAACATAAAGCAGTAGTGCAAGAAATGTGGACTCTGGGCCGGAAAAAATTGAGGCTATTGCCGCCAAACCGTCTGCCAAAACAATCTTTTTGATAAGACCAACAGAAATTCTTATAGTCCCAAGATAAATGTTTTTTGCGTCAAACTTGTGAGGTTTTTCAAGTTCTCCGCCCAGCTGTTCATATCTGCTGATTGGCCCAGAAGTCATTTGTGCGAAAAAGCAGGAAAAGAGGGCAAACTTAGCTATATTTTTTTGAGGTGTGATAATTCCCCAATAGCAATCCAGCAAATAGCCAACAATTTGCAGGGTGTAATAACTTATTCCAAGTGCGGCAGGCCAATTTACACTCCATTCAACCTTAGTTTTTGAAAAAAGATTAAATATTAGGGATGCGTTTCCCAAAATGAAGTTCATGTATTTTAGCGCAACCAACATTCCAAGATCTATCACGAGAGCCAAAATTAGCCAAAGTTTTGGCTTTATTGCCAGCGCTTTTTGTGAGTGTTTTTCTGGATTTTGCCTTATGGCATGAATTCTTTGCGCCGCTAGCCAAGTGACAAAAATTCCCACTAACAAATAAACAATTGTCCAAGGCGTGCAGGCAAAACAAAAGAACACCAAACTTGTTATCAGCAGAATAATCCACTGACAACATTTTGGCAAAACATAATAAAGGAAAAGTGATACAATTAACAAAATAAAAAACGAAATAGAAACAATTGACATACAAATCTCCCCGCAACGCTGCCTAGCACATAAACCCTATTCTCATTTTTCCGCGAACAACTTTCTGTCCGTTTTGATTGAAGACATCAACTTTAAGCCAAAATACCTTAAAGTCATCATTCTTTTCTTTTACTATTCCCTTAACGGTCAGCGTGTCGCCAACAAAAACAGGCTTGACAAAATCTGTTTCAATGGTGTGAATTAAACTGTATTTTCCCGGCAAATAAACGCCGGCAAGAGTTGAGAGGAATGATGCCGTCAACATTCCATAAACCACATTTTTATCAAAGCCGACTGATTTTGCATAGTCAAGATCTCTGTGCAAGGGGTTGCAGTCGCCGGTCAGTTTGAAAAAGTTGTCCATAAGCTTTTGCGTTATCTTGACATTAAAGGTCTCTTCTTGCCCAACATAAATGTCGTCATACAAATATTCGTTCATGCGTTCTTTTCCAAAAGTGTGACAAGTTCGCCAACATTTTTAAGCCCAAGCACCTCTTTCATGCCAAACTTACAGCCAAACTCGTCCTCTATAGCCGAGATGAGTGTTATGTGCATCAAAGAGTCCCAATCTTCAATGTCGGCGGCAGTGGTTTGGTCATTTATTTCAATTGTGTCGTCGTCAAAAACATCTCTAAAAACTGCTGTTAGCCTTTTGTAAATTTCTTTTCTTTCCATGATTTTTCTCCTTTTTATTTTTTTGTTATATAAGTTTTGTTCAAAGCATAAGTGGACACATCCGCCTCGAATAAGCCCTCTCCCACTTCTTCAAACCCAAGCGAAGGGTAGAGTTTTTCTACCATTGAATTTTTGGCAGTCCTGATATACTGCCCCACAACTTTTTTGAAGCCCGCTTCCTTTGCCGCCAGAATTATGTTGTTTGCAATAAATTCTTCCATCCCTCTTTTCAAAACGCGGCAACTCATAAGCCAGTTCTCAACAAACAGCGCGTCATTTTGCTTTTTCAAAATCACAACGCTTATCAGCCCGTGGTCACCGAATTTGTCTCGCAAAGTGTAATATTGTGTGATGTATTCGTTGCTTTCTTTATAATTTGTTATGTCCTGCTCTGTGCATCTAACAGTTCTTAAATTAAACTGATTTGAGCGCTGAGTCAATTGGGCAATTCTTGGCGTTTGAAAATCATCAAACGGGCAAACCTCTGCAACCATCTCAAGGCTTTTTAAATAGTCGTCATAGTTATCAAACAGCCTTTCTGTTTCCAGCCTGTTCACTTCCGCCTGATATTGCTTGGTTCTGTCCTTGTCGGAAGAAGAAAAAGATGCCGTTTCAAACAGGTTTAAACCTTTTAAATAACTTAAATACAGCGCTGGGTCTTCTGGCAGGTCGGGAACAGTTATTTCTGGAATAAGTGATTTTACAAGATTTCTTTCAAATGGATTGTCATCCAAAAACACAATGCTGTCCATTCCAATGTTCAGCGTCTTTTGAATGTATTTTAAATTAGTGGCCTTGTCTTGCCAATTTGCAACGAAAATAGAGAAATCATCCAAACGAAGTATCATGTCTGGATGTTTTATAAAAGGCTCTTTTGCATTTTCTTCTGAGTTTTTGCTGCAAACGCCTAAGATTATTCCCCTTTCTTTAAGTTGTTTTAGCCAAGTTTGCAAGTCTTCAAAAGCGTGCCCAACGCCAAGTTCTCCAATTTCTATTCCGTTAAGCCCGTCGTCACCAATTACGCCGCCCCACAAAGTGTTGTCCAAATCACAAACAACACATTTTTTGATTTTTCCGTTTGCCGCAGAGATAATGTCAACAACTTGTTTTGCTACTTCTGGCAAGGCCTCAAGAGAAATTGGCATTTTCGCCATGTAATAGAGTCGGTCATCTTTAAAAATCCCCCCCCCAGCACTTATCAAGACATTGTTAAGGTCAAGCAAAAACACATTTTTTATCTCTTGGCATCCAAGCGAAAGTAAATAATTCAGCTTTTTAACTTGAAACAAAAACGAACTTTCAGTCTTCAGCGCATAATTTCCAAAAACGCCGTCACTATTTTCTGCAAAAGTGAACTGAATAATATTTGTGGAAATATTCTGGCTGATTTGCATCCAATTAGTTTTTATCTTTTGATAAATATCTTCGGCAAAAGACTCTTTCTTACTGCTGCTGTAAAATGCTTGCTGCAATTTTTCTGTGCACATAAAAATTATGGTAAAGTTTGGCGCAGAAGAATACAGTTCCGAATTCTTGTCCAGAATTTGGGCGTCAATTAAATTGTAGTCAATGTCCACCACTTGAATTGGGTTGTTGTAATAAACGCTCGCGCCGCGAATGGCCGTTGCCAAATGCTGCGTGGCACAATCACCCATTAAAACCGCTTTAACCTTGGATTCTTGCAAGACGGGACTTTTTGCTAGCCTTTTTAACTCCACAAAATTTGCCTCTATCATTTAGCACCTCCATTTGAAAGCCAAGCGGAAATTTCCCTTTCAATGCTGTTGTGGTCTAGTCCGTTTTGTTCTCTCACCTGCGCCAGCGTTCCATAGCCTTTTGCAAAGCCGTGCTGTATGCCAAGTTTGAGAAGGTTGACTTTAAGCCCTTCTTCCGCTACAATTTCTGAAACAATGCTTCCAAGCCCGCCGACAACATTATGTTCTTCAACAGTGACAATTCCTCTTTTGCTTTTCACTTCAGCAATAACATTTTCTCTGTCAAATGGAGAAATTGCGCAAACATCAATCACTTTTGCCGAAACGCCTTTCAGCGACAACATTTCTGCAGCCTTTAGCGCCTCGTTTATAACGCTGCCAGTAGCAAATATTGAAATGTCTGAGCCGTCTTTTAATGTCTGATTTTTCAGCACATCAACAGGCTTGTCATACAGCTCAGGCTCTCCGCCCATTCCAATCCTAATGTAAACTGGCCCTTGATGCTGATATGCAAATTTTACGCATTGTCCAACTGCGCTTGGGCAAGATGGAGACAAAACAATTAAATTTGGCAAAACTCTAAGCAGCGCCAACTCTTCTGTTGTGTGGTGCGTTGGTCCAAGTGTGCTCCAAGACATTCCCTCTCCCATGCCCACAAATTTGACGTTCGCGTTTTGAAGGCAAACATCATTTCTTATAAATTCAAATGACCTGTATGCCAAAAAAGTGCTTGCAGTATATACAAAAGGTATTTTTCCACAACTTGCCATTCCGCCTGCCGCCGCAACCATGTTTTCCTCTGCAATTCCAAAATCTAAAATTTGATTTGGCAAGTATTTTTTAAATAATTCGTCATACGCCGTTCCGCTGTCAGCCAGAAGCAACAAAACATTGGGGTCTTTTTCCGCCAATTCAAACAAGGCCATTAAATACGCTTTTTGCATTGCTCAATCTCCTCTGGTGTAATGTTTAATTCCTCCATGAAAACGCCCAACTCTTTCTTGTTTGGCATGCGCCAATGCCAATTGGGGTCTCCCTCCATGATTGAAACGCCTTTCCCCTTAATTGTGTTTGCAATAACAACTCTTGGCTTGTTTGCTTCGTTGGGTTTAGACAAAACGTCATAAATTTCGTCCATATTGTGGCCGTCTTTTATCTCGTCAACTTGCCAGCCAAAAGCCTCCCACTTCTCTTTCCAAGAACGGATTTTCATGGTGTCAGCAGTGTAGCCCATTTTTTGAATTTTGTTGTCGTCCAAGATGACCACAAGGTTGTCCAAAGAAAATTTGTGAGCCGCCATCACGCTTTCCCACACAACGCCTTCGTTTATCTCCCCGTTTCCAACAACAACATAAACTTTTGCAGGAGATTTGTCTATTTTTAAAGCAATTGCTTGCCCAACGCCAAAGCCTAGGCCGTGTCCCAAAGAACCAGTTGACACCTCAATGCCCGGGCAATCATGAGGGTTAACTTCCCCGCCAATGGAATTTCCGGGTGAGCAAAAAGAATTTAATTTTTCGTCACTCAAAATGCCCACTTCGTTTAACATCACATATTGCGCAAGTGAGGCGTGCCCCTTGCTTAAAATAAATCTGTCTCTATCTTTCCAATTTGGATTTTTAACATCAAACTTCAAAATCTTTTTGTAAAGCACATAAACAATCTCTGCCACAGAAAACGCTGGCGCTAAATGTGCTGCCTTTTGCCCGTATGCCGTCAAAAACATCTTTTTTCTTATTCTTTTTCCAATTTCTTCCACGCCAAACTCCTGGTGACTTTGCTTTGTCAAGTATAACATAACGCCATTTTTTCTGTCAAGCAAAAAAGTGCGTTTGGGACTTTTGGGAAATGGCCAATTTCAACAACCTGCCAAGCACTTTCAAAAAAGAAAAGCCCGGCGAGGGGCTTCTTTCTTGGTTTTCCTACTTTTTCTTTGTTGTAGGTTTTGCAGCAGGCTTCTTTGCAGCGGTTTTTGTTGCAGGCTTTGCAACAGTTTTGGTTGTTGTTTTAGCAGCTGGTTTTGCTGCGGCCTTTGTTGTTGTCTTTGCTGCTGGTTTAGCTGCTGGCTTTGCGGCAGCGGCTGCACATTTTTTGCAAGGTGCCTTTGTTGCAGTTTTTGTTGCGGTTGTTTTTGTTGCCATTTTACCCTCCTAAAAAATTTTTGTTTTTCTCGACTTATTGTTAGTTTAGGAGGGTGCAATTTTTATGTCAAGCATTTGACAATATTTTTCAAAAAATATTAAATATTTTTCTAATTTTTCAAAAAAATACTATTTTTTCACGCTTTTTTCAGCATTTTTGCTAATAAAATCCTCAATTTTGTTTATTTGTCAAGAAAAAAGCCACTTGTTGTGGCTTTAAATTCTGGCAAGAGCGTTCCATGTGTTTGGCCCAACAACCCCGTCCACGGCAAGGGAGTTGTTTGTTTGGAATGTCCTGACTGCGTTTTGAGTTTTCTCTCCAAAAATGCCGTCAATTCCGCCCACAGGAATTTGATTGCTTTCAAGCAGGCTTTGCAAAAACCAAACATATATTCCGCGGCTGCCTTGCCTTACAGTTGGATAAGGCGGAAGGAACAAAAGCGTTCTCCAAGTGTTTTGCCCAACAACTCCATCAACCGAAAGCGAATTTTCTTGCTGGAAAGCCCTGACTGCGTTTTCGGTGTTTTGCCCAAACACGCCGTCAATTGTAAGGTTTGCGCCATTTTGATTTAAGATAAACTGCAAAAGCATAACAAAGTTGTTGCTTGCTCCGCGCCGCAAAAGCGGATAGTTTGCCACATTTCCCCTTGGAAGATATTCCACGCCCAGAAAGTCGCAAACTCCCTGGCAACACTCCTCGCCAACCTCAATTTGCCAAAGTGGATTTATCATGCGGCGCGCCTCTGCCAAGTTTGTCATAAAACCCGCCTCCACAAGCGCCGAGGTGCAATTGACACGTGAGAGAACGCCCGCATCCAAAGTCTTCACTCCGCGGCCGTTTTGCGGCGTGCCTTTAATCAAATTTCTATACAAATTTTCCCCAAGCGCACGGCTTTGGCTTGGCTTTGGATTTGTTGGCGAATAAAAAACTTCCACGCCAGAAGCCGAATTAAAATTGTCGCCAAAAGCGTTGTAAGCAAAAGTGACCAAAAGCGTCAGGTTTTGCCTGTTAATTCTGACAATCCTCTCATTTATTGAAACATCTTGCTCCTCGGGCTTGACATTATAAACAGAAAAGCCCTGCCTAAGGCACGCCTCCAAAAAATAGTTCTTTGCGGCGCGGTTGAATTCGTTTTCATAAATTTGCCTGTTTAGGCCGGGAATAACGGGCGTCCTTTTGCCCTGAGTTGGCGGATTAACGCCATGTTCGTCATTTCCGCCTATGTAAAAATTTTCGTTTGCCATTACCTCTCCTTTCTCTTGTTTTTTATGCAATCTGGGTGAAAATTGTCGAAAAATTGTTTCATTTTCTTGAAAAAATCTTTTTTTCTGTGTTAGAATATATTAAGCAGGGAATTTATGAAGAAGAAATCTGAACAAAGAGAAAAATCCAATGTATTTTCAACCAACAAACTCATCTTGCCTTTGTTTTTTATCTTTTGCTCGCTTTTTCTTGACATGATAAATTTTTGGTATTTGGGCTTTTGGCAAACAATTCCAACAAGGTTTTTGTTTAACATTGGCGGGGCATTCATTTTTGCGGGAATAATTTACATCATGCCAAACAAATGGGTCTCCCTTGGTTTCTTCTGGTTTTTTATTGCCCTTCAAGTGTTGTTAAATGCCGTCAACGCAACAATTTTTGGAATTTTTGGCGATTTGTTTTCAATGGACTACTTCTTCTTGGGTGCTGAGGGCGCTGCCGCATTTAGATGGGAATTCATTGATTTTAAATCAATTATCTTAAATATAGGCCTGCTCATAGCAATCATACTTTCCACACTTGCAATTGTTAAATTGAACAAAACCAAAGTTGAGTTGTCAGAAAAATTTTCTACAAAGGCTTTTGCACTAATATTTGTAATTTTGTTTGAACTTTGTGGCGTGTCAATTTACGCAGGCGAAACTGCATATGTGACCAACGCGCAAAGCGAATACATAGAAAATAATGTTAGTTACCTATGGGACAGTTTTCGCTTCAAAGTTGACGCCTACAAAAGTTTTGGCTATTATGGATTTTATTTTAAAAACTTCTTTGACTTCTTTGTATTCAGCAATAAAATCTCGCTAGATGAAAGAAAATCACTTTTAGAATTTATTCAAGATGGGCAAGTTGAAAAAATTAAAACTGATTTCTCGAATGATAACCTTATCACAATTTTGTGCGAAAGCCATGAGTGGTTTGCTTATGACCCAATTTTGACGCCTCATGTTTATGACTTATTCACAATGCAAGACGCGTCCACTTTAAATCAATATGACGCAACAGTCTTTACAAACTTCTATGGCCACAATAAAACAAACGTCAGCGAAAGCATTGTGCTTAGTGGAAACATGCCAAAATTGAATACCTTGGAATCACACTATAAACTTGGAAAATATGATTATGCCTACACCTTGCCAAAACTTTTTAAAAAGGCCCACGAAGGAGAAAAAGTTCAAACAACTTATTTTCACTCCTATCAAAGATCTTTCTATCAAAGAGACCCAAATTATCTGGAAGGCGGCGTTGGTTTTGACAAATTTATTTCAATGGAAAATTATAAAGAGCAAAGCGCATGGTTTGGGGATTGGATTTCTGACGCAGACTTTATTTCAACTTTTATAGACGATTTTATTCCATCCGACCCAGACACGAAGTTTTTGACAAGCTATGCAACAATCTCCACTCACGGCCCTTATGCCACAAACGACAACCCACGCTTCAAAGAGTATTATGAAAAATATGACGCGGAGTTTGAGAATTATTCCGCTTGGGTGAAAGAGCACTCGCAGGAACTTGGCTACTCATTGGACGTTTCTGATGGTTTGCTTGCAGAACTTAGAAGATATAAAGTTGCCGCAATGGATTTCGACAACATGATTGGAAAACTGTTTGAAAGGCTTGAAGAGACGGGACATATAAATGACACAACAGTTGTTTTGTTCGCCGACCACAACTGCTATTATGACAATTTGGGAATCACGCTTAAAGGCATTACAAAAGATGACTATTCCAACATTGAGGCGCATCACATTCCTCTTATGATTTACAGCAAAAAGTTGCAAAGTGGCTACCGCGACAGTTTCTGCAACACCTATGACATCTTCCCAACGCTTTGTCAACTTTATGGCTTTGAATACAACAAAAACCTTGTTCAAGGCTACAACTTGTATGAAGACGAAATTGAAAATTCGTTCTTTGCCTCCCATCAGGGCGGAATGTTCAACAAAAACTTTTTCAGTCAAAACATTTCTGATGCCGAGCCGCTCAATTTGGACGCCACCTCACAAGACATGGAAAAGTTTAAGCAGCAGGCAGAACTTTACTTCTCAAAACAAGAAAAATATGAGAAAATATATTTGAACAATCTTACATAAAAAAGATGGCTAAAAACCCTCTTTTTTTAATCTCTCGCTTATAAGTTCAACCGTGCGGTCCAAATCATCATTGTCTATAATCAAGTCATATTTTGGCTTATACTGCCTTTCCATTTTTCCGCGCGAGAGCCTTAACTGCGCTTTTTCTTCGCTCTCTCCGCGCTTGATTAACCTCTCGTGAAGCACGTCGTCTGGAACATCCAAAAACACCGTCAAAACTTTTGCTTTCCCTTTCAAGTATTTCACCAATTTTTGCGCGCCCACAACATCAATATCTTTAAAATACACATTTTGAGGATTGTCAATCACCTTTTGAAGTTCGCGGTTTTGAGTTGCGTAGCGGCAAGTGTGCGCCCTGATTGTCTCAAAAAATTCGCCGTTCGCCTCCCGCCTGTCAAACTCCTCTTCGGTCATAAACTCATAGGCATTGTCGCTTTCTCGCCTTTCCCTTGTGGTGGCAGACTTAATCAAAAAGCGGTTTTTCTTCTTCCCTAAAAGTTGATTTATCACCGTGTTTTTTCCAGAGCCAGAAACTCCGGACAAGATAACAAACATAACCCCTCCATTTGTTTTGTGACATTTTAGCACAAAGACAAACTTTTTTCAAATTTTTTGGACAATTAACTTTAAAATTTGCAAAAAAAGATTTGTGATTTTTGTTTGAATGTGTTAAAGTAATAGTGAAAAGAGGCGCACTCCCTTATTTTTCCTTTATAGCGCACTCTAAAATTAAAAGGAGAATAATATGCGCGAATGTGAAGGAATTGGCAAAAATATTGAGCAAGCAATAAACAACGCCCTGCTTGAGCTCAAAGCCGCAAGAGAAGATGTTGACATCAAAATTTTAAGCGAGGGAGGTTTTTTGAAAAAAGCCAGAGTGCTTGTTTCAATTTCGCCTGACGCCGTGGAAAAGTATGAGAAAAAGGATTTGAGGCGTGCCGAAGAAAAAGAAAATGACGAAGATTTTGCCGAAAAATTTATAAAGCAAAAGGTGTCAAAAACTGAAGAGAAGGCAAAAGGGGAAAAGACTGAGAAGCCCGAAAAGACTGAAAAGGTCGAAAAGGAAGAAAAACAAGAAAAGAAAACTGAGGCAAAAGAGCCAAAAGTAAGAATTATTGCTGATGAAGAATATGTTAAGCCAGAAAAGAAGACGGAAGAAGTTCAAAACAAAATATCGGGCGAAGAATTTTTGCAAGGCGTTTTGAAAGCGCTTCACCTTGAAGGCGAAATCACAAAAACTGAGGATGAAAAGTTTGTGAGATACAGCCTTGTCGGCGAAAATTTGAACGACCTTATTGGCCATCACGGAGACTGCATGCTTGCCCTTTCTCACCTTATGAATTTGGTCTGCCAAAATGACGAGCGAAAGCGTTTTGTGCTTGATGTTGAAAATTATAGGGCAAAGAGGGAGGAAAGTTTGGTTGCACTTGCCAAGAGAATTGCAAACAAGGTGGCAAAAAGCGGAAGATATTATAAATTTGAGCCTATGGACGCCAGCGAGAGAAAGGTTATTCACACCGCCCTGCAGGACGATGACCGCGTGACAACTCTTTCCAAAGGTGAAGAGCCAAGAAGATATTTGATTGTCTTTCCAAAAGAATATCACGACAGATAAAAATTTTTAAAAAATAAAAACGGCCGCTAAGGTCGTTTTTTTATCTGTTTTTCCAAAAGTTTTTGCGCTTTCTGCTTGTCAGGGCAATTGCTGTGCTTACAAAAATTATGACGGAAACTACGACTCCCAAAACTATCCAAACTAAATTTGTCTGCAAGAATGTTTGCGGTTTTTCTATGATAATGTCAAAATAAATTTCTGTTATCACATAATTGCTCGCACCCTCGCCTTTGTAGATTGCCTTGGCTCTCATTTTGTTTGCCGTAATTTCAATATTTTCATTTTCCCAAACAAATCCATCAGGAAGAGTTATATCAGAAAGTTTTTCTGCCTTTCCACTGTGATGAATTGTGGTGTTCACAATTGGACTTTCCGCTTTTTCTATTGTGAAACTTCCGAAAAGCACGCACTCGTTATAATTTTTTGTTGGGGCAAGCACAACTTTCACATCATAAAATCCCGCATCTTTTGGCTGCTGCTGGGTGAATGTTTGCTCGTCGTGCAGCTTATAATAAACTTTCATCCCCTCAAGCGGATTCGTTTTGCTCTCAACCACAATTTCGCTTGCGGGCTGACCATATTCATAAGATTGAATTTTCACAACGCCACTTCCCTCTGCCTTTGAAATAACAAAGTAAAGCGTCGTGCTTCCACAATAGTTTTGCCCAAGCGCGCAAATGACGACTCTCGCGTTTCCTGCGTTTAAATTGTCAAGATATTCAACTTCATAATCTTCGCTCAGGGCAAGTTTATATTCGCCATCCATAATTGTTACTTCTGGCATTTGGTGGGCGCCGTTATAAACAAATTTTTGCTTGGAAAGCGAAATTTCAAGGCTTTGTAAGTTCTTTGGGGTTGGCACACTGCCGCTTTTTGAATTGAAAACTGTGTCGGCAGTTATTGTTATGTCGCTTTCTGGCGCAAACACTTTTCCTCCAGATTCCCACACATAACCCTCTCTCAAATTTGGCGAGGTGACGGCTTGATTGTATAAGCAAATTTGCTGCGCAACAACTTTTGCTCCGTCTTTAAACACAACATAAAAATAACTTTCATAAAGCGCCATAATCACAGTGTTCTTTTTGACTTCAACAAAAGTGTTTGGCATGAAAAGCTGTCCGTCAATAAGCCAACCCGCAACGCTTTTTGTTGGCAAATACACCTTGCCGGGAACAATATATTCAGTTTTTTCATTTTCAAGATAACGCCACTTTAATTCAATTAAATCTTCAAGTGTCACCTCAAAAGTTAGGTCTTTTGTCACCACAATTTCTTCGCCAAAACCATAACTTTGCCCGCCTGCCTCGTTAAAAGTTGCAGGATATTTTTTGTCCAAAGAGAGGCCGCTTCCGTCAAGAGTCAACTTTTCTCCCTTGGCAACTTGCTTCTCAACAGTTTGTCCGTCAAACACAAATTTGACTGTGAACTTTTCATTCCCAATAAAAATTTGCCCGTCGTGAAGCAGATAAGAATTGTTTTTGTCAATGGCATTTAATTTTCCTGGCGCATCATCCGAAAATACAAAGTTTTCGCTTGCAAAAGCCGGCTGCCCCTCGGCAAGGTGAGAAAAATCAAATCCCAAATTTCCTCCCTCTGCCGCTGAAAAAATTCCGCCGTCAAGCACAACTGTTTTTGTGCTGTAAATAAGCCCGTCTAAAACGCAATCCGAAAAAATTCTCATATCGCCCGAGTAAGCTTCAATGGCAACGGAATCGCCATCTTGCGCTTTGACAGATGTTCCTTGAAGAATTAAAAGTCCCGGGCAGGAATGGCTTAAAACAGTGTCTTCCTTGGCCTTATTTCCAGAAAAAGTGCAGTTTAAAATTTTAAGTTGTTGGCTGTAAGCCTTTATTGCCCCGCCGCTGTTTGTCGCGGAATTATTTGTGAATGAACAGCCCTCAAAGACGGCGTTTTGCACACTTCCCACAATGAAAATTGCTCCACCATTTACGCCAGATAAGTTTTCAAAGCGGCAGTTTTTGAAATTAACATCTCCTTTGTTTATGCTGTAAAGCGCAGCAGCCGAGGCGGTGGCAGTGCTGTTTCTAAACTCCGCGTTTTCCACCGTCAAGTCTCCGCTTCCGTCAATTCTGATAAAGCCCATTTCCCTTTTTGCCCCACCGCCGTCAAAGATAATTTTTGCGTCTTCCCTTCCCAAAATTTTAAGAGATTTTTTTGCGTAAAACGCCTCGCGTGTGGTGGCAAAAATTGTTATGTTGTTTTCAACTTCTTGCCCAACGGCAATGGTGATGTTTTTGTCAACATAAAGACCTTCTTCGCGAATGTCATCCATAAGATAAACAATGTCTCCGTCTTGGGCGTCAGCTATTGCTCTCTCCAAAGAGGAGTAACCGTTCCCATTTAACTGGCAAATATTTTGTGCGGCGGAAACTTCTGCCACCGCGCTTGGCTTAGAAGTTCTAAAATAAATATCATATGCAACTGCTTGGAATTTTGGGCTTCCGCTAAGGCTTAGAACAATGCTGTCACTGTAAGTAAAGCCCACAACCTTATTAGTGGCGGCATCTATTATCTCAAATCCCAAAAGCCTGTTGTCATCAATTCCTTTTAACTTAATTGTGTATTGATTTTCCGTCTTGTGAACATAAACAATTTCACAACTTTGTGTGCCGTCAAACAAGGTTTGCAGTCTGTCCGTGAGAGACAAGTTTTTTCTTGCAAGATTTTCATAAGTCTCGGCGTTTTGATACCACAATTTTGGCTTAAATGTGTTTGTTATCCTCTCGCTTTCAACTGCCTCCGCCATAAGCGTCCTAAAATCTTCACTTGCCTCACTTTCTTTAAAAGGGCTTTCATAAGAAAGTTTATAATAGCCCCAACGCTCAAAATAATATGACAAATCAATCCCTGCCGCAAGCGAACAAAGATAAACCATTCTCTCTGTGCCGCCAAGCGAAATGTTTTGGGTTTCATAACGATACAAATTTTGTAGCCGTGGCCAAAAGCCAGGAAAAGCTGCCTCCAAATACCACCAAACAAAATAATTCTTTCTTTCGTCATCCGTTTGAAAGAAAGATTTTGCCGCCGTGTCGTCACTCACAAGGTGGTCAAATGTGGCTTGCATATGGTCGTGCGTTGGCGCGTCACTAGGAACTGCACCCTTAAAGAGGTGCATTTCAGCATATTTGGAATACATATTGTTTGTGGTCTCGGCAAGTTCAAGTCCGCGCGTGTCAAGCATATGCCCAATCTCGTGCGCAAAGCCCCAGTCACGGCTCATTGCCGCTGTTCCGTCCCCAACGTAAACCACAATATTTTCCCATGTGCTGCCCTTGTAAATTCCAACATGGTCGTTTCCCGCATACGCTCCTGCGCCCTCCAAGTTTTGAGTGTCTCTTATGTTGATGTTAAGATGTTCGTTGATTTCTTTATAGTCCTCCGCGTCGCGGTCAAATGTCACGCCGGAGTATTCCAAAAGCATTCTAACATAGTTGTCCCAACTGATAAGGTTGTCATTTATATTGTGGCCGTTTTTCACATATGCGTTGTAGCACGCCGAAGCCGAAATTGTAAAATAAACATGGTCAGCAACAAGTTCCGCCATATCAATCATGGTGGTTTTGTGATTTTGATATTCGCTGTAATACTGTTTAAGGTGCTCCAAAAACAATTTTTCGTCTCCGCCTTTCCTAAAAATAGGATAAAAGTCTCCGCCCTCAATGTAAATTCTCACATTTCCCTGCATCTCATGTGTGCGAGGATTTGAAATATGAATTGGTCCGCCAAGCACAACATCTTTGCTGTATCCCGCCTGCCACTTTTTCAGGTCTGGAAACTCAAAAACATTCTTGCCAATTAAAAGCGGTTTGTCGTTTGACTTAAAACTAGAACTTGACCCCTCAAACTGTGTAAAAACAACATATGGCCTATATTCTGCGCTATCACACTCCAAATAAATGGTGATAGTGTCACCCGCATAAGCATAAATTCCCGTTGGCTGCCTGTCAGAGCCAAATCTTGACATCTTCAAAGTGTCCGAGCAATAATTTCGAATTGCGCCATATTGGTGAAGAGCGTTTAACGCGTCCTCATAAGTTGAAAATTCGCGGCGCGCATCAAATCTTACAAGCCCCTTTATCACGCTTTCCGCTCTTGCAAAATCTTCTTCTTTATAAGAACTCAAATTTTTCACTTTTTCTTTGTAGGCATTCAGCTTATCTAATGTGTTATACTCAGGCTTCACCTGAAATTGTGCATAGTCTAGAAATAAATTATCCACCTCTTGCAATTCCTCCGAGGCGAG
The DNA here is from genome assembly GCA_947626155.1 of uncultured Clostridia bacterium. GTDB lineage: Bacteria > Bacillota > Clostridia > Christensenellales > UBA1242 > Caccovivens. The sequence goes on along the minus strand of CANQRC010000012.1, from coordinate 3,060 downwards.
GGAAGTTGTGCATTTTTCAGTGAGGGAAAGGGCATATTTTTCAGTCTGGAAAAGCAAAAAACATCCCGCAAAAAGCGTGAAAAAGATGAAAGAGACACTTAATATGTAAAACAAAAATTTTACTTTTCTTGTCATAAGTTTATTATAACACAAATTCTTCGCTTATAGTAACAAAAATAAAAACAAAAAAAACACGAACTGGTTATAAACAAAAAATTCGACGTTTTCGTTTCTTGATTTGCGGCAAATTATTGATTTTTCGCGCCAAGTGGTGGTATAATAGCCATATGGAAGAAGACACAATAGTTTCAATTTCAACACCTCTTGGACGGGGCGCAATTGCAATTGTGCGAATGAGCGGAAAGGAAAGCTTGTTTTTCGCTCAAAAAATTTTTCATTGCAAAAATGACGAAATTGTCACAAGATTTCTGCATTTTGGACGGCTGGAGCTTGATGAGGGCGAGTTTGAAGAGTGTTTGATGGTCTATTTTAAAGCGCCATTTTCCTACACCGGCGAAGATGTGGTGGAGTTCCAAATTCACGGCGGAGTTCTGCTTGCACAAAAGGTTTTGGACAAAATTCTAAGTTTGGGCGTTCGGCTTGCCGAGCCGGGAGAATTTTCTAAGCGCGCGTTTATAAATGGAAAGATAACGCTGGACAAAGCGGAGGCCATTATTGGCGAGATCAACGCCGAAAGCGAGGCGGAATTAAAAAATAGCCTCAGCCTCACGGGCGGAAAACTCACGCAAGAGATTGACAACGTTCAAGAGAACATAAAATATTTGCTTGCTGAAATTGAGGTTGGGCTAGATTACCCCGACGAGACGGAAGAGACTCAAATCAAAACAAACATTTTTGAAAAACTTGAAGAAGTTTTAAGCAAAACAAACAAAATTCTTGAAACTGCTCAGGCATCAAAATTTTTGACAAACGGCGTGAATGTCGCCCTGGTGGGAAAGACCAATGTTGGCAAAAGCAGCATTATGAATGCGCTGCTTGGCCACGAGCGCTCAATTGTAACCGACATCAAAGGCACAACGCGTGACAGCGTGAGCGAAAGTTTTCATTTTAGCGGAATAAAAATCAACCTCATAGACACCGCAGGCATAAGGCAAACAACCGACACCGTGGAAACGCTTGGAATTGAAAAAAGCAAAAAGATGTTGGAGGCGGCAGACGTTGTGTTGTTCGTGCTTGACGGCAGCGAGAAAGAAAGCGAGGACGACAAAGAGATTGAAAAGTTGATAAAAGACAAAAATGTTCTTTACATCATCAACAAGAGCGACAAAAAAAGAGTTGCAAAAAAACGCGCAAACGAAATTGAAGTTTCGGCGCTAACCGGAAAAAACATTGAGAAAATCAAAGAAGAAATTTTAAAACAAGTCAAACTTGAAAAACTTGATTTGAACGAAAGCGTTCTTGCAAACGAAAGACAAACAAAAATTCTGCTTGACGCCAAAGATATGCTTTTGAAAATTTTGGGCAGCAAAAACGAAACGCTTGATGTCTTTTCAATGCTTCTAAAAGAGTTGTGGTTGCAGTTTGGAAAAATCACAGGAAAAACAGAAAATGAAGATATTATTGATTTAATTTTTTCAAAATTTTGTTTGGGAAAATAAACAGGAAAATAATTAAAAAAATAATAAAAAATTCATTTTTTGATTAAAAAATAAATAAAAAAACATATTTTTTGAATTTTTTGGCAATTTTTAGTAATTTTTAAATATTTTTTAATTTTTTCTAGAATTATTTAAAATTTTTATTGTTCAAAAAATTATTTGATAAAATTACAAATTTAATTGTTTGTTAAAAGGAATATATGAAAAAAAATATTGAGGATTTTGATTCTATAGTTATTGGTGCTGGACACGCCGGGTGTGAGGCGGCGTTGGCTTTGGCGCGCACTGGAAACAAAACTTTGCTTCTCAGCATAAGCCTTGATGCGGTCGCCTTTTTGGCTTGCAACCCATCAATTGGTGGCACTGCAAAAGGGCAACTTGTGGCAGAGGTTGATGCCCTTGGTGGGCAAATTGGAATAAATGCCGACAAGACCGCTTTGCAAATAAGAATGCTCAACCGTGGCAAAGGCCCGGCAGTGCAAAGTCTGAGGGCGCAATCTGACAAAAACGCCTATCACTCTCTTACGAAAAAAACTCTTGAAGAAGAGCCAAATCTGACCTTGCGTCAAGGCGAAGTTATTTCGGTTAAAATTGAAAATGATTATAAAATAATAACTACTCGTTTGGGGCTTGTTTACAGGGCAAAAAGCGTTGTGTTTGCTACCGGCGTCTACTTAAAAAGCGAAATCATAACCGGTGAGGTCAGAGAAGCAACCGGCCCAAACGGCTTTAAAAATTCTTCATTCCTTTCTGAAAGTTTGAAAAATTTGGGCATAAAACTTCTTCGTTTCAAAACTGGAACGCCCGTTAGAATTCACGCAAGAAGCGTTGACTACTCCAAAATGGAAGTGCAAAATGGCGAAGAAGACATCCTCACTTTTTCAACCATGACCGAGGAAAAAGTTGAAAATAAGGCGGTTTGTTATCTTACTTTCACCACCCCAAAAACGCACGAAATCATCAGACAAAACTTGGACAAAGCGCCCGCAATCTCGGGAGAAATCAAAGGCGTTGGGCCTCGCTATTGCCCATCAATAGAAACAAAAGTGGTCAGATTTGCGGACAGAGAACGCCACCAACTTTTCCTAGAGCCCGAGGCCTTGGACACGGAAGAAATGTATTTGCAAGGATTTTCCACCTCCATGCCTGCCAACCTGCAAAAAGAGATGGTTCATTCCGTGATTGGGCTTGAAAAAGGGGAAATCATGCGTGACGCCTACGCAATTGAATATGATTGCATTGACCCAATCCAACTGCTGCCCACACTGGAACTTAAAACAATAAAAGGGCTTTTCTTTGCCGGTCAAATAAACGGAACAAGCGGCTATGAAGAGGCTGCCGCACAAGGAATTATTGCCGGAATAAACGCAAATCTTTACAACAAAAGTCAGCCGCAACTTGTTTTGAAAAGGAGCGACGCCTACATTGGCGTGCTGATTGA
>CANQRC010000011.1 GCA_947626155.1 uncultured Clostridia bacterium | reverse complement strand
GTCGCATGTGTAAGCACAGATATTGAATGTGTTCAGCTGAGCGATACTAATAGGTCGAGGGCTTAATCACGGATTTTAAGACTTTGTTTAATTCCTTTCTAAAGTATGTAGTTGTCAGAGAACTTTCTCTGATTGAATATTGCTATTATCCTATCCTCCTTTCTTTTTGTAGCAATATTCAACTTTACTTGATAATTTCAGACTTGGTCTGTGATTATACCATAACCAGTGGCGATAGAGAGAAGGTCCCACCTGTTCCCATCCCGAACACAGAAGTTAAGCTTCTCATCGTCTAAAATACTTGGCTGGTGACGGCCCGGGAAGATAGAACACTGCTGGTTAATGTTAAAAGCCACCGCGCGAGGTGGCTTTTTTCGTTTAATTTAAGTGTTCTATCTTGCAATCCTGCGGATTGCGAAAGGTTTTGCCTTTCATCCGGGCCGGCCCTAGAAGAACAGCCCGGTCTCTGCGGGTGGGTATGGGCTGGCGACCCGCTGGGTCTTACCCCACTGCTGGTTGCAGCGAAAACTGCGCTGAGGGCTCGTTTTGTCCTGCGGACAAAAGCATCGCTTTGACGCTTGTTTTCGCCTCCTCGCGACCAAACGCAAGTCGCAGCAAAGCTTGGCGACTTGGTCGCGACTCTCTTGCGAAGTGGGGCGCTGGGCATGAGAATGCATTATAAATCCAGTGTTAACAATGAAATAATGTAACTAATCAGGCTCTTTTGATAGTTTTCTATAAGCATATCAAATTCAATTTCCATATTAAGATATAAATCAAATTGACTTTTATCAAAAGTCTCTAATAGTTTCTTTTCATCATCAAAAAAGTTTTCCGGCATTGGAACTTTGTTTATCTTGCTATGATTTTGAAACGCCTGGTAGATCAAATCTACTAATTTTTCCATTTTTTGCCTCCTTGTCCAAATAGACAATAATATTATAATTGTCCATTTGGACAAAGTCAAGTATTTTTTGTCTATTTGGGTTAAAATATTTTCATAGTGAGGCTATTATGAAAATTTTTGCTGAAAGATTAAAAGATTTAAGAAAGACAGATGCTTTAACTTTGAAAGAATTGAGTGAAAAAATTGGTGTTAGCATAAACACAATAAGTCGTTGGGAGAGGGAAGAGAGACTGCCTAACATAGAAAATATTGTTGCTCTGGCAAAATGTTTTAACGTTTCGGCGGATTATCTTTGCGGACTTGAAGACTGATTTGTAAAGTGGTTTGAGATCCTTCGCTGCACTTTGTTTGCTCAGATGACAATAAAAAGCCGCCCGCTGTCATTCTGAGCCGACACATTTCGTGTCGTGCCGAAGAATCTCGGGCGGTGATTGGAAGAAAAGTGGTTGAGATTCTTCCGCTTCGCGTCAGAATGACAGCATGATTGTTGCGAAGCCTAGAACCATCCACGGGCTGTCTTTTGCATCCTTTTCTTAAATAATCAAAAAAATAAGATACTTGATTTTCTTTTGCCTACTTTTCTTTCTCAAAAGAAAAGGATGTTGACAAGAGGGAAGTTTTGTGATAAGATTATTGTTGAAGGAGGGGAATATGAGTTACGAGATTGAAGATTTGAGAAAAGAGTTGTCCTCCAACGGCGTGGCTGATGGCGGACTAGTGGCGGTTGTTCAAGACGACAACGGCGGCGGTTTTTCTGGGAGCCTGATTGCTGAGAAAAGCGCTAAAAAATACTCTGTTTCTTTGGCTGGCGAAAAGCTTCTTATAGTTCCTTTTAACTATGAAGAAATTGAATATGACAACGGGGTTGCATTTGACAAAGAGACCATAGAAACGGCAAAAGTGAGTGGAGATGGCATATTTTTGCTCTCAAAACTTAAAATATTAACAAAAGATGAGAAAATCCATACATATCTGGTTTTGCAGGGCAGAAAAGAGCTTAAACAAATGCTAAACATTTTGGGCTTTTCGCCTAAGAGGAAATAGCTTCAAAAAAAAGAAAAATTGGGTATTGACAAAATCCCCCCCCCGTGTTACAATTGACACGAAAAGGGGATTTTTTACTATGGATGATTTTTTTGATGACGGCTTCTATGATGGCGACTACTTTGATGAGGCGGATTATGACATCACAAAAGTAGACAACATTTACAGAAAGGATGAGTATAAAGTTGGCGACACAAAAACAGGCAAAAGTTATGATTTTACCGAGTATTTTGTAGTGGGCGGCGAACATTCCATCATTCGTTTTATTGACATAGAGTCTGGCGAGTTCATGATTGAGTGCTATGACAAAATTGTGTATTACAGCATGGAAGATCCAACCGTTGAGAAACTTAACGCAATGCGAGATGCCGTGATGGTGTATGATTTTTGTGTTGAGCATCTGAGAAAACTTCCAAAAAAGCAAGCATTGAAAGACCCTATAGGTGACTTGAAATATGTAATTGAAAATGAGTTTATGGACACCGACTCAAATTTTTTGATTGAGTATCAACAATATTTGCCAAAGGATGTTATCCAATCTTTGCTTGACAGGTGTTTTTATCTTACAAACGCGCTTTATGCCGAGTGGAAGGGCATTATTCATCCAAACCGAATTGGTGATTTTGAAACAGTTGACCAACTTGATATGTTCGTAGAGAATCATCAACTTTTGCAGAAAGGCGAGGGTATTGACAAGACAATTGATGAATACAAAGTTTTCCAAGACATCCGCGAGGCTTACAAGAATAATGATAGCGACTATATGGGATTTATCCGTCCTTACATAAATGATGTTTTGAGGATAAAAGCGTTTAAAGATGATGAAAAGCAGTTGCTTGAAGAGGAAAAGAACAGCCGAAGATATAAAAAAGATGCGGCTTTGTGCAAATCAATTATCTGTCGCGCCGCAAAGATGCAACAGAAGCTTGAACTTGGCACTTGTAAGCCTTTCCAAGAAAAACGCTACGAAGCAAAAATTGACAAGTTAAGCGACAAAATAGTTAAGGCGTCTGTTTATGGAGTTTTTGAACTTTTAAAATAAAATGAGCAAAAAAATGCTCATTTTTTTGTTTTTTATTTAAAATTCTATTGACAAAATTGAAATTCTTCTGCTATATTTTATTTGGCAACACTAAACAAAAGGAGAAAAAGAAATGGTTTTGAATGTTGTTTTTAGTTTGAAAATTTAATACTTAATGCGTTTAGGTTGTTTTTCTGGCCTTCGCATTAGAAATCGGAGGTACTTATGAAAAAAGATAAAAAATTAAATAAAAAACCAAATATTGGCATCTACCTTGCAAAAATCAAGGGGCCAATTGCAGCATACATCTTTTTAACAATTCTTGCCGCTGCGTGCGACGTATTTTTTGCCATCTTTATTGCAAGAGTTTTGACCTATATCAAAGACGAAAACTTTGATCAGGCCATTTTGATGATGTGGATAAGCGTGGGAATCACCGTTTTCCAAAGGCTCTGCTGGCTGGTTGTGAATTGGCTGTATTTTAAGTATTCAAACAAGGTGATGGCGGATTTAAACTTGGACCTTGCCAAGCAGGCGTTTAAACTTAACTCCAAAACTTACAACGACCACGACACCGGCACTTTTGTGCAGAGAATTGTGGAAGACCCAGCAAGAATTGTGGACGCGCTTACAAATATTGTGGACACAGTCATGAACATTATCACCGCGCTTGTGATTGTAATTTACATTGCAACGCTCAACGTTTGGGTTGCGCTTCTGCTTTTGGCAATTGTGGTTTTGGGCTTTGCAATAGAATATATCCGCGTGAAAATCAGACGCAAAAATCGCGCGGATGTAAGAAAGAAAAATGACATGATAAACTCGCTCACCACCGAAATTGTGAGAAGCGAAAAAGACATAAAATCCCTTGGGCTGGAGAAAAAACTGACCGAGGTTTCAAAGGAAAAGTATGTAAGTTACAGGCAGTCGCGCTACAACATGGACATGACGGATATGTGGATGTGGTCGGCGCGAAACTGGCTGATTGGCGTAGGCTCACTTTTGGTGCTTGTGTTTGGTGCACACCTTATGCAAATCAGCGTCAGCCTGCTTTCAATTGAGGCGTTCATAATCATCTACACCAACCGCGGCTATTTGTGGAATTTGGTCATGGGCGTAGGCACACTTGCAAACAGTTTTGTTGACATAAAGGTCAGCCACGGAAGAATGTTTGCGCTATTTGACGAGGATGAGTTCGTCACCGAGCATTTTGGCACAGAGACAATTGAAAATCCTGTTGGAAAAATTGAATTTAAAGATGTTTCCTACACTTTCAGGGAGTATGAGTGGAAAGAGCCGGAAAGGAAGTTTAGTTTGTTCAAAAGGCCGGGCGCTTACAGGCGAGAAAGGACGCTTGTTGCAGAAAACAAGATTTTCAAAGATTTGTCCTTTGAAATTCAGCCAAACACAACTGTTGCGTTTGTGGGCAAATCTGGAAGCGGCAAGTCAACAATTTTGAACCTCATGTCCAAAATGTATGAAGCGGACGGCGGCGAGGTTCTCATTGATGGCAAAAACATAAATTCTTTGAACAAAGAAACTTTAAGAAAAACAATTTCACTTGTGAACCAATTTCCTTACATTTTTGATATGACAATCAAAGAAAACTTGCTGCTTGCCAAGGCGAGCGCAACTGACGAAGAAATTGTTGATGCGCTGAAGAAAGCCTCGCTTTATGAGTTTGTTGAAACCCTTCCAAAAGGCATTGATACAAGAGTTGGCGAAAGCGGAATAAAACTTTCGGGCGGGCAGAAACAAAGGCTTGCAATTGCAAGGGCGCTGCTTAGAAATTCAAACATCATCATCTTTGACGAAAGCACAAGCAGCCTTGACAACTTCGCTCAGGAGGAAGTGAAAAAGAGCATTGACGGGCTGAAAGGTAAAAGCACAATTATCATTGTGGCGCACCGTCTTTCAACAATAAAAAATGTGGATAGAATTTTCTTCTTAGATAGCGGCGAGATTGTCGACGAAGGCACTTTTGATGAACTGTTTGAAAGAAACGAAAAATTCAAAGCAATGTTTTTGGCGGAAAACATCTAAAAAAATCACAAAAATAATCAAAAAAACTGCATTTTTTGCAGTTTTTTTTGATTTTAAGCATTTTTATGATTTTATTTCTCCCCCCCCCAAAAAAATAGGTCTTGACAAATTCTGTGGATGTGTTAAAATATGGATAAAGGAAAGAAGAAATGGAAGAAAAGAAGATTGACAAAGAAACTTTGACGAAGTTGAGAGATGCTGTAGGCTCTCTTCCAAGGGCTCTTTCGGCTGAAGAGAATTTAGAACTTCTTAAAAAATACCGCGAGACGAATGACATTAAATTTCGAAACCAACTTGTGTGCGGCAATTTGAGATTCGCTGCGCTTTATTCAAGTAAACATTTTCAAAATTTGGTGTCTAAGCTGTATTCTGGCAGAGTTGATGACCTGATTCAAGATCTTTCTTTGTGTCTTTTATATGCAGCTGAAAAATTTGATTTTTCAAAAGGTGCTTCATTTTACACATTTGTTGGCGCAGTTATTCGAGGCAAATTTTTCGCGACGAATAAAAAGTCAAAATCTCTAAAAAACAGGGCTGAAATAGTTTCGTTTTCTTCCACGGCCAGCGTGAGCAAAGAAGGATATATTCTTACATATGAACAAACACTTGAGGATAAAAGGTTTACAGAAGAAAATTTTGCGACCAACGTCGACGCGGACCACATTTTAAAAAACATTGTTCCGCGTTTGAGTGAAGGGGAGAGAATGATTTTCAATGAGTTTTTTATTGAAGAAAAAAGCAAAGCCAAAATTGCCAAAGAGTTAAATATGTCACGTATGTCAGCTTTACACACGATTGGAAAGATTCGAAACAAGGTGTTGGATGCATATGAAAATGGCGTTGAGACCTTAAAAGCCGAGGAAAAGCCTGCCACACTTGAGGGGCTTTTGCGTATACAGAAAGTGAGAAATCAAGCAATTTTGAGGGATTATTTACGAGGTGAACTCGGTTTGAAAGAAATTGCACAAAAACACAACATTTCATTGCACAACGTTGCTAAGATTGGCAGCAGATTTAAGGCTTTTTGCAGAGAAAATAACATTAATTTACCAACAAGAAATTGGGTTTACTCAGTGGCAAGTAGAGAGGAAAGAAACAACCAAATTTGGGAGGAATATTTGGAGGGGCGCAAGACGCAGGAGGAAATTGCAAAAGACCATTCAGTTTCAAGAGCAACAGTTTGTGGTGTTCTTGCAGACATCAAGGCTCAGTATTTGCAGCGCGGAGAAGAAGTCCCAAGCAGAAAAAGAAGGCTGAAGAGCAGAAAAATTTTGAGAAGTGCTAAGGATACGGCTTCACTTGAAGGTGACACTTTTTCAAACGATGTTCGCGCAATAGAACAAAGTGTCAAAGAGGAGATGTCCGCTCAGGCTGCTTTAATTAACAGTGAGAATATTGATGCAAAACAGCAGGCCTCATCAAAATTCAAAAATGGCAAATTTAAAGCATAAAAACATAAAAAATCACAAAAAACCGCATTTTTTGCGATTTTTTTGTTAATTTTTAGCATTTTTTATTTTTTTTATCATTTATTTTTCATTCCCTCAGGAGAAAACATCTTGACAAATTCTCTAGATGTGATAAAATATGCATGAAGGAAAGAAGAAATGGAAGAAAAGAAGATTGACAAAGAAACTTTGGCGAAGTTGACAGTTTTGCCAGTTCCACTTTCGGCAGAGGAGAATTTGGAACTTCTTAAAAAATATCGTGAGGCTGGCGACTTAAAGCTTCGAAATCAAATTATTTGTGGCAATTTGAGGTTTGCCGTGAATTTTTCATGTAAATATTTTCCCAATTTAGTAAACAGATTTTATTCCAACCGCTTTGATGACCTGATTCAAGATCTTTCTTTGTGTCTTTTATATGCAGCTGAAAAATTTGATTTTTCAAAAAATGTCGCTTTTAGTACATATGCTGGGGTAGTTATTCGCAGCAAACTTATTCGCAAAAATAACATTGCAAAAAGATTAAAGAACAAGGCCGAGATTGTTTCGTTTTCTTCTCCAGCATCTGTGAGTAAAGATGGCAAGGAATTGACATATGAAGAAACGCTTATGGACGAAAAATTCACGGAAGACAATTTTACAACTCGCGCCGACTTAAACCACATCTTGAGAAACATTGTTCCGCTTTTGAGCGAAAGGGAGAAAATAATTTTCAATGGATCTTTTATTGAACAAAAAACTCAAGCACAAATTGCCAAAATTCTAAATGTGTCACAAGCGCGAGTTTCGCGTTTGCTTGTTCAAGTTAGGAATAAAATTATGGATGCCTACGAAAATGGCACTGAAGTTCTTCAGCCTGAAAAAGCGCCAACATCTCTTGAGGAGGCTTTGGGTATGCAAAAAGCCGATAAACAACCTATTTTGAGAGAATTTCTTCAAGGCGAACTTAGTTTGAAACGCCTTGCGCAAAAGTATAATATAACTACTGCGAAGGTTGTTACTATTGTCAAGAGATTTAAGGCCTTTTGTGAAGAAAATAACATAGGATTTCCAAAAAGGAAACGGGTTTCTTCACGGCACGATGAAAAAGCGGAAAGAAACAAATGTATTTGGAAGGAATACTTGGAAACAGATTTAATTTTAGAAGAAATTGCGCAGAAATATTCTGTTTCATTATCAACCGTAGTACAGACGATTGCAAAATTTAAAGAAAATTGTGCTCAGCGCGGCGAGGAGATCCCTGGAAGAAGAGGAAAAGTGAAGAGCGGAAAACTTATGAAAAACGCGGAGGACACATCTACGCTTCAAGGCGTTTCTCTCAAAACGGGAGCAGCAAAGAAAAGTCGCAAAGAAGAGGCTTCAATCCAAACCTCCCTAAACAAGGATAGGACGTGAGCGCAAAACGGCAAGCCTCACAAAAGGTTAAGACGAAAAGCTAAAAGTGTAAAAAAACAATCAAAAAACCGCATTTTTTGCGATTTTTTTGTTAATTTTTAAGAAAATATAAAATTTTTCTTGACAAGTCCCCCCCCCATGCTACAATAAGCCAAAGGAGGCAGTATGTTAAGAAAAATCAACAGCAACTACATTAAAAGGGCAATGGAAAACCGCGGGGAGGTCACTGTCCAGTATGGTGTCTTTGAAAAAGTTCAAAGATATGAATATGTGGAAGAAAGAATTCCTTTTATTGGCAGGATTTTTCCTTTTGCAAAACGCAAGGTTCAAAAACTTGTGGAAAGTGAAAAGCCAGAATTGGTTGTAAAAGAAATTCCTGTTTCAGAGGCGCAAAAACTTGAAGAAAAGCCAGAGATTTTAAGAAAAGAGTTGGACAATATTCCATACAGCAGGATGTTTCAACTTGATCCAAAAGTTTATGGCGAGGGTCTTTTTCTTGGACGAGTAAGTGACCCAAAAAGAAACGGTCAGTGTTATGACATTATCACCAAAGACGGGGTGCTGCTTGGAAGATTTGATATGAACGACAAGGGGTATTATGACCCAGCAAAGGGGCTGATGCCAACAGAGTTTAAACAGCAATACAACTCTTCGTGTGGCGAGGCAAGTTTTGATGATGTGGTCGCAAAATATTGCGCGCAAAACCCAGAAACAATTGAGTATATTCCGGAGCAACTTTATGAAAAATACCATAATTTGGATTCAAAAATTTCTAGCTATCAAAAAGAGCAAGACGCCGCAAAAACACAGCAAGCAACTTTGTCCAAAGAATAAAAAAGTTAAGAACAAAAAAACTGCAAATTATTGCAGTTTTTTTAATGTTGAAACAAATTGCCTAGGTTGAGCCTACGACAAACGCGTGTGATTCTTTGGCTTGATTTTTCGAGCATGCTTATTCTTTGGAAGGTGGCTGTTGCATGCATAGCATGCGCGTCAACTTTGTTGACGCAACCACAAGGGGTTTACAAAATAAAAAAACTGCGTTTCCGCAGATTGCGAATTGGCTCCGGAGATAGGATTCGAACCTACGACCTTGTGGTTAACAGCCACCTGCTCCACCGCTGAGCTACTCCGGAATATTTAGTTACTGCATTATATTATCAAATTTTGTTTTGAATGTCAATAAAATTCGCAAAAAAATTCACAAATTTGTTAAAAATTCTTTTGATTGACAAGGTTGAATGTGGTATCCTCTGTTTAGAGGAAAAATTATGAAAAAAGTTTTAGTTTCTTTTGTTGAGGCGGGGATGGGGCATATTGTCACATCACAGGCAATAGTTGATAGTCTGAAAAGGGTTAAAGATAAGGATTTTGAAATTATTGACAAAAATTTGTTTCACGAAAACGAAGAATTGCAAAAATATGAAAAGTTTTTGATAAAAGAGACCCAAAAGGCAAGTTCAAACCCACTTCATTCGCGAACTCAGTTTGTGGCAATGCATCTTTTTGGCTCGCAGAATACGCTGCGTTTTGTAAATGGTGGAATTTATAAGAAATACCTCAATCTTTATGTTGAAGAGTTGAAAAAGATTAAGCCTGACATTGTGATTGACAACCATTACTTTACTTCTTATGCGTCAGTTTGTTACCGTGACAAATATAATCCATATTGCAAGGTTGTCACTTATGACCCTGACAACAATGTGCATGGCTGGTGGTGCAGAAAAGTGGATTTTCTTATTGTAAACAATCATGGTGCTTATGAAGAGGCCTTAAAGAGAAAGTTCGCGCCAGAGAAAGTTAAAGAAGTGCCTTTCATAACCAGAAAAGATATAGTTGAGTTAAACAAAACGAAAGAGGAATGCAGAAAAGAATGCAACATTCCACAAGACACCTTTACGGTGAAGCTTGCAGACGGAGCATATGCGAAAGCGAAACTTAAAAGTTATGTTTATGAGCTTTTAAAGGTAAAAAATCCGCTGACAATAATTGCAATTTGTGGGCGAAACAAAGAACTCTTTGAGGAACTTTCCGCTCTTAAAACACCAAGCAATATAAAGCTTATGCCGTTTGAATTTGTGAAAAGCTCCGAAATAGGAAAACTTATTAAGGCAAGTGATTTGTTTATAACTAAGGCTGGGCCAAACGCGGTGCTGGACAGTGTGTTTTTGAGGACGCCAGTAATGATGAACTATTATGCAAATAGCGTTGAAAAAACAACAAAACAAATTTTTGTGGATAGATATCACTGTGGAATTTATGAGGGAAACAAGAAAAAGGCAAGAGAATTTGTTGAAAAATGCATAGACAATCCAAGCCTTTTAAATGAGTTTGTGGAGAATGAAAAGCAGTTTGATAAAACCCAAAACGGGGCAGACCAAATTGCTGAATTTATCAAAAAACTGTCAAAAAATGCCTAAAAAATCAATTTTTTTTGAAAAAATCTCGCTTTTTTGCGAGTTTTTTGTTTTTTTTATGATTTTTTTGACTATTATTTTTGTTTTAGATGATGTAAATTTGTTTTCTTTTTTTTGTTTAATTTTAAAAAAAGTTTCTTTTATATATATTTTACTTATATATATCGTCGCAAAAAAGATTTAAAAAAGTTTTGAAAATGTGTTGACAAAAGAGGTTTTGTTTGTTATAATGAGGGTGCTGTTATTTATGGGACGAGGCACAAGGTTACTAGCGTCAAACTAGCGGCGGTTAGAGAATTTGTGCGGACCAGAGTTTTGGGCAAAGACCCAAAGCGCCAAAAATGACATTTTTTTAAGTCTGACAGCGCGACACACACGGGGTAGTGTTCGAAAGTTTGAAAGTGGGACAAACAATCAAGCGCGCCCGAGTGCAAATGCAACATTTTTGGTTTAGAGATTACAGGAGGTATTAAAAAGAAAAATGGCAACACAAAAAATGAGAATTAAACTTAAAGCCTATGAACACACACTTATTGATGAAGCCTGCAAGAGAATAATTGACACTGCCGGCAAGAATGGTGCAAGAGTTTCTGGGCCAATACCACTTCCAACAGACCGCGAGGTGGTTACAATCATCCGCTCTCCACACATGTATAAGGACAGCAGAGAACAATTTGAAAGCAAAACCCACAAAAGACTTATTGACATTTATAATCCAAGTGCCAAGGCAATCGACGCTTTAATGAAGCTTGACTTGCCTGCTGGTGTTGAGATTAACATCAAACTGTAAGGAGGTAAAGAAAAGTGAAAGCAATTTTAGGAAAGAAACTTGGCATGACACAAGTCTTTACCGAAGACGGCTTGGTTATACCAGTGACTGTTGTTGAGGCTGGGCCTATGACAATGGTTCAAAAGAAAACAAAAGAAACAGACGGCTATGACGCACAAGTTTATGCGTTTGACCAAAAGAAGAAAAATGTTACAAAACCACAGAAGGGCTTGTTCGACAAGGCAAAAGTTGAGCCTATGAGAGTTTTGAGAGAATTTGACATTGACCAAAACTTTGAAGTTGGAACAGTTGTTAAGGCAGACATTTTTTCTGAGAAAGACAAAGTTGACGTTTGTGGAATAACAAAAGGACACGGCTTCAGCGGCGTTATTAAAAGATGGAACCAACACAGGCTTAAAATGACTCACGGAACAGGACCTGTTCACAGAGAAGTTGGTTCAATGAGTGCAAACTCTTCACCATCACGAGTTTTCAAAAACAAGCATATGCCTGGTCAATATGGAAACGAGCAAGTGACAATTCAAAACCTTGAAATTGTCAAAGTTGATGCAGAAAGAAACTTGCTTTTAATCAAAGGCAACGTTCCTGGAGCAAAAGGCGCAATTCTTTCCATTAGACAGACTGTTAAGGCTGGGAAATAAGGAGAAAGAACATGGCAAAGGTTAAAGTTTACAATATGAAAGCCGAAGAAGTTGGTTCAATGACTTTGAAAGACGAAGTTTTCGGCGCTGAATATAACGAACCTCTCATTCATGAAGTTGTTGTTGCTTACAATGCAAATCAAAGACAAGGCAATAAAAGCACTCTTACAAGAAGCGAAGTTCGTGGACATTCTGCAAAGCCTTACAGACAAAAAGGAACAGGTAGGGCAAGACAAGGTTCTACAAAAGGACCACAATTCAAGGGCGGCGGAGTTGTGTTTGCTCCAAAACCAAGAGACTTCTCAAAGAAAGTCAACAAAGTTGCAAAACACACTGCGCTTTTGTCAGCACTCAGTGCAAAACTTGCTCAGAAAGAGCTTTATGTTTTGGACAAGTTTGAAGTTAAGTCTGGCAAAACAAAAGATGTTCAAAAGTTTTTGGACGCATTCAAGTTTGATGGAACAGTTTTGGTTGTTGGCGCAAACAACACTGACGAAAGTGTTCGCGCTGGAAGAAACATTCCAAACCTCAGCACAGTTAATGTTGAACTTTTAAACACTTATGAAGTTGTTTCAAACAAAGTTGTTGTTTTGACACAAGAGGCCGTTAAATTCTTAGAGGAGGAGGCATAAAAATGGAAGCATCAGAAATCATCATTAAGCCACTTCTCACTGAGAAAAGTTACAGTGGCATTCAAAGCAAAGTTTACAGTTTTGTTGTAAACAAAAACGCAAACAAAATTGAAATTGCAAGAGCAGTTGAAAAATTGTTTAACGTTGAAGTGGCAAAAGTGAACACACTTATTGTCAAGGGACACAAGAAATCTCAAAACACAAGACAAGGAAGAACAGTTGGCAGAACAAGTGATTACAAAAAAGCCGTTGTCACACTTACTGAAAAGTCGAAGCCAATCGCATTCTTTGAGAGTTTGTCATAAGGAGGACGAAAATGGCTATCGTAAAAAGTAATCCAACTTCTGCCGGAAGAAGATTTTACACAAAACTCTCTTCCGAAGAATTGACAAAAAAAGAGCCTGAAAAATCTCTTCTTGCAGTTAAGAAAAAACACGCAGGAAAGAACGCTCAGGGAAGAATCACCGTTCGTCACAAGGGTGGCGGAAACAGACAGAAGTATCGTATTATTGACTTCAAAAGAAATAAGGACAATGTTCCTGCAAAGGTTGTTGCAATTGAATATGACCCAAACAGAACCGCATATATTGCACTTTTAAACTATAAAGATGGCGAAAAAAGATACATTATTGCACCTGTTGGGCTTAAAGTTGGCGACATCCTCATGAGCGGAAGCGGAGTTGAAATTAGAGTTGGAAACAACCTTCCACTTTCAGACATTCCTGTAGGTTCGCTTATTCACAACATTGAACTTGAACCTAAAAAAGGCGGCCAACTTGCTCGTTCTGCCGGTGCAGAAGTGCAACTTATGGCAAAGGAAGGAAAGTATGCAACACTCAGGCTTCCTTCTGGCGAAATGAGAAAAGTTCTTCTCACTTGCCGTGCCACACTTGGAACAGTTGGAAATCTTGACCACGAACTTGTTTCACTTGGCAAGGCTGGAAGACAAAGACATATGGGAGTTCGTCCATCAGTTCGTGGTGTTGTTATGAACCCTAATGACCACCCACACGGCGGTGGTGAAGGCAAAAGCCCTGTTGGTATGGCAACACCTGTTACGCCTTGGGGCAAACCTGCTCTTGGCTTGAAGACAAGAAAGAAGAAAAACAAATCTAACCGTTTGATGGTTAAGAGAATCAATTAAGGAGAGAGATGATGAGTAAAGAAATTAAAAAGCCTTATGTCAGCCCAAAACTTATGAAAAAAGTTGTTGCAATGGCTGAAAGCGGCGTTAAGAAACCTATCAAAACTTGGTCAAGAACATCTACCATCTATCCTGAATTTGTCGGATTTACATTCGCAGTGCACAACGGCAAAAAACACATTCCTGTTTATGTTACCGCAGATATGGTTGGGCACAAACTTGGCGAATTTTCACTGACAAGAACATTTAAAGGACACGCGGGACAAAAGAAACAAGCCGCAAAAAGAAGTTGAGGTGAAACATGGCTACAAGAATTAGACAGAAGGCTGAAAAAAGAGCCGCAAATAAAGATAAACGCCCTTATGCAGTGGCAAAAAATGTTCGCATGAGCTCCTCTAAAGTTAGAATTGTCCTTGACAATGTTAGAGGAAAAAAGGTGAACGAAGCAGTTGCAATTTTAACATATATGCCACAATCTGGCGCAAAAGAAGCGCTTAAAGTGCTTAAAAGTGCAATTGCAAACGCAGAAAACAACAAAGGTCTCTCTTCTGACAATTTGTTTGTTGCTGAATGCTACTCAAATGACGCTCCAATGTTTGAAAG
Source organism: uncultured Clostridia bacterium (assembly GCA_947626155.1). GTDB lineage: Bacteria > Bacillota > Clostridia > Christensenellales > UBA1242 > Caccovivens. Next base: position 13,733 of record CANQRC010000011.1, on the reverse strand, counting down.
AGTAAATTTCAGAGGCAGGGGAAGAGTTGATAGATTTGTAAGAAAATCTTGTCATATAACTTTTATACTTGACGAGTTAAAGGAGGCAAAATAATGGGACAAAAAGTTAGTCCATACGGACTTAGACTTGGCATCAATAAAGATTGGCAGTCAACTTGGTTTTCCAAGAAAAAAGATTTTGCCGCAAATCTTAAAGAGGACCATGATATCAGAGAGTTTTTTGAGAAAAAGCACGCAAGCGCTGGAATTTCAAAAATTGAAATCAAAAGAACAGAAGGCAAACTTGAAGTTGATATTTACACAGGCAAACCTGGCGTAATTATTGGAACAAAGGGCGCTGGAATTGAACAAATTAAGAAGGACTTAAACAAAATTGTTCGTCCTGTTAAAAACCTTGTTTTAAACGTTAAGGAAGTAAAAAAGGTTGACTTAGACGCAAAACTTGTTGCCGAGGGCATTGCTCAACAACTTGAAAAGCGTGTGGCTTGGAGAAGAGCGTTGAAACAAGCGCTTCAAAGAGTTATGAAGGCCGGCGCTAAGGGATGCAAAGTTCAGGTGAGCGGCGTTATTGATGGCGCAAACACAATTGGCAGAACTGAAAAATATATGGAAGGCTCTCTTCCACTTCAAACAATTCGTGCCGACATTGATTACGCAGAGACCGCTGCTTACACAAACTATGGCAAACTTGGCATTAAGTGCTGGATTTACAAGGGCGAAATTCTGTCCAAAAAACCTATGAAGGAGGACAAGAACAATGTTAATGCCTAAAAGAGTTAAAAGAAGAAAGGTTATGCGTGGCAGAATGACCGGAAAGGCCACAAGAGGGAACACTCTTGCTTATGGCACTTATGGAATGATTGCCACAGAACCATGCTGGATTAAATCCAACCAAATTGAAGCGGCTCGTATTGCGCTTACGCGTTACATCAAAAGAGGCGGAAAAGTTTGGATTAAGATTTTTCCAGACAAACCTGTAACAAAGAAACCTGCTGAAACTCGTATGGGTTCTGGTAAAGGAAATCCAGAGTTTTGGGTTGCAGTTGTAAAACCAGGCAGAGTTCTCTTTGAAATTGAGGGCGTGGCTGAAAGTGTCGCAAAAGAAGCTCTTCGTCTTGCAGGAACAAAACTTCCTTGCAAAACGAAGTTCATAAAGAAAGAGACCGCTCAGGACGCTACAGTAGAAGAAGGTGGTGAGAACAATGAAGAATGAAGAAATCAAAACTTTGCCATTAGAGCAATTGAACGCAAGGCTTAAAGAACTTAAAACAGAACTCTTTAATCTTCGTTTCTCTCACGCAACAAGAAACCTTGCAAATCCACTTGAAATCAGAAATGTTAGAAGAGAAATTGCAAGAGTTAAAACTGCTATCAAAGAAAAGGAGTTAGCAAATGGAGGAAACAACGATGGAAAGAAATAATAGAAACACAAGACAAGGCGTTGTTGTAAGCACAAGCATGGACAAAACTGTCGTTGTTAGGGTCAACTACAGAGTTAAGGACCCACTTTACAAAAAAGTCGTTCAAAAATCCAAAAAATTTAAAGCACATGACGAAAACAATGAATGTGGTGTTGGCGACACAGTTCTTATTATGGAAACTCGTCCACTTTCAAAAGAAAAATACCACAGAGTTGTTAAAATCGTTCAGAAGGCTAAGTAAGGAGGGAATATGATTCAACCACAAACAAGACTGAAAGTTGCTGACAACACGGGCGCAAAAGAAATTATGTGTATCAGAGTTCTTGGTGGCTCTTTTAGAAGAAGTGGCAATATTGGTGATGTCATTGTTGCCTCTGTTAAAAAAGCCATTCCAGGCGGAAGCGTAAAGAAAGGTGACGTTGTCAAAGCCGTTGTTGTTAGAACAACAAAAGGCCTCAACAGAGATGACGGCTCTCACATCCGCTTTGATGACAATGCTGCCGTTATCATTGATAACCAAAAGCAGCCAAAAGGAACTCGTGTGTTTGGACCTATTGCAAGAGAACTTCGTGACAAAGGTTACATGAAAATCATTTCTCTCGCACCAGAAGTTATTTAAAAGGAGAACGCCATGAATATGTCAATTAAGAAAGGCGACAATGTTGTTGTTATCGCCGGAAAAGAAAAAGGAAAAACAGGCAAAGTCTTGGAAGTTTATCCTGAAAGTAACAGAGTTTTGGTGGACAACATCAACATTGTGACCAAACACAAAAAAGCAAGACGCCAAGATGAAAAAAGCGCAATTGTAAAAAAGACCGCTCCAATTGAGGCATCAAATGTAATGGTTGTTTGCCCAACTTGTGGAAAGGCAACAAGAATACATCACAAAGAAGTTGACGGAAAGAAAGTGAGAGTTTGCAAATGCGGAGTTTCACTTGATAAAGACTATGTAAAACCTTCTAAGAAAGATGTTAAGAAGGCAAACGCAGAAAAGCCTGTTAAAGAAACAAAACAAAAACCTGTAAAGGCTGCCCAGACAAACGAGGCTAAGAAGCCAGCAGCAAAAACAGCGGCTAAAGCTGAAAAAACTGTAAAAACTGAGGCAAAGCCTGCCGCTAAAAAGGCAGAGCCAAAGAAAACAGCAGAAAAACCTGCAGCAAAAGCTGCAAAAAGTGGAACAAAAACCACTACAACACAAAAGTCGAACAAGAACGCAAAAAAGGCTTAAAGGTGAACGGGAATGAAAGAAGAAAACCAAACAGCAAAACGCTATAAAGAAGAAATTGTGCCTGCTCTTATCAAAGAGTTTAACTACACAAATGTAAATGAAGTTCCAAAACTTGTTAAGATTGTTCTTAATATGGGGCTTGGAGATGTTAAAGACAACTCAAAAAGCTTCAATATTGCAGTTGACGAACTTGCACTTATTTCAGGACAAAAACCTGTTACAACAAAAGCCAAAAAGGCCATCTCAAACTTTAAAGTTAGAGCGGGAATGAAGATTGGCGCAAAAGTTACTCTTCGCGGAAGAAGAATGTATGAGTTTTTTGACAGACTTGTTGGCATTGCGCTTCCAAGAGTGAGAGACTTTAGAGGAATTTCTGACAAGTCATTTGACGGAAGAGGAAACTACTCTATGGGAATTAAAGAACAGTTGATTTTCCCAGAAATCTCTTATGACAAAGTTGAAAAAATCAGAGGGCTTGATGTTGCGTTCATCACCACTGCAAAGACTGATGCAGAGGCTAAAGCACTTTTGAAGGCACTTGGGTTGCCTTTCGCTAGATAGGAGGAAATATGGCTAAAAAATCATTGATTGCAAAACAAAAAAGAACACCAAAATACAAGACAAGAGCCTACACTCGTTGCTCAATCTGCGGAAGACCACACGCTGTGCTTCGCAAGTATGGAATTTGCAGAATTTGCTTTAGAGAAATGGCTAACCGCGGGGAAATTCCTGGCGTGAAGAAGTCAAGTTGGTAAGGAGGGAATTATGTTTGTTACAGACCCAATCGCAGATATGTTAACTCGTCTTAGAAACGCCATCTCGGCCAAACACAAGACAGTTGAAATCCCTGCATCAAAAGAAAAATTAGAAATCACAAAAATCCTTTTAGACGAAGGCTACATTTCGGAATACAAACTTGTTGACGCTGGCGCTTTTAAAAACATTGAAATCACAATTAAGTATGACGAAAATGGACAAAGCGTTATTCAAGGCTTGAAGAGAATTTCAAAACCTGGTCTTCGCATCTATTCTCAAAAGGAAAATTTACCAAAGGTTATAAGCGGGCTTGGAATAGCCATCATCTCAACAAACAAAGGAATTGTCACTGACAAAGTTGCACGTTCTTTGAATGTTGGCGGTGAAGTGCTTTGCTATGTGTGGTAAGGAGGGTGAAATGTCAAGAATAGGAAATAAAGCAATCGCTCTTGAAAACGGAGTTACTTTTGAAAGAAACGGTGATGTTGTCACAGTTACTGGACCAAAAGGCACTCTTACAACAATTGTTGACAAGAACGTTAAAACAGAAGTTAAAGACAACGAAATTCACTTCACTTACGACAACAAAAACTACAACGCAAAACAAGGCCTTGCAAGAGCCAATGTTCACAACATGGTTGTTGGCGTAACAAAGGGCTGGGAAAAGAAACTTGTTATTGCTGGTGTCGGCTATAAGGCACAAGTAGTTGGAAACAAAATTGTTATGTCTCTTGGGCTTTCTCACCAAGTTGAGGTAGAAATTCCAGAGGGGCTTACAGTAAAATGTCCTGTTATCACAGAAATTGTTGTTTCTGGAATTGATAAACACAAAGTAGGACAGTTCTGCGCAAAAGTTAGAGCAAAAAGACCTTACGAACCATATCACGGCTACGGCATCCATGTTGATGGCGAAAGACTTGTTAGAAAAGTCGGCAAAGCCGCTGGTAAGGGCAAGAAGTAGGAGGAGAGAGAAAAATGATTACTGTTAAAGATAAAAACAAAGACAGAATTGTTCGTCACAAAAGAGTTAGAGATATTGTAACTGGCACAAGCAAAAGGCCAAGGCTTAATGTTTATCGCAGTTTAAATCATATCTACGCTCAGGTTATTGATGACGAAAAGGGAGTTACACTTGCTTCTGCTTCAACGCTTGATAAAGAAGTCGCAGAGATGATTAAAGAAAAGTCGAAAACCGAGGCTGCAAGAATTGTTGGCGAAGTTGTTGGAAAGAGAGCTGCTGCAAAGAAAATCAAAGAAGTTGTTTTTGACCGCGGCGGATATCTTTACACAGGACGCGTTCAAGCAGTTGCAGACGGCGCAAGAGCAGCAGGGCTCAAATTTTAGGAGGCAAGTATGGCTGAAGAAATTAAGAAGAAGAGAGAGGAAAAATCTGATAGACCTCAAAACAATCGTCGCGAAAGACCTGTTAAGAAAGAAGACGACGGTATGGACAAAAAACTTGTCTCTGTTCGTCGCGTAACAAAGGTTGTTAAGGGCGGAAGAACAATGAGATTTTCTGCTTGCGTGGTTGTTGGTGACGGCAAAGGCAATGTTGGAATGGGAATCGGCAAAGGCAGAGAAGTTCCAAACGCCATTGACAAAGCCACAATTGTTGCAAAGAAAAACCTCAAAAAAGTTTCAATTGTTGATGGGACAATTCCTCATCAAACAGTTGGAAAATTTGGCGCAACTTCAATTGATATGTTGCCTGCCGCGCAAGGTCACGGAGTTATTGCTGGTGGCGCTGCCAGAGCGGTTTTGGAAGTTGCTGGCGTAAACAACATCGTCACAAAAATTCATGGCTCAACAGACAGCGTAAACGTTGTTAAAGCCACAATCAACGGCCTTCTCACACTTAAAACAAGAGAAGAAATTGCTGCTCGCCGTGGCAAAAATCCTGAGGAAATTTAATCGGAGGGAACTATGAAAAAGAACGAAAAAACTTTAAAAGTTACTTGGGTTAGAAGTGCAATTGGCTACAACAAAAAGCAAAGAGAAATTTTGACTGCACTTGGCTTTAAGAAACTTAATCAAACAAGAATTTTACCAGACAACGAGAGCATTCGTGGAAGCATTTTCCATGTGAAGCACCTTGTTGAAGTGGTTGAGGAGTAAGGCTTATGAAAATGGAAAATCTAAAACCTGCACAGGGCGAAAAGACAAAAAAAGTTAGAATTGGCCGTGGAATTGGTTCTGGAATTGGCAAAACTTCTGGTAAAGGTCACAAAGGACAAAACGCTAGAAGTGGCGGCGGAGTTAAGGCCGGATTTGAAGGCGGAAACATCCCTCTTATCAGAAAAGTCCCAATTCGCGGATTTAACAATTACAACTATCGTAAAGTTTACTCTTGCGTGAACGTTGGAGATTTGGAAATCTTCGAGAAAAACGCAGAAATCACCGAAGAACTTTTGTATGAAACAAGAGTTATTGGCAAAAGACAACCTTATGGCTTGAAAGTTTTGGGAAACGGAGAGGTTACAAAACCACTCACAATCCATGCTAAGAAAGCAACAAAATCGGCTGTTGAAAAAATTGAAAAAGCAGGCGGAAAAATCATATTTGATTAGGAGTGAGTTATGTTTAAAACTCTTATAAATGCTTTTAAAATTAAAGATTTAAGAAGAAAAATTCTTATTACGCTTGGGCTTCTTATTCTTTTTAGAATTGGATGCGCACTGCCTTGCCCGGGGCTTGACCTTGCAGGCGCAATGGCAGAGCAAACAGCAAAAACGGGCGGCGGAGTGTCTTTCTTCTCTCTTATGAACCTCTTGTCGGGTGACGCGCTGTCAAACGGCTCAATCTTGGCGCTTGGCGTCTCGCCTTACATTACGGCGTCAATTGTTATTCAACTTTTAACCGTTGCCATTCCATCACTTGAAAGGCTGTCTAAACAGGGCGAGGACGGAAGAAGAAAAATTTCTTTCTACACCCGAATTGCCGCACTTGTGCTTTCACTTGCTCAGGCAATAGGAATTGTTGTTTCATTTAGAGGTTATGTTAAAGAAAGTTACTTGCCAGGCGTTCCACTTTGGGTTATTTGCGCAGGCATTGTGCTGATTTTAACCGCTGGCGGAATGTTCACCGTTTGGCTCGGCGAAAGAATCACTCAACTTGGAATTGGAAACGGAATGAGCCTTCTCATTTTTGTGGGCATCATTTCATCTTCTGGTATGGCAATTTCAAGTGCCATCAGCCAAGTTAAAGACGACATTTCTCACCTTTGGACAATCATAATTTATGTTGTTGCCTTGGTGGCAATCTTTGGGCTTATTGTTTGGATTGACAGCGCCGAGCGAAGAGTTGGCGTGAAGTATGCAAAGCAAATCAAGGGCAGAAAGATGTATGGCGGACAAGACACATTCATTCCAATTAAACTTAATGCGTCTGGCGTTATGCCAATCATTTTTGCAACATCACTGCTCACTTTGCCACAACTTATCATGAGCATATTTTGGCCAAATTCTGACGCTTATTATTGGTATCAAAACTACATGGGCTCAAACTCTTGGGCATACATTGTGCTTTTGGCATTGCTCATCTTGGCGTTTGCATTCTTCTATGCTCAAATCACATTTGACACAGACGACATTTCAAGGCGTATGCAACAACAGGGCGGTTTCATCCCTGGCATAAGGCCTGGAAGAACAACTTCGGATTATCTGAAAAAGATTTCTCGAAGAATAACCTTGTTTGGAGCAATCTTCCTTGCTGTAATTGCCCTCATCCCAAGTTTGGCATTTAAAGCCATTGATGATGCGGTTGCGGCAACACTTATTAACGCTTTCTCAACAACAGGACTTATGATTATTGTTTCTGTTGCGCTTGAATTTGATAAGAGCCTGAACGCTCAAATGCTTATGAGAAACTATAAGGGCTTTCTAGACTAACGCGGGGACAACTAGAATTTCTTAACGCGGACAAGCCCGCCCGGCTGTCATCCTGCCTAGAGGCTGTCATTCTGCATTGCGAAGCAATCTCGCTGACGGGCTTTCGGGCGTTGGCGCTGCGGAGCGAAGAATCTCAAAAACAAAACGACAAGTGAAAGGAGTTTGAATATGAACATAATTTTACTCGGAGCGCCATTTTCTGGAAAAGGAACGCTTGCAAGAAAAATTGTAACCGACTTTGGTATGGTTCAAGTTTCTACGGGTGACCTTTTCCGTGAAAATATAAAAAATGGAACAGAGGTTGGCAAACTTGCAAAAACTTACATTGACAAAGGACAACTTGTTCCAGACAGTGTCACAATCACAATGCTAAAAGAGCGCATTGCCAAGGATGATTGCAAGAAGGGGTTCATTTTGGATGGCTTCCCAAGGACAATCCAACAGGCAGAGGCGCTTGAAAAACTTGTGAAAGTTGACGCCGTGATCCAACTTGACGTGTCTTTTGACGAAATCAGAAAACGCGCCTTAGGTCGAAGAACGTGCAGTAAATGTGGTGAAATTTACAACACGACGACCTATAAAAAAACTACTTGCGAGAAATGCGGTTCACCACTGTTCCAAAGAGATGACGATAATTTGGAAACAGTCAACAATCGTCTGGAAGTTTATGAAAAACAAACCGCACCACTCATAGACTTCTACGCTGATAGGTTGTTCGTTGTGAAGGGGCAAAACTCTCCTGACGAAACATACAAACCTGTGAAAAACTTTTTGAAGAGGCAGAAATGATTCAAAAAACACCTGCGGAGATTGTCCTCATAAGAAAGGCCTGTGAACTTACAAGAGATGCGCTAATTTACGCAAAAACGCTTGTAAAACCAGGAATTTCCACTTATGATATTGACAAATCCATTGAAAAGTTTATAATAGAAAGTGGTGGAAGCCCTGCTTGTCTTGGCTATGAAGGCTATCCGGCTGCAACTTGCATTTCGGTAAACGAAATGGTGGTTCATGGCATTCCTAGCAAAGACATAGTTCTAAAAGAGGGCGATATTGTCAGCATTGATATTGTTGTGGCATACAAGGGCTATCACGGAGATGCTGCAAGAACCTATCCTGTTGGGCAGGTTTCTGCTGAAAAGCAAAAACTTATGAAAGTGACCAAAGAGTGCTTTTTCAAAGGTATTGAAAACATTAGAATTGGCGACAGACTTGGAAAACTTTCAAACGCCATTCAAACCCACGCTGAAAGCAACGGATTTTCGGTTGTCCGAGAACTTTCTGGTCATGGGATTGGCAGGAGAATGCACGAAGCGCCATCAGTTTTAAACTACGGCAAACCTACTGATGGGCCGGTTATCACCGAAAATGCTGTGCTTGCAATTGAACCGATGATAAATGCTGGAAAAAAAGAAATAGGTATGCTTAGTGACGGCTGGGGAATTGTCACGCGTGACGGAAAACCAGCGGCGCACTACGAAAACACAGTTCTTTTCACAAAGACGGGGCTGGAAATTCTCACCTTGGAGACGGATGATGAATATTTTGCAAGGTGATGTGGTTGTCGCAACTGCGGGAAAAGAAAAAAATCAGATTTTTGTTGTGCTTGAAGTTGACGAAAAGTTTTGTTATTTGGTTGACGGAAAGCGCTTGAAATTGACTAAACCGAAGAAGAAAAGCCTCAAACATGTCCAGAAGGCTTCAAAAACGAGTTTCGAAAGAGAGAAACTTCAATCTGGGCAAGAAAAAGTTAATGCGGAAATCAGAAAATTCTTAAAAGAAAGGAGTGAATATGTCCAAAGAAGATGTGATTGAATTTGAGGGAGTTGTTACAGAAGTTTTGCCAAGTATGACCTTTAAGGTTACACTGTCAAACGGCCATGTGATAACCGCTTACATCTCAGGAAAACTCCGTCAAAACTTCATCAGAATTATTGAGGGAGACAAAGTTAAGATTGAAATGAGTCCGTATGACCTCACCAAGGGAAGAATCACTTGGAGAGACAAAGGCTGATTAAAAAAGGAGCAAAGAAATGAAAGTCAGAGCATCAGTTAAGCCTATGTGTGATAAATGCAAAGTCATCAAAAGAGATGGCAAAGTTATGGTTATTTGCTCTAAAAGCAAAAAGCACAAACAAACACAAGGTTAATTAAAAAAAACAAAATAAAGTCGGGGAAAACCCAAAGAGGAGAAAAATAGATGGCAAGAATTGCTGGTGTTGACCTTCCAAGAGAAAAAAGATTGGAATATGGTTTGACTTACATTTACGGAATTGGCGTTGAAACATCAAGAAACATTTGCAAGGAGACAGGAATTTCTCTTGACACAAGAGTTAAAGACCTTACCGAAGAGCAAATTGCCAAACTTCGTAATTACATCGAACACAATCTTGTAGTTGAAGGTGAACTTAAATCAAAAGTTAGTATGAATATCAAGAAACTCGGAGAAATTGGGTGCTATCGTGGTATTCGTCACAGAAAAGGACTTCCTGTTCGTGGACAAAGCACAAAAAACAATGCTAGAACAAGAAAAGGACCTAAAAAAATCGTTGGCGGAAGCGCCAAGAAAGGGAAATAAGAGGTAGGATATGGCAAACACTAAGACAAATAACACAAAAAAGAAAACTGTTAAAACCAGAAAGAGAGTTAGCAGAAACATTGACAAAGGTCAAGTCCACATCACGACCTCTTTCAACAACAACATTATCGTCTTCACTGACACACAAGGTAATGTTATTTCTTCATGTTCATCTGGCAGACTTGGGCTTAAAGGCTCTAAGAAAAGCACACCTTTTGCCGCTCAAACTTGCGTTGAACAGGCAGGCAAGGTTGCACTTGACAATGGCATGAAGTCAGTTGAAGTGTATGTTAAAGGGCCAGGAAATGGCAGAGAAAGCGCAATTCGCGCTCTTGCAACGCTCGGTTTTAATGTTACACTTATTAAGGATGTTTCTCCAATCGCACACAACGGTTGCAGACCTCCAAAGAGAAGAAGAGTTTAAAAGGAGAAAAAGTTATGGCAAGAACTATTGAACCTGATTGCCGTCAATGTAGAAGAGAGGGTCGCAAACTTTTCCTTAAAGGCGAGAGATGTTTGACTAAGAAATGTGCAATGGAAAGACGACCTGTTATCCCTGGACAACATGGGGCATCAAGAAAAAGAGTTACAGAATATGGGCTTCAGCTTCGTGAAAAGCAAAAAGTTAAAAGAATGTATGGCATCTTGGAAAGACAATTTAGAGAATATTTTGAAACTGCTTCCAAGAGTAAAAGTGCCACAGGCGCAGAGATGCTTTCTTTGATTGAAAGAAGACTTGACAATGTTATTTACCGCATGGGAATTGGCTCTTCAAGAGCAGAATGCAGACAAATTGTAAATCATGGTCACATCTGCGTAAATGGAAAGAGAGTTTCAATTTGCTCTTACAGAGTTAAAGTTGGAGACGTTATCACCGTTAAGGAAAACAAGAGAGAACTTGAAATGTTCAAGGCTCTTAAAGGAATGAAAATTGTCGTTCCAAAGTGGCTTGAATTTGACAGCGAAACCTTAACAGGAAAAATTTTAGCAAATCCAACACGCGAAGATATTGACAGCGACATCAAGGAACAACTTATTGTCGAATTGTATTCGAGATAATTTAAGGGGGATATTTATTATGATGGAAATGGAAAAACCAAAAATCACTTGTGAAGAAACTGATGGCGGAAGTTTTGCAAGATTTGTTGTTGAGCCTCTTGAAAAGGGCTACGGAATAACTCTTGGAAACTGCATGAGAAGAACGCTTCTTTCATCACTTCCAGGCTCTGCGGTGATTGCTTTTAGAATTGCTGGCGTTGCTCACGAGTTTTCAACAATTCGCGGAATAACTGAAGATGTTGTTGACATTGTGTTGAACATAAAATGCCTTGCAGTTAAATGCACAAACCAAGACAGAGATTTTGTCACCTATCTTAAAATTAGAAAAAATGGCGCAGGCGAAGTTACTGCTAGGGATTTTGAGCCAAACGACCAAGTTGAAGTTCTAAATCCAGACCTCCACATCTGCACAATGGATGATGGCGCAGTTTTTGACCTTGACCTTATGATTGGAAATGGCCGCGGCTATGTTTCAAGTGAAGTGAACAAGACAAAGTATGACAACATAGACTTCATTGCCGTTGACAGCATTTTCTCACCTGTGAAAAAGGTTAACTTCAATGTTGAGGCAACTCGTGTAGGACAAAGCATAGACTATGACAAACTTACTTTGGAAGTTACCACTAACGGAACAACTACTGCAAGAGAAATTGTCAGCCTTGCCGGAAGAATTATTCACGAACATGTTGACCTTTTTGTTGACCTTTGCGCTGAAATGGGAAATATGTCAATTCTTATTTCAAAAGAAGAAGACAAACAAGTGAAACTTATGGAACTTCCAATTGAAGAAATGGACCTTTCAGTTCGTTCTTACAACTGCCTCAAACGCGCAGGCATCAATTATATCCAAGACCTTATCAAAAAATCAAAAAGCGATATGTTTAAGGTAAGAAACCTTGGCGCAAAGTCTGTTGAGGAAGTCATCCAAAAACTTGAAAGTTATGGACTTTCTCTTCGCAAAGACGAAGAATAAAATAAATAGGTAAAACCTAAAAAGGAGAGTAAAATGGCTAACGATAAATTGGGCAGACCTTCAAAAGAAAGAAATGCAATGCTTCGTGGACAAGTTTCCACTCTGCTTTGGAACGGCAAACTTGAAACAACTCTTGCAAAAGCAAAGTCAACTGCAAGAATTGCTGAAAAAATAATCACCACAGCAATGAATTCTTATCTTGACACAGTTAAGGTTGTTAAAGAAGTTAAGGGCGCTGACGGCAAAAAAGTTAAGACCGAAGTTTTGAACGATGGTCCAAAGAAACTTGCTGCCAGAAAGAAAATCATGGGCTACGTCTATGATCTTCAAGAACAAAGAAAGCCAAAGGAAAGTTTGGAAAGCTTCAAACACAGAACCGAGGGCATCAATCACCCACTTCTTGAAAAGATTTTCAACGTTTATGCACCAAAATATGCAGAGCGCGCAAAACAGTCTGGTCAAGGCGGCGGTTACACAAGAATAACCAAACTCGGCCAACGCCGTGGCGATGCTGCTGAAATGGCACTTGTTGAATTGGTTTAATAAAAAAAATTCCTTAAAAATAAGGAATTTTTTTATTTTAAAAATAATTATTAAAATATTTTTCTGCCCTAAAAATAGGAATTTTCAGCATTTTTTAATTATTTTTCATTTTTTTAATAATTTTCATATATATTTTTATGTTTGAAAAATTTGATTGCAAAGTGGGCGCGGATTTAAGCGAATATTCCACAATGAAAATTGGCGGCAAGGCGAGATTTTTGCTCTTTCCAAAATACGAAAAAGAACTTGTTGAAATTTTGGAAATTTGCAAAAGAGAGAAGATTAGAACTTTCATCTTGGGCAACGGCAGCAATGTGCTTTTTGACGACAAGGGCTTTGACGGCGCGGTCATTTGTCTTAAACACCTTGACAAGATTGAGGTGAGGGGCAGTTTTGTGAAAGTAGGCGCAGGGGTCAATCTCTTTGCTTTGAACTTGGCGCTTCAAAAACTTGGGCTTTCGGGTCTAGAGTGGAGTTATGGCATCCCGGCAACGCTAGGCGGCTTTCTTTTCATGAACGGAGGCTGCTTTGGGCATGAGATTTGTGAGTTTGTGAAAGAGGTGTATGTTTTTGACGGAAAAAAGTTTAGGACAATTCAAAACGAGGCTTGCGGCTTTTCTTACAGAAATTCAAAATTGCAAAAATATGTGATTTTGGGCGCAAAATTGCATTTAAAACGCGAAAAAAGTGAAAAAATTGAGCAAAATATGAAAATTTTTTATAATAAGAAGAAAGAAAGCCAGCCGTTGGATTTGCCGTCACTTGGGAGCGTGTTTAAAAAAGTTGATGCAAATCCTGAAATTCACCCTGCAAAATTGATTGACAAAATGGGGTTAAAAGGTGTTAAAATAGGAAGAGCAGAAGTCTCAAAAAAACACGCGGGGTTTATTGTCAACTTGGGCGGCGCGACAAGTGAAGATGTGCTGGCGCTCACCTCTTTTTTGGAGGGAGAACTTAAAAAGCAAGGAACTTATGTTGAGCGCGAAATTGTGGTTTTGAGGGAGGGACAGGATGAATAAGTGGCACAAAAGATTTATGGAACTTACAGAGCACGTGGCAACTTGGTCAAGCTGTTTGAGGCGGCAAGTTGGCGCAGTGATTGTGAAGGACAAGCACATCATGACAACGGGCTACAACGGAGCGCCTGCGGGCGTTAGAACCTGCATTGAACGGGGCGAATGCCTGAGGGAAAAACTTGGGATTGCCAGCGGAACTCATGCCGAAACTTGCTACGCCGCCCACGCCGAACAAAACGCAATTATTCAAGCGGCCAAAGAAGGACTGAGTT
>CANQRC010000010.1 GCA_947626155.1 uncultured Clostridia bacterium | reverse complement strand
ATGAGCGGGTTCGAACCGCTGACCCTCTGCTTGCAAGGCAGATGCTCTACCAGCTGAGCCACACCCCCATATTGCTCTTGAATTTTATCACACTTTATTCTTAAAGTCAACAAAAAACCAAAAAAAATTGTTTATTTTTTAAAAATTGATAAAATCAAGAGTGTTTAAGCCGTATTTTTTCAAATCAATCCTGCCATCTTTATCAAAGACGATGCCCTCGGCTTCAAGCCGTTTTCTCTGCTCATTTCCTCCGCCAAAAGCGAAAGAGGCGGAAATTTCACCATTTCTATTCACCACTCTATGACAAGGAATATGTTCTGGGTCAGGGTTTTGATGAAGCGCAAAGCCAACAACCTGAGAAAACCTTGGCGCGCCCAAAATTCTTGCTATTTGCCCATAAGTCATAACCTTTCCCCGCGGAATTTCCCTGACGAGGTTGTAAACTCTTTCAAAAAATTGCATCAGCCCACCTGAATTAGAACAAATGGTTTGTTTACATCTTTGCCATAAAAAAGGTCTGTAATTGCAAAATATATTATAAATCCTCTTTTCCCAGGCTCAGCGTCCACGGGGTCTATCTTTCCGGTCAAGTATGCCAAATCAGGAGTTTGAATGGCAAAGTCGTATTCCGAAACAAATTTTTCTTCAGAGATGATAATCTCAAAAGCAACCAAATATCCCGCTTGAACAGTCCTCGTAAGTGGCTCTTCACCAACCGGCAGCCAACCCTCTGAGGTCATTTCTCCGCTCCTATCCAAAACGGCGCACCTAATAGCAGCGCTTTCATCTTCCAGCCCCGAGGAAATGTCAATGTTTTTCTGATATTCATTCACAACAAACTCAAAACCGTCTTCATTTTCGCTTGCGCAAGTAAATTGAAGTTCAAATTTGTCAAAAATTTCAGTGTCTTCGTTATAGTAAGCCCTAAGGGTATATTGTCTGGTTTCAAAATCTTCCTCAACAGGAACTTGGACATCAAACTGATGTTTGAAAACATTTTCTTCCAGCAAAGTGTTGTCCTCAGGCAAAACATCTTTCAAGTTGAAAATTTGTTCGTCAATATTTATCAGCCTAATGCCAAAGTCAAAGAAATCTACTGATGTCCTATAGTCGCCCTGTTCGTCTGTGTTGTATGCCCAAGACAAAATATACTTTTGTCCTTCAATGGCGTAAGGGAGGTCCGCGCCAACAATTGTGGTTACCCCTGTTTTTGAGCCTTGTTCGTCAACCCCATAAAATTTTGGATTTATATCCGAAAAATTTAGATTGAAATTTGATATTGCAAACTCAAGCGGAACAGGCGAAACCTCTTCCTCTTCTTTCATATATTTTATGCCTGCAACTGAAATTTGAAATGTGTCTCTTTCAGTTTCAGTCATGTAGGGCGACAAAACCTCTTCAGGGAAAGAGTATGTGCCATTTTCCTCGTCAAAAACAAGAGGTGTTTCATTTACAAGAACCTGCATTTCAGAATAGTCTGCAACCACGCCAAACACGGGCGTTTCCATTTTTTTGGTCAGGCTAAATGTTGTATCCGCCACATTGTTTACGTTCACTCTGGTTGCCGAGGCTACAATCTGGAAAGTTTGATTGTCCTCTGGCAGGTCAATTTGATATTCTGCAAATGTCACATTTGAAAAGTCCACAGTTATGTTGTAATTATATTGATCTCCAACATTTTCTGCACCAAGATCAAGGATATATTCTTTTCCATAGCGCCCAAATGCAGGATACAAACTTTCGTCGTCATCAAACCTAAAAGGATGCGCATCAGAAAAATCAAATGGTGCAACTCCGTCAAAACTTAAGTGGAATGTCCTATAACTATTAAGTTCCGTCTCGGCTGTTGCGTCAAACACTCTTGTGAGGCTTGGGTTATCACCTGTCAGAAAATCATAAAAAGATACAAAGTCTTTTTGATCAGTTTTGGAAACATCAATTTTTGTTGCTTTCAAAAAGTCTTGTGTCTCTTCCAAGTTTTCCACTTGAAAAGTGAATGTTGAGGAAACCATCTTTGCCTTTGAAAGGGTAACCGAAACATTACCGTCTATGTAAGCTATTGTAAAATATCCATAATACAAACTTCCGCCGTCGGGAACTGGACTGTATTTTTCATCTGAGGCCCTATCAGTGTCAAAAATATCTTTTTTCTTTTCAAGTTTTTGACCATTTCTCACAACTTCAAGTTCAGAAAAGTCAACCCCATAATCCATAGCGTAAATTTCAACTTTGACATTTGTGTGATTTGCAACTCTGTAAACCCCGCCGCTGCCTTGAATATATTTGCCCGAGCCATCACTCATATTTATAAGCCTAACATCACAAAGCCCGCTTGTGTCCTTTATTGAAATTGTTCTGTCGGCGTTATCTTCTCCGCAAGAAGAAAGAATGACTCCTGAAAACAGAGCCATGCACGCAAACAAGATGAGTGCAAAAACTTTCTTCATTCGCTCTCCTTGTTTATATTTTATCACAAAAATAAAATCTTACAAAACAAAATGAAAATAAAATCAATTTTTCCCTCTGCCGCCGCGACCAAGAGAAAAATTCATCAAACTTGAAGAACTTTCAAAGGTTAAAAGATTTCCTGTGGCGCTGTATTTGAAAGAAGCGCGCACATTCTTGCCCTGCAAAGCCAGCGGAACCCAATAAACATCTCCGCCATCCAGTGGCTTTGTGAGAACTTGCATAATCCCAACCCATTCAAGGTCATAATCGTCATTTTTAATGTCGCCTTGAACATTATTTACAATCAGAACTTCTGCCGAAATTCTTTTTTGAAGTTTTCCTTTCTCGTAATATCTCTTAGAAATAGAACCCCTTTTTGTAATCTCTCCAGAAACAACTCCAAATTTTTCGCTGAGAAATTGTGATGTTTTTGTCATAAGGTCTTCTTGCCCTTTAGGCCAAACATCTGCAAATATTCCTCCCCAAAACTTATCGTCCTTCTTTTTGCACAACAAAACCTTGTCATTTTGAATTATAAAAACCAGCGCCCCTTCTTTTATTTCCATATCCCAACCTCTTTTGATAAATTTTATCATAGATTTTTAGTTTGTCAATAAAAATTTTGAAAAAATAACAAAAAAACGCAAAAAAATTAAATTTTTCTGCATTTTTTATCAGATTTTATGATATTTTTTAAACAATTTTAAAATTGGAAGAAAAACTTTCGGCAAAAACGCTTGCAATGGATGTTGAAATTTCGTTGCACTCTTCCAGCCTTTCGCTTTTAACCGCCAAGAGCAAAAGTTTTAAAAGCAATAAATTTTCAAGAGAAACAAGGCCCAAAAACGCTCTGTTTGCCTCATCCAAACACAAAAATTTGTATGTTTTATTGCAATTGTAGGTTTTTGACAGTTTTTTCTCACTTTTTTCAAGAATTTCTTGCAATTTTGCAGAATTTAGCACTTTGTCCATTTTTAAAAGGCAGGCTCGCATTTTGGCAATAATCACAAAAATTTCGTCCAAAAGCAAGTTGAACTCTTCCTCTTCAAGCCTAACAAAAACAAAGCCTCTGTCTTTTAAAGATTTTGAATAAGCCTTTGCAATTTGTTCAAAATCCTCAGGCAGCATTTCGTCATTATAAAAATTTTCCATATGCTTTTATATGAAGAATATTTAATTTCTGCCTACTTTTCTTTCGAGAAAGAAAAGTAGGAAAAAGAAAATCAGCTTGTTTGCAAAAATTCTAACTTTTCATATTGACAACCATTAAAATTTGCAATATAATATATTTGTTTAAAAGCAGAGGAGATAAAAATGGCAACAATAGAAAATTATGTAAACTTGCCTAGCGTGGCAGATGCTAAAGAAATTTTAAGGAAATTTCCTGCATTTTTTACTGCACCCCTTTCAAAAAAAGCATACAGGCAAGGTGCGTGGGAAGAGTACATCAGCCCAAAATGTGCAAACGGCACCTATTACACCAGAGGGCCTGTGGTTGAAAAGGGCTCTCGAATTTTTAGTGTTTACGGTGGCGGACCATTGCTTAACGATCTTGTTTCCTATTGTGATTTTGGTCTGCGTGTGGTTTTGCAACTGTTCTATAATCCAGCAAGCACTGTTGTGAAGGATTGCAAGACAAAATTTAGAACCGGCTTAATTTGGGACAAGGAAAACGGAAAATCAATTGAAACGTCAGGCGAAGCACCTGTTGTAAAATACAGAGGAATTGAATACCTTTGGCTGAACAAAGATGAGTGTGAAGCAGGTTCTGAAAAAACAATGAGACTTGTCAGCGTAGAATGTCTTGCAAGAGCAGAATCTTTTGATTATTATGGAAGGACAAACGACTATGGCAGTCCTGCAGCAGAAAGGATAAGAAAGCAATGCGAAAAAGAAGCATTTGCAAAACATGCCACCCCAGAAGAAGAAAAACTGCTTGCGAAAGTTCAACTTTCAGAAAAAGATGGTTACGAAACAGCAACCCCAATTTTGGACAAGCCACCAAAAACCATTGATAGAGACGGCAAGGGCGGAATGTAAAACACAAAAAAAAGAAGGCTTTCACCTTCTTTTTTTACTACACACGTATTATTCTTTGAGCCTCCTCGCTCCTCTCAGAGCGACGGCGTCATTTTGTCATCCTGAGCAATGCGAAGGATCTCATACACTTGTTTTCAGAGCCTTGCTTTCACAAGACACCAGCGCCCTACTTCACAATGCAGAATGACAGCGGGCGGGCTGTCCGCGTTAAGAAATTCTAGTGTCCCCCGCGCTAAAAGTCGAATGGGTTATTATTCTTTATCACCTTGCTGTTTCTCATTTTGATATCATAATATACTTTTTGGGTGTCAAGACTCTTCATAATTCCCACTTGCCTTATTGCATCTTTCTTATAGAAGAAAGGTGTTTGATAAGATGGTGTCAATTTCAAGCGCATTGGATTGTAACGGAACAACTTAACGACAACCTCGCCTCTTTCAAGTTGCCCAAGTTCATATGGGGTAATAAGAGCCCTTGTTGTTCTTTGAACGTTTGTTGTTTTGTTGATGTCGTCAGTGTTCTTTGTGCTCTTGGAAACATTGGTCTCTTCGTGAATAAGTTGCACTTCGCCGCACATTTTGGAGAACGCATCCTGTGTTGGCTGGTCGTCAGTTCCAAGGAAAATCTGCGCATTGCAGTTTCCGCGAATGGTCTTTGCCGCATCCTGCCCATATTTTGTTTCAAGCTGGGTGTAAGACTGAACCGCCATTTCATACAAAATGTTTCTTCCACGGGAAACGGTGATCATGCTGTCAAACTTAGGAATTGGTGGCAAGTTACCAAACTCTTCCAAAATGAAGTAAACGTGCTGAGGCAGTTTTTTGCTGTGATAACTGTTCGCCTTATCAACAAGCCTCTTGTAAAGTTGTGACAAGCACAAAATTGCCAAATTGTGACGCTCCTCACGGTCATCTGGGATGATAAGGTAGAACGCCGTTGGCTTGCTTGTAAAGTCGTCAAAGTTAAGGTCGCTCTGCGAGGTCAAATAGGAAATTCCAATATCGTTCATGAATGAAATTTTTCCGTTCAAAACACCTATGTAGGATTTTGTTGTGTTTGGAGCGTTGTTAATAACGGCGGAAGTCAAGTTTGGGACGTTTGAAGTTGCCTCGTCGCGCCCTTGCAACAAATATTTTCTAACTGTCTCAAATGGCGCATCAGCGTCAGGGTCGCGGTAAGTTGCAATTTTATATAAATTATAAAAGTTGAATTTCTCTTTGGTCATTCCAAGTTCTGGGTTTAAACTGTCTTCAAGCATGGCAAGCGAAACGCCATACAAATAGTCCTGTGCGCCCTCTTCCCAAGTTGGGTCTGAAGCCTTTGGAGATTTTGGAGCAATGGTGTTACAGATTTCACGAAGTTCGTTTTGCGCCATGTCACAATAAACCTGCTCGGCACTTCTTACTGCAACGCGAAGTTGGTCTTCATCAGGATAAGCCACGCCCTCGAAGCCAAACCACTCTTTCCCGTAAGTCTCGCCAGGAATTTCTTGAAAGCCGGCTTGCTTTGGTCTTGTTCCGTCCACACATTTTTTGATGTTTTTAGAACAATTTTTTCCTTTATGATAGAGGTCATATGCGTGTTCCATTGGGTTCCATCTTGTGGAGGAGAATGGGTCACGCAAATCAAGCGTTATTACGCGGTAGCCCTCATCCTCACAAATTTTGCTTGTGGATGTAAAAAGTTCTCCCTTAGGGTCAGAAATGACCATGCAAGGCTTTTCGCCTGAGTGCGCGTAAATTCTTATGCTTGGAACAAGCACTAAAGATGTTTTACCAGAAGAAGTTGTTCCTATGATAAGACAGTGGTACTCATCTTTCATGCCAATTTGATATTTGCTACCCTCAATTGTGTTTCTAAACACAATTCCCGTGTTTTTGAGTGTTGGAAGTTGCGACCAAGTTGTGGCAATAAGCCCAAATTTGTTTTTTATTTCGTCTGGATGAAGCCACTCGGAGTTATATGCCAAGTCCATCTCTTCACCGCTTGAGGTTTTACCTGTGGTTTTTGCGTTTGTGGTTGACCTTTGCTTTCTAGGCCTTGTGAACATATATGCCAAAATGCCCAAAATCAAACCGCCGCCCGCGCCAACAAAAGCGTAGTCCCTTGTGAGACAATCAAGAATTTGGACATCAGGCTGGGTGAAATAACAAATAGCCGCCCCACCAGCATAGCCTAGAATGGTGAAGACGACAAGACAAATAATCAGCCCTTTTTTTGAAGATTTTTTTGATTTATCGCTCATAATCTGCTCCTAATTAAAAATATTGTAAACAAAAACATAAAAAAAAGCAAGCAAAGAGCAAACTTTTTAAAAAATTGCTTTAAAAACAAAAAATATTGTGATATAATAAGGTCGCGAAACAAAAATGCTCCCGTAGTTCAACTGGATAGAGCGGTCGGCTTCGAACCGAAATGTTGCGGGTCCGAGTCCTGCCGGGAGCACCAACTTGATTTTTTCCAGTTTCACTTTCAACTGGATAACAAAAAATTATCATTTTTTGTTGCGACTGCGTCGAGTTGATGCAAATTGTCAAGACATTTGCCTCTCCTCTCCTTGTCTTAGAGCGTTCGGCTTCGAACCGAAATGTTGCGGGTCCGAGTCCTGCCGGGAGCACCAATTTTTACTATATCTCAGACTCAAATATTTTATTGTTTTTTAAACGCATTGTCAAGGCCCTTAGGTCATCTATTATTCCCCATATGTTCTTTTGGGAACTTAGGAAATAGTTATCTTTCATGCTTGTAAATTCCTTGAAACCTAAAAAATATTTGTTTTGAAAGTTGCTTTTTTCAAACATAATTTCATCCTGAGCACTGTCGCCCCCAAAAATAAGGATGTCGATTTTTTTATTTTTTAAATATTTTGAAACAAATTCGTGTTTGTTTAAATCTCTATTCTTAATATCAAGCCCCGAACCATATTCGTCATTGAAAAATTCAAAATCTTTATCTTTGAATGTTTCTTTACACTCATCAACAAAATTTAAAGCTTGCTCGTCAACTTGTTTGAATTTGAAACTATAATACAATTTACAGCCTTGATATTGAGAAAGCCTATATTTTTTGCAAAGTTCGTTTATGTTGTTTAAACTGGTTGGATTGTTATAATATTTTTTGATTGTGCCGTTTGGGCGAATAAAAAATCCCCCATATTCATAAGCAAAGCCTTTAAACACATTGCTTTGGCTTTCTTTAAACACATTGTTTAAAGTCAAAAAGGCTTGCATTGCAGAATTTTGCGAAGTGCCAGACAGAATTATCAGGTTAATTTCGCAACCAAGTTCTTTTTTTAAACTTTCTAATGCATCCGTAAAAAGCTGAAAACTATCTTTGTTTACTTCTTTATTTTTTATAAGTTCATTTATTGTCATATACCAATCAAGAAATAAATATGCAGTTTTTCTTTTCATTTTAATATATTACAACATAGAAATTTCAAAGTCAATCTTTCATGAAGTTTTGCAGCAATTTTGCAAGATTTTTGCAAATGCAGCCTTTGTGCTTTGGGCCAAAAGTTGGGCAAAAACACCATTTTAAAGGGATTACTTCGGACCGAAATGTTGCGGGTCCGAGTCCTGCCGGGAGCACCAACTATCTTATCATAACAAGCGCCAGAAAGAATGAAAATCTTTTAGTCAATTTTCATGTTCAAATTTTTGTCTTTATCCCAATATTTTTCTTTCATATCCATTAGAAATTGAATGTCCTTTTCGCTATAAAGCCAAAAGTGGTTTAAATCACAGCCAACATTTATGCCAAACGGCTTGTAAAGCCCGCCAGCGCGGTGCATATGCCCAAAGAGGTTAAAAACTCCCTTTTTGTAGTTGATTGGCTTGTGGGTTAAGAAAAATTCTTGACCATTAAAACTTACAGTCATTTCCTTTTGCACATCTTTAAAGCCAAGTCTAAGGCAATATTCACGAAATTTGTTGTAATCATTGTCAAAATAATATTTTACAACTCTGTCTTCATTGTTGCCCATAATAAGCACAACTTGTGCTTTAATTTTTTTGACATAAGAAAGCGCCCTTTTCCAGCCATCATAGCCCTCTCCGTCACAATCAACAAAGTCTCCAATGACAAAAATTGTGTCATCTTTTTTGGCTTGTTTATTCCAAATTTTAATGACAAATTTGTCAAAGGCTTTTGCAGATTTAAAGTGTCTAAAATCAAATATTAAATCTTCTTGATTATAAAAATGCGTATCACTTGTAAAGAAAAACATTTTTGCCTCCCGCTCCTAATGTGGATTATAACACATTTTCACATCTAAACAAAACAAATGTTGGCTAAATGCACCTGCAAAACAAAAATTCTTCCCGCAGTGACTATGCCGACGGGATTCGCTCGTCAGCTTCCATTGCTAAGGAGGAAGAAAAAGAAAACTTATGTTTCAAAAGAGGCAAACCACTAAATTTGTTTGACCCACGCCGCCAAGAAAAGTTATAATTGTCTTGGAGTGGATTATGGCAGAAGAAAATGTTAAAAGTGAAAATAAATTTTTGGAAAACAAATTTGTTGAGAAATACATAAAAAACAGATTGTGGATAAACGGCGGCATTTTGCTGCTTTTGTTTCTTGCAAACTGCTTTGCTTCGTGGGTGAGTTATCCGGCGTTTGTTTTGCTTGGGCTGTTTGTGCTTTTTGATGGCTTTGAAAATGGGATTTCTTATCTTATGTTTGGCTTACCTTTCTGCCTATTGTATCCTTATGTGAGCGCAATAATCTTTTTGGCGGATGTTGCAATTCTAATTTTGAAATTTTTGCTAAACTTTTTCTTTGTTGAAAAAGGAAAAATGAATTGGAAAAAACTTATTTTTGTTCTGCTTTTCACAATTTATGCCTTGATGCCAATTGGGCCTTACAGCAAAAATTTGATTTTTAAAGTTGGCATTATCTTAACGCTTTATTTGGCGCTTTTTATCATGGGCAAAAATTGGAAGATTTTTAGAATCGGGCTGAACATAAAAATTTTGGCGTTTTCCCTTTTGACCTCTTATGTTTTTGGCGCGTTTTTGTTTGTTTCGCCTTATCTTCAAACAATAATTGTCCTGCCAAGTGGAAGTGGTCTGTTTCGCTATCAGGCACTTTTAACAAACACAAATTTGCTTGCAATGTTCAGCGAAATTGTCCTCTCAATTTTGGCATATCAAATCATTAAAAACAAGGGCGGAATTGTTGACGGCGTTTTGTTTGGATGTGTCGCCTTTGCCGGAGTTTTCACCTTTTCAAAACTTTATTATGTGACCTTGATAATAATTCTTGTTGCCCTCTTCATTGGAATGCTAACCGTAAATTGGAAGAAAACGCTTGTTGTTGGCTCTATTTTGCTTGCCGTTTTGGCGGCAGTGATTGTGGCGGTTTATTTTGCAAAACCATCTTTCTTCAAGACCATAATTGACAGGTTTGGAGACTTTAAAGGCAGCCTTGACGAAGTTATGAACAAATTCACCACCACAAGGTGGAATTTGTGGAAAGCAACATTCTCCTATTGGGGAACAAATCCGTTTTTCTTCTTCTTTGGAAGAGGCCTTGGCGCAGCGCCCGTTCCAAATATGCCTTACAGCGCCCACAACGCATACATCTCCATGATTGACCAACTTGGAGTTGTTGGCTCTATACTTTTTATCATTCCGCTTGTGATGCTATTTAAACAAATTGCAAAAAGCGAGGACACCAAAATTTCAAAGGCAATAGTAATTCCAATCATAGTTTTGGCAACAATCTTTTTGGCGGAAGACCTGCTGTTTTATATAAACGAATTTTAAACAAGGTCTTGACAAAATGACTTTGATGTGTTAAAGTTTTTATATGAAAAAGAAGAAAAAAGAAGAGTTGGAAGAAAACTCTTCCTCTGAGGAAACAACTAAAAAAAAGAAAAAGAGCGTGCTGAAAAAAGTTGGCATAGCTTTTGCCTGCGTTATTGGCGTTCCCGCTTTGGGCGTTGCAGCTTTTTTGGGCTACAACTTTATTCAGACAAGGATTTACAATAGCAACCCTCCTCACAAAGACCCTCACACGCCTGACCATGTTATTGACGATAACGGAAATGATGTTGAAATTGACAACAATGGCCAAATAGACATGGACACCATCAGCGAAGCGGAAAGAGCCGCACTTTCAAACAGTTTCACTTCTCTTATCATCCAGGACGCAAATTCAAGAAGCGACTACAACATTGACGAGGTGAGCGGACTGATTTCCTTTTATCTGCTTCCTTACAACTTGTGCGACGAAAACAACGAATATGACAAATATTTTCTTTCCATTCTTTTTGAGGCGGATGATGAACTTTACACGCTAAACTATCTCACGGGCAAAGACTTTGAAAGTGAGGCAGAACTGTCAAAAGATTATTTCTTTGACTTTTTGAACTATTTAAATTATGACTGCGCGCTTGACAGTTGTCAAAAAATGAGCGAAAATGGGCAAAAGATTAAGGGCGCTTTGGGCGACGAAACGCTTTATGTTGGCGACGACTATTTGGGATATTTTAAAGACGGCTCAGATTATTACTTCATCCCAACCTACACAACTTCTGGCGAAGGCACAACTTATTATGCTCAAGCGTCTGAGTTGGATTATTATGACCAAATTCCAATGGAACTTTTGCAAAGCGAACTTAAAGCGGGAAAAGTGGAAAGTTTTTCAAGCACTCCATTTGACAAAAGCGAAAATCTTCAAAAGGTGGCCGACATTTATTCTCAAAAATTGGAAACCAAGACGACACAAAATGACAAAGAATTGCAATAAAAAACTCTTCAACTTGAAGAGTTTTATTTTATGATTTTTCTTCTTTTGTGGCGGCTTAGTATTTTTGTAAGCACAAAAATTCCTAACAGCGCTATGATTCCAAAGGCAACATACACGCCAATATTAAGCCACGTTTCGTCCTCAACGGCAATGTAAAATTCGCCAAGCGAATTTGCTGAGATGATAAGTTTTCCGTTTTCGTCTTTTCTGCTTGAAACAAGCACAAATTTGCCATCTTTGTCCTTTTGAAAAACATAAACATTGTTCTTCGCAAAGACCTCAGCAGGGATGTCAATGCTTATTGTATAAGGGCTGTTTGGAGTAAGTTTTTGCTGATTATTTTCAAGCCAAAGGTTGTAACTTAAAATAATCTTTTTGTTTTCAACACTTATTGAGTCTTTCACATTTTCTACAGAATAATTAAGTTTGTAGTCTCCCTGCAAAACGGCCTCTTTTGCGGAAACTTTAACCTCATCTTTTTCAAGTTCTGGCAAAGTTATGTTTGCATACAATACATCTGGAATAATGAGGTTGTAATTGTTCGCTTTTTGTCCAACAATTGTGATGTCGTGCAAATGAACGGCAATGTGATTTCCAACATCTGCGCTTTCAAATTCTGCGCAATTTGCCCTCTCATATTGAAGATAGATATCGTCAACCGTTCCCGAAACATATGGGTTTTTAAGATAAGCGGTGTTTGTGCCGTCAAAAATTTTGTTATAAACACTTGAAATAAGTTTTACATCCTTTCTTAATATCTCAATTTCGGCAGGAAGCAGCGTGATATTGTAATTTTCGTTATAAACGCCGTTTATGAGGCTGTATTTCCCAACATCTTCGCCTTTTTCTCTTGTCAAAACGCCGTAAAGTTTGTCGGAATTCACAAGTTCTCCCGAAACAATTTCATAAGAGAAAGTTGGGTCTTCTTGGCCATAAATCTTTTGATAATTTTTGCTCTGAATTGTAAGCGAAAGTGGCAGAATTGTAAGTTTTCCCGTCATGA
This sequence comes from uncultured Clostridia bacterium, assembly GCA_947626155.1. Lineage (GTDB taxonomy): Bacteria > Bacillota > Clostridia > Christensenellales > UBA1242 > Caccovivens. The sequence continues at coordinate 16,065 of CANQRC010000010.1, read as the reverse complement.
AAACTATGTTGTAATTTCTGTTGATTGAAAGGTTGCTTAAAATGTCATAAGTGCCAACCGAATTGCCTGGTGTTCTAAAAATTCCGCCGCTTATTTCGTCGCCTTCCAAAATTGTGCCAGAGACAATTGAATAAGAAAGTTCTGGCTCTTTCTCGCCATAATTTATGGTGTAACTTTCTGCCCTGACAACAATCTCCCTTGGCAAAATTGTAAAATATTGCGTTCCAAGCAAAATTTCATAATTTTCATTTTCAAGCGAAGAGTAAATTTGATATCTTCCTATTTGGGTTTTGCTGGTGTCGCGATAAAGATGTCCGCTTAACGTGTCCTCGCCAACAAGAGAGCCTTGAATTTCATATTCAATCTCCTTGTCTTCGTCGCCATACTCTTTTGAAAGAGTTGTTGGAATGATTTGAATTGGCTTTTTTGTTATCTCAAAGTGCCCCGAAACAAAGTCAAAATAGTAATTCTCAGTTGTTTTTATGCTTCCCTGCAAAATGTTGTAAGTTCCAACAACTTCACCTTGTTCTCTTTCCAAAGCGCCCTCAATTTCGTCTCCAAACACAAGTCCGTCGCCGCCAATTTCAAAATCAAGAGTTGGGTCAGCCTCCCCATAAACCTTTGAAACGGAATTTGCAACAATGTTTATGTGCCTTTGAAGAATTGTCAGCTCTCCGCTCTCGAAAGTGAGCAAATAGTTCTTTCCAAAAGAAAGTGTTCCCAAATTTATCTCATATTTCCCGACAACCTCGCCTTGTTTTCGGTCTAGATTTCCAACAACAAGGCTGTCAATCCTGTCATTAAACTTCAAAAATCCTTTTGTGATTGAAACAGTGAGGATTGGGTCCTCGTCACCATAAATTTTAACTTTTTCATCCGCCTTAATGGTCAGTTCATATGGGTTGATTACAAGAGTCCCCTCAACATATTCTATTAAATATCTTGGGTCGTTTGCAGTTCCGCAAATCAGCCTATATGTTCCAACATCCTCGCCATAATCTCGAACAATTTGCGCCTCAAAGCGCTGCCCCTCAATGTCATTTGAAACCTCATAATCAAAAGTTGGGTCGGCATCACCATAAACTTTTTCATGTTTGCCAATTGTCACTGTGATTGGGCGTTTTGTAATGATGAAATTTGTGTTTGCGCTGTTCACAAAAGTGTAATTTGCGCTTGTTGACAACCTTGAAAAATCATAATCATAAACGCCAACATTCTCGCCATGACGCCTGTAAACTTGCCCGTCAATAATGTCTTCTTGCTTGTCGTCAAAACACAAACCTTCGGCAAGAGAAAATTCAATTTGTGGGTCTTCGTCACCAAATTTTTTTGACTGATTTTGAACAGAAACCTTAATTTCTCTTGGCAAAATTTCAAACTGCTGGTTGACAAGCGAAATATTATAATTTGAGTTCTCTCTATACATTAAAAAGTAAGAATAAAAGCCAACATTTTCTCCTCTTCGCCTTGAAATTGACAAACTTAGCGCCTCGCCCTCAACCGCGTTTCTGGCTGTGTAAGTAAATATTGGGTCATCATCGCCATATGTTTTGCTGCTCTCAACCACAAAAATGCCGACTTCCCTTGCCGAAATTTCAATTTGATTGTTTTCAACTTCAAAGTCAAAAGCATAATTCTTGTTCTCAGTCAAAACTTCTGTTTTTCCAACTTGAACATTCACTTTTCCGCTGTTTTTGTCAGAAAGTTTTGCCTCAACTTTGCAATCAAAAAACTCATTTTTAATGTTGTTTTCAAAAGTGGTTTCAAAATCTACATCCAAAGTGCCGTCATACTGTTTATCCAAAAATTTTATCTTCACAACAATATGGCGAGGCACAATTTCAAAGACATTTTCCAAAAAAGTTATGTCATAATTTGAGTTGTTCAGCCCGCCCTGCAAAATTTTATATAAGCCAACATCTTCGCCTTCCTCACGTGAAAGTTCGCCATAAAGAGTGTCGTTTCCAACCAGCCCCTCCGCATCATATGTAAACGGAGCGTCCTCATCTCCAAAAGTTTTTGTCTGCTTTTGCGCCTTGACCAAAATTGGCTTTGGAGTGATGTAAAAGTTTGCAGAAACAAATTTTTCTATGAAATAATTTGGATTTGAAAGCGTTCCAACCTTAATTTCGTGCGCTCCAACTTCAAAACTTTCTATTTCAAGCGCGCCGTCAAATTCTGCAGCCTCACTTGAAACAAAACTAAACTCAGGCGTCTGTCCATACACGCAAGAACCCTCTTGTGCGGTTATGGTGATTGGCTTTGGCGAAATTTTGCCATAAATTTTTTGAGTGTAATCTTCAAGGACATAATTTTGTTTGTCTTTGCCATAAAGTTCTGCCTTTGTGATTGTCACCTCAACATTCTCGCCGGCATCAACAGAAACAAACTGCCCCCAAACATTAACTTTTACATCTTCATTTTTGTAAACATTTCCAAGGTCTGCGGTTATCACTGCGTCAGTAGTTTTGTCGTAGATTTTTTCTGCAACCACAATGTTTTCAAGGAAAAGAGTTCTTTGAGTTATTTCAAGAAATGCCTCGCCAATATCAAAGTTGTAATTGGAATTTTTGTTAGCAAGATCACCTGTGTTGATTATATATTTTCCAAGGCTCTCACCATTCTGCCTCGACAGGTTTCCACTTAAAACCTCGTCGCCAACCACATTTTGGGCGGTGAATGAGAAAGTTGGGTCTGGGTCCCCATACTCCTTCTTTGCATCCTGCGCCGTTATTGTGACTTGTCGTTTGAAAATCTCTCCAATTGGCGCGACAGGCAAAATTTTGTCATTTAACAAAGAATATTTGTCGTTATCTTTTCCTGTCAAAGTAAGGGTGTCAACCTGCGTTGTTACGGCTTTTTTCTCTCCGGCGCTTGCGTCCACATAAGCATATTTCACGCCCGAAAGTCCAAGTTCGTGGCCGTCTTCCACGCCGGCAAAGCGGACAATTGCATCCTTTTCGTCAATGTCTATTGTGCCGTCATAAACCCTGCCTTGAATTTGAATTGACTCAATTTGAATTGTCTTTTTAAACTTGGCATAAATATCTTGACCAAAAGTGGCATTTACAGTCAATTTTCGGTTCTTTGTCTTAAATTCGCCGTCAACATACCAGCCCAAAAATTCATATCCTTTGTTTGGTTGCACAGTCAAAGTTATCCTTTTGTCCTTTTCAGTTGGACCGACGCCAACAAAATTTGCTGGATCTGAAAAGTCTGTTCTAACCTGCACATCCACCATAGAAATATTTGTATTGACGGTGAAAGTGATGAATTCGCCAGAGTTAATCTTTTCCGCTGAATAAGAATTTTTGTTGCAAACAGCGCGCAGTGTCACCTTTGTGAGGTTTGCTGCGTTTTCTTTGATAAGAATGTTTGTGCCAATCACTTCAACGGCGTCTTTGCCAGACAAAAATTGATATTCAATGGCGTGATTTATCTTTGAAAGGCTTGCAAAATTTCCAGAAACGCCAGAGATTTTTGTGACATCGTTGTAAACATTCATCTTTATAAGTTCGCCTGGAGCAACCTCTCGGCTTGACTGCTCAAGTGTGACGGAATCAATGCAAGTGCAAAGATGAATTGTTGGCAAATCAAGCACAAAATTGTTGGAATCTGTCTCGAAAGTAAATCTCACATTTTGATTGAAGTCCGTCAGCCTAAGAAGAGGAGTTTCCGCCCTGCCATTTGAAATTTCAACCTGCTCTGTTGCTTCTCCTGAGGAAATTTTAAGCGTCATTTTTTGCCCGTCATTAACGCTGACGGCTCCACTTGCCTTGGCATATAAAATTCCGCTATCAACAAATGGCTTCATGTCGGAGGTTAAGCGAAGTTCTCCCCAGCCAGAGCTTTTGCCATTGCCGCTTGAAACAATGGAGTTATATTCTCCTCCCTGTGAGGCGGTCTTTGAGTTAACCAGTGTGCTTTGATTACTGTCATTCACAAAGAAATGTCCTGGCTCATATCCTGCAAAGCCCACCATAACAAAATTGTTTCCAGATAAGCCCTCCACTGCCACCGCCTCGGCAACATTTGTTATAAAGAATTGGGATATAGGAAAAGATAGGCAAAAAACTGCCAAAACAAAAATTAACAAACAAATTTTATTAAGTTTTTTTGCCATATCTTCCTCCTTTTAAAATCTACATTTTTGCCTTATTCTTCCCGCAATTGAAACGTCATCAAGATAAGTGTCGCCTGGCTTGATAAATGGATTTTGCGCACTCAATGAAAGAGCTTCCAATTCAACTGGCACGGTAACACCCAAATAAAATGCATCTGAAATCTTAAAGTCAGAATAGTTGCAATTTGAATTTATCTTTGACCTGTCACAGTCGCCCACACCGTGAATTGTTTTCCCTGGAAGACTTGCAGACATTTGCAAAATAGCGAAGTTGTAATATTTGTCTCCTTTATATGTGTAGGCGTGGCTAGCCGCCTTTCTTTCTGCTATATCCTCAAGTTGTCTGTAAATTTCCGACACAGCGCTCGCCCCAAGTTTGGCAATGAATTCATAGTCACCAAGATATTGGTCTATAAATCTTTGCAAATTAACAGACTGCTCAACTTGTTTGATTGTTGCCCAATTGTAAAATCTCACTTCTCCCTCAAGGTTGATTTTGTCTTTGGAACCGCTTAAACTATCAAAATGATACATTATTCCAATATAACTGCCGGCAAAAATTGTGTCTTTAATGGTGATGTCGCAAGCGACGGTTTCGCTTCTTTCAGGCATCATGCCAACAAGCAAACAATTTCTTATAATGCATCCCTCAAGTTTAACCTGAGAGCAAATAACTCTTATGCCGGTTTCTGCGTTCTCAACAACAACATTATAAAGGAGCACATTTGACGCGTTTATTATTGTAAGAGCGCGGCTACTCTCTTTCACGCGTGAGCCATCAATTATCTCTTCCGCCCTCAAGACAACATTGTCAAGTTCTATTCCATTTTTTGAGATGATAAAGTGGTCTACGCCAATATTTTTAACTTTTGTGTGGTCAAGAGTGTAGCCATTTCCACAAACATTGTAGCCAAAAGTAAGCGCCCCAAAGCCATCTTCAAAATGAATATCTTGGTGCAAAACAAGTGAAGAATAATTTGAGGTTTTATCTTTGTTTGCCTCAACAAGTTTGGCGTGCGCCACTTTGAATTGGTCAAAATTGTAAATGTTTATGCCGTCAACCAAAACAAACTCATAACTATCTGACACAACATATGCGCCGGGATATGGCTCTTTTTGCTTAACCGTGATTGTCACCCTGCCCGCCTTCAAAAAGGTCACAAGACCGTTTTGGTCAACGGTGGCAGTGAGGTTGTCACTTGAGGACCACTCAAGGATATCTTTTGACGTCCCGCTTGGCGTGATTGTTGCAATTTGCATTTGATAAGTGTGAATTTCAGCGTTTTTGTCGTCAAAGAACGTTGTTCCAAACACGCGATAGCCGCCTTGACCGCCTGCGTTGTTTAAGTTTTCTTGAAGTTGGATGTCGCTGATTTTGTCATAAATCATAATTGTTTTTGTGGCTGAAATATCTTTTCCAACAACTTGGGCCGTGACAACCACAATTCCACTTTTAAGGCCCTTAATTCGGTAGCCCGTGGAGGTTTTTCTAAGTTCCGCAAGTTCCGGCTTGTCAACTTCCATTGTGTATTCGAAGTCGCCACAGTTTTGTGGGCTTCCGGTCACTGACAAGTCAATTGTGTCAGAAATTCCAAGTGTGTCACGCGTTTTGTTAAACTCTATTGCCTGCAGGGTTTGGGTGTATGTTACTTTAACTATCTTTGAAACAGCAGGGTTTTCCAAAACATAAACTGTCACTTCGCACTGCCCATAAGCGCTAAAAGTCAAAAGTCCGTCCGCGCCCACGCTTGCAACATTGCTGTCAGTCCTAAAGCCCAATTCGCTTTGCTGAGAGTCCGTTTCTTTAACATGAGCCTTAATTGTGTAATATGGCGAAGAAACATATGCCTCTTCTGGGCCATCCACAACAATTTCCGTTGCCGCCCTTGTGACAACAACGGTAACCTTTTCAAGTTTCAGCCCGTTTACATAAAGCACAAACTCATATGTTCCGCCGTTCAATGCGCTGAGAGTTCCATTCTCAAAACTTGCCACGCGCTTATTTGGGTCGTTTCGCCTTTCAACGGCATCACTGATTGTAAAATTCAAATTTTCGTTGTCATTTGGCAACGCTTTTGAAAGGGTGAATTTGTATTCCTCCCCTGCCTCAAGCGTCAACACGCCGTTCTCAAAACTAGACTTGTCAAGCGTAGCAGAAATCAGGTCGTTTTCAACATAATAGAAACTGTAAGTTCTTGAAATTTTGTTGCCGGTCATATCAAGGCAGTTGAAGGTGATTGAAACTCTTCCCTTTTGCAAGAATATAATTTTTTCGTCCTCAATCTTTGCAAAATTTCCATCCAAAATCTCATAGGAAAACTTCTGGACTTCTGCGTCAAGTGGCGTGCAGACAACCTTGAAAGAAAGTTCCTTTTTGCTTGTTATAAAGGTGTTTTTGTTTTGATATTGTTCAAGTTCTCTGTCAAATTGAAGCTCAAAAGATGTTATGTTTTCATACACCAAAATGTTGCAGTCGGCAAAGACTTCGCGCCCATAGAAGTCAAACGCATAAGCCCTAACAACAACTCTTCCGCAGGCAAGCCCAACAATTTGCCCCTCATCAGTCAAACTTACAACACTTTCTTCTTGCCCCAAAATTTTAAACTCAACCTTGCTTAAAGCGTCAAGTGGAAATTTTTTGACAAGAAGTTTGACGCTTTCGCCTTTTTTGATCTTAATGTCGTTTCCTTCTAGTTCTATATTTGAAATGTGTCCCAAGGTGCTTGTAACAGAAACGGTTTTTTGGATATTGCTTCCGTCAGTTGTCCTGACAACAACTTCCACTTTCCCCGCTCTCACAAAGTGCAAAACATTTCCCTCAATGTATGCAATATCGCTCTCTTCAAGTTTGAAGTCCAAAGTTTTGTTTGTTGCATCAATTGGCAGAATGCCTACATTTATTTGATAGGTTTCGCTTGCCGTGAACACTTCTTCTTCCACAACAATTTGAGAAACTTTTCTCACGCAAATGATTGTAACCTCTTTTGTGATGTTGTTTGCAATTGTGACAAGAACTTTTGTTTGCCCGCTTTCAAGCGCAGTTATGGTGTTTGTTCGAGAGTTTATGTCAATCACTTTTTTGCCGGAGGAGTTTATTTCTGAAAGCGAAATCCTTGTGTTTACAACATCAACAGGCAGCCACTTCAAAACGCCAATTGATATTTGCTCGCCAATATCCAAAACAACGGTGTCGCCAACATTAAGTTGGGCATCAATTGCCTCGCCGCCGGTGTATTTTATCTTGAAAGTTTTTGTGACGCTGCCATCTTCTGAGGAAACCTGCACGCTCACGCTGCCGGCCCTTGTGAAGATGAGTTTTGTGCCGCTGATGTAGGCAATTGCTTGCTGCCCGCCTGAAAGACTGTCGGCAATTTTTATTGACAGTTTTTGGTTTGTAGCAAAAGCAGGATAAACTTCAAATGCAAGTTCCACAAAATCTTTTCCAACAATATATTCGCCCTCATAAATGTCAGTGGCTCCGGTAAAGAAAATGTCCTCAACAAGTTGATTTACAGTTATTTCAATTTCATAAACCTTGTCTTTTGTGACAATTTGAATGTTTGCTTTGCCCGCGCTGAGAGCTCTTAGATAATTGCCCTCAACCCTCACGACGCTTTGACCGTCAATTTGTGGCTGCTGGTCTTCAATGAAAATTGAGAACTCCTCTTTAATGCCAAATTCAATGAGGTCGCCGTTGTTGACCGTGGCATGCGTTTGGCTCATGTCGAACTTAAACATGTTTTTCTCAACTTTTTCAACATAGAAGTTGCAGCGAAGGTTTTCATTCGCCTGGCAATATGCCGTCAAATATGCTTTTCCGTTTGCTTTGAAAGTCAAAATGTTGTCACGCAAAGTTGCAATTTCGGTTTCCTGCAACTGGAACACAACCGTTTTGTCTGTGGCGTCAACAGGCAAAACTTCTGCCACAAGTTCAACCGTCTCTGCCGTCACCTGCGTGTCTGCTTGCAAAACAGAAAGGCTTTCTGGCGCTCTTTCAACTTCAATTTCAAAACTCAGCCTTATGGAAGAGGAAATATACACAACGAGCGTTGCCGTTCCGCCTGCAACAGCTGTGACAATTCCGTCTTTCTCTTCCAAAACAACACCTTTTGAATTTTGCGTCTTTTGATTTGTTATTTGAATTGTGTAAGGTGGCGCAACTTTGTAACTTGGGATTATTTTTGAGACAACAACTTCAAAACTCTCTCCAATTTGCATCTCTTTTGGAATTTCAAAAGTTTCTCCGTCAGCGCGCGCCTCAACCTGTGCAAAAACAGGGTTTGCGCCCGAATAATAGACGTCAACAGAGTTTGATATTTCACCCACGCGTGCGGTGAGAGTAACCGCGCCAACCTGCTTGAAGATGAGCGCGCCGTCACGGATGAAAGCAATATTTTCATCATCAACCGACCAAGAAATTTCGCTGTCAAGAGCGTCCAAAGGCAAAAGCCTGCCCGAGAATTGCACTGTGTTCTCAGATGTGACAAATTGATTGTTGAACTGTTCCAAATCAATGCTGATTTCAATGTTTGTTGGCTGCCTTATCACGGTGACAAAGCAATAGTCTTCCACGACTGTGGCGTCATAAAGCACAAATGAAACTTTCACCCTTGCCGTTCCACCAGAGATGGCAAAAATTTTGTTGTTTTCAATCTTTATTACTTCGCTTCCCTCCAAAATTGGGCTGAAATTTTCTATTGAAAGTGAAAGCGGCCTTATTGTGGCGTTTGTTGGCAAAATCTCGCAGCCAAGTTCCGCCTCCTCGCCGCAAGAGAGCGTTAAATCCTTATCCAAAAGCCTAAAACTTGAAGCCTTGCCGGCGGTGTAGGTTATTTTAACTCGTTTTGAAACGTCGCTGTTGTCCCCATTTGCAAACACATCCACATAAACTGTGCAAGGAGAGGCGCAGTCAAACACAACAAGTCCGCTCTCAGACACTGTGGCGTTTGTGCTGTCCACAATATGATAAAAATATTCAACATCCGTTGCGTCGTCTGGGCTTGCCTTAAGGCGCAGTTGATAGGTTTTTTCAGCCGTTATGCCGTCTTCAATCAATATTTCTTTTGCTGGGCTTATAACTGTGACATATATTTGTTTTTCAATAAATGTTTTGTCACTTTTTTGAACTTTCAAACTTACAACCGTGTTTCCGCCTTTGAGCGCGTGAAGATAGCCCGAGCTGTCAACATATGCCACGTCCTCATCATAAGAAGAAAATTCCACTTTTGTGCTGTATAAGTTTTCTGGGAGAGTTTGATATCCAATCCTCACAGGCGCGCTGTCAACATCAATTGTCATTGCTGGCTCTTCCAAAATTAGGTCATAAGCATAGCCCGCCGTGTAGATAATTCTCACCGTTCTTTGAAGGTTTCCGTCCACTGTGGACAAGGTCACGTTAACCTGCCCCGCGCTTTTGAATGTGACAAGCCCCGTTTCGTTTACGCTTGCAACCGCCAAGTTGTCAACCTCAAAAACAACATTTTTCTTTGTAGCGGAGGCTGGCTCTACAGAATATTCTATTTGATAAGTTTTTGAAGATGTGACAACCTCTTCTTTTTCAACAATAAGTGAGGTGACAGGCGTTATAACAGAAATTTCAAGCGTATCCGTCAGCCCTCCGTCAGCGGTGGTGGCGGTTATTGTAACATATCCCTCCGCTATGCCCGTGACAAGCCCGTTTGTATCCACTGTGGCAATGCCCTCATCACTTGTAGAGAAGGAAACTTCGTGATTTAACGCCTCGGCAGGAAGAATTGTTGTGCTTAACTGCAAAGTGTCACCAATATGAACATATTTTTGAGGTGCAGTAAGTTTTACTTGATGAACTTTTGTGTCAGTAACATAGAAGGAACACTGGGAGCGCTTGTTTTTGTCTAATGTTGTTGCAGAAATTGAACCCGAGCCAATTCCAACAAATTCAACGTGGCCGTTCATATCAACTGTTGCAATATTTTCGTCGCTGCTGCTCCAAATGACCTCTTTGTTTGAGGCAACCTCTGGATAAATTGTAAAACTTAAATCAGCGCTATCGCCCACCATGGCAGAAATTGAAGTTTCGCTAAGAGTGATGCTTTCAACGGAGATAAACATATCGCCCACAGCAACCGTTGCGGTCAACTTCACAATCATAACAACCAAAATTGGGATGGCAACCATCAGAAACAACATAAGCTTCTTCATGTCACACCTCTATGGCGTTGTAACGCCTCTCCAAATGGAAGAACAGCCTGAAAAATTCTATTAAAGCATAAGGCACTCCAAAAGAGAACAGCACTGCATACATTGATGAAATTCCTATAAAAAACGAAAGCAAAATTCCTCCAATGCCCATAAGGAAAGAAATTGCAAAGCCAAGCCCAATTGACGCAGAGATGTTTCTGTTGTTTGAAGCAACTTCGCCGTTTTCAAGGTGTTTAAATTGAGGGTGTTTGATGTCAAGCGAAATTGAGTTGCAAATATTTCCAACAATCACAAAAGAAAGCGCAATCCCAATCAAAAGTGCGGTGGTGTAGTTTATTATGCCTGCAAACGCCAAAACATAGCAAGAGATAAAAATTGCTGGAACTGAAATTATTAGATAAATCAAAAATTTGACCAAAACCTGCTGGGTAAAACTTATTGGAATGATTTTTGTGAGGAAAAAGTTTCCGCCCTCGCGCGTGATTGAAGTTGCAGAAAAAGATGTGCCCATGCTTAAAAACATAATCAAAATTAAAACAACAACTCCCGGCAAAATGCCCTTGCCAAGCAGTGGCGCGCCCACGCCCGAGGCAATTTGACTTGAAAAATAGACCATAAGTGGGGTTGTGAAGACAATTGTAAGATATTGAAAAGCGTAGTTGCTTGAGCGGAATATGTTTTTAAATTCCTTTCCAATAAGCACATATGCAGGTTTTTTTGCAGTTATTTGTGTTTTTTTAGAGAAAATAGGCTGATTTTTGCTTAAAATCAAAAGTTTAAAGTAAAACCTTTTCGCAAACAGCCAAATGGCAAACGCAAGGACAACAAAAATTGTAAAGTTTATGACAGCACTTTTCCAAAAGTTGTAGAAAAGTAAACTGTTTTTAAAAAGCAAAGCAGGATACAAATAAGAGGCAAATTGTTTTATGTTGTAAATTGTAGAATTGTCAAAAACATCTGAGAAGTTTCCGCTTTCAAGAATGCTAAGAATGAATTTGAGCGCATAGATGTAAAGCATAAAGCCAGCAACAAGAATCAATATGTAAAAGGCGACCAAAATTAAAAATTTGTTTTTGAATGTTTTTATTAAATACATCACCGGCACAGAGAAAAGTATTGAAAGCAGAAATGGCACAACCGGCAAAAACAACACATTTGGCACTAGAAGAAGATAAAATGCAAGGCTTTGCGCCGTCTTAATTCCAAAAAGCACAAACACGGGCAGCGAAAGCGCACAGGAGAGGAAAAGTTGTTTAAGATAAAGGCAGAAAATTTTTGCCGAAAGAACGTCCTCTCCGCTGACAGGCAAATTCAAAAGTGAGAGGTCGGCTTTAAGGAAGAGCGACTTTGTTGACGCCACAATTCCCACAACAAAATGCGTGAGCATCATAAAGAACGAGAAGATGATAACAAATTCATGCTCCATTCTTGCGCTAACAAAAACATTTAAAACAACATACACGGCATAGACAAACAGTGCCGCAAGCGTGCCCACTCCAATCAAAGAAAACAGCGCCTTTTTAATGCGAGAAAAAACTTTGTCGTCAGTAAAACGCGACCTACTTGACATAAATTCAAATTTTACAAGTGCGCCAAATTTGTTCAAGTTTTTCCCCTTTTATCTTGCTGTCATTTTTAAGAAGTGTTCCTCTAATGACTGCCCGGAAGCAATGAAATTTTTCACGTCCAAAACTTCAAGCAGCCTCCCGTTGTGCATAATTCCAACCCTGTCGCAGAGTTTTTCCGCCATATCTATGTTGTGAGTTGAAAAAAACACGGTGTTTCCGGCCTTTTTGTGGCTGAACATATATTCTTTAATTTCGTCAATGCTTTGTGGGTCAAGCCCGGTGAGAGGCTCGTCAAGCACCCACAGGTGAGGATTGTGAATAAGCGCGCCCATAATGCAAATCTTTTGCTTCATTCCGTGAGAGTAAGACCTTATCTGCTTATCCATAAACCTTGTCATGGAAAAGCCGTGCTCAAATTTTTCTATCCTCTTTTCCATTGTATCTTTGTCAACGCCATAGATGTTTCCCATAAAAACAACATATTCTCTGCCGGTGAGATTGTCATAAACGGCGTGGTCATCTGGCACATAGCCAATGTTTTTCTTGGCTTCAATAGGCTCTTTTTTGATGTCGCGACCGTCAATCAAAATCTGCCCCGACTCAAAAGGAATAATGCCTGTCAAACACTTAATGGTTGTGCTTTTGCCGGCGCCGTTCATGCCCAAAAAACCAAAAATCTCGCCGCTAGGAACGGTTAGGTTCAGGTTTTTGACAGAATATTTGTCATTATTTCTATATTTTTTGTTGAGATTTTTGATTTCCAGCATTCCACTTCCCCTTTTTTGACGGCATTGTTATATATAATATAACAAAGTGTAGATAAAATGTCAACCCCCAATTGTTTTAAAAAGAAAAAAGACACAATATTTGTGCCTTTTGTGACTTTTTTAAAGTGGAATTTCTTTTATTTCAAAAACCCAAACACAGAAAGCGTTCTTGGCCCACAGTTGCAGCCCATTGTGTAATCAATATAATCCACAATAATTTCCTTGTTTTTTGTGTGCTCTTTCAAGAAAGCGGCAAGCTGCTCTGCCTCCTCCTTTTGCCCCGTGTGTCCAACAATCATCTTCCCGGGGCTTTCAAGGTCAGCGTGCTGCAAAATATAGTGTTCAATTGTGGAAAGCGCTTTCCTTCTTCCAATTGACTTTGAAAAAAGTTTAAGTTCGCCTTTCTCGTTTGCGGTTATCACCGGCACGAGTTTAAGCATTGTGCCTATGCTTGCCACAAATTTGTTGATTCTGCCCGACTTTCTCAAAAATTTCAGGTCGCCCGGCGCAAAAATGGCAAAAGTTTTTAGGCCGTTGTTGTCTATTGCGTCAAAAATCTCTTGAGCAGACTTCCCTTCGTCCGCCATCTGTTTTGCCTTCTCAACATCAAAAGAAATTGCATAGCTTCCCGTCAAACTGTCTGCAACAAAAACGCGCTTGCCATATCTTTCGTTTAGTTCTTCTGCGGCTTTTTTTGCGTTGTTGTTTGTGCAACTCATTCCGCCCGAAAGGCCAACATAAAACACATCAAAATCCTCTTTTAGATATTTTTCAAACATCTCCTCAAAATTGAAGTTGTTTATGCAACTTGTCGAGCAGCTCTCCGCCTTTTCAAGTTCGGCATAAAACTCTTCATAGTCCTTGATTGGATAATCAAAGCTATTGTGAGTGACCCCGTTTACTGTTATGTCCATGGCAATGTAGTCCACTCCCATCTTTTTCAACTGGTCGGGCGTGAGGCTGCAACAACTGTCGGTTATGATTTTTACTTTTCTCATAAAAACTCCTTTGGAAACTTTTTGTTTCTTAAAAAATTTTATGCAAAAACTAAAAAACAAACAAGCGAACAGAAAATTTTTCTTCCACACTTGTGTTTTTGGGTTCGCTTAAAAGTAGAATTTAGGCTGTTTTGGCGCAAAAATGCTTGATATTTTGGCATTTGGGGTGATAAAATAGTGTTATGGAAGAAAAAGACATCCTAGCAAAAAATTTGATTAAATACAGAAAAAACGCCGGCATAAGCCAACTTGAACTTGCCAAAAAACTTAATTACAGCAACAAAAACATCAGCAAGTGGGAGAAGGGCGAAACCATGCCAAATGCTTTTGTCTTGCAAAAAATTGCAAATATTTATGGCGTGAAAATTGAGGATTTGCTTTCGGAAAACGACAAAGTTGTTGAAGAAAAAGTGGATGAAAAGCCAAAGAAAAATTATCGCAAAATTCTCTTTCGCTTTGTCATGCTCATTTTGGCAAACGCAATTCTTTACACATCTGGCGTGGCTCTCGTTTATATTTTAAAACTTTTAAATGTTGGCGGAAATTTGAATCTGATTTATTTGTATCTTTCGCCGCTCACTTTTTTGAGCATAACAATTTACATCCGCGTGATTTACAAATTTGTGGACATCATCTCGCTCTCCGCGTTCGGCTGGCTCTTTTGTTTGTCCTTTTATTTGTCCTTTTTAGGCGTAAAAAATATGGCATACATCTTTGTGCTTGCCGGAGTTTATCAGGTTATTGAAGTTTGCATAGCCTTTCTTGTCAACCTAAAAATTTTGAAAAGAAAGAAAACAAATTAAGTTAATTCTTGGCGAAAAACGCAACCGCAATGGCGTTTGGTCCAACGTGCGTGCCAATTGTGCTGCCTATCATGTAGGCTGGCACATTTTTTGTATGCCCCTGCCACAAGGAGGCACTGTCAGAAAGATATTTTTGCAAAAAGGCGTCCGAAAGCCCCGAATAGCCCAAGGTGTAAGGCATCTCAAAGTCAATTCCGCCGCACTTTTCCACAAGTTGGCAGAGGAGGTTGTTGCCCTTTTTGCTTCCAATTGCCTTGCCCACAAGTTTGACCTCGCCGCCAACCACCGACACGACTGGTTTAATGGAAAACACCTCGCCAGTAAACGCAACTACGGAGGAAATTCGTCCGCCCTTTTTAAGATATTTTAGTGTGTCAAGCAGCGCCAAAAGTTGAATTTTGTTCTTTTTATCGTCTAATTCGCGGGCAATTTCTTTCGCCGAAAGCCCTTTTTCTTTCAGCCTGATTGCGTAAAGACACAAAATTCTCTCGCCAATGCACGCGTTTAGGCTATCCACAACAAACACCTTTTCGCCGAACTTCTTTGCCGCCTGCTTTGCCGAGTTGTATGTGCCAGAAAGTCTTGATGAAAGAGTGATAACCACCACTTCGTCGCCGTTTTCGGTCAGTTTTTCATATTCTTCCTCCCACCTAAATTCGTTGATTTGACTTGTTTTTGGCAGGTCGCTGCTTTCAATCAGTTTTTCAAAAAATTGTTTGTGAGACAAATTCACTCCATCATAAAAACTTTCTTCGCCAAAGCGAACCTCAACAGGCATAAGATGAATTTTAAGTTCTTTCGCCTCGCTTTCGTCTATATCTGAGGCGCTGTCAATCAAAATTTGAACCATTTTATTCCCCTTTTTGACAAATTTTTGTCAAATTTTTTGATATTTTCTCTAAAATTTCATACATTTTCTCTCTTTCTTTCAAAGAAACGCCGCGGCTTCCAAGTTCAATAAAATCCTCAATTTTGCCGCAAACCAGTCTCCCAACTTCGCGCCCCTGGTCGGTCAGTTTTATGTTGTTTTTATATTTTTGTTCGCCCTCTTGCAAAAGAAGCCCCTTTGAGGTCAGGTCTTTAACCGTTCGCGAAATTGCCGCCTTGTCCTCGTCACACGCCTCGCAAAGTTCGGCAAAATTAAGCCCCTCCTTCCTTTGCGAGAGCGCGAGCAAAACCTCAACCTGATTTCCTTTGAAGCCCAATTTTTCCATCTCAACTTTTTTAATTTTTTGAACGCAGCGCGAAATGTTTAGCATCAGCCGCGTAAAATTTGTGTATCTATCTTCCATTTTTTCTCCTCTTTTAAAAACTCCACGGATATTATACAACAAATTTGTTGACGCGTCAACAATTTTTACAACAAATATCTTTTGTCACAGTTTTAAGCGTTTTCATATAATAAAAATGGAGTAAAATATGAGAAAAAACAACAACTGCACATTTCCGCCACAGTGCAATTTGCAGACAGAACGCTACATAGAAAGGGTGAACAACATTCAAGGCCCAACTGGCGCGACGGGTGAAACAGGCCCTGCTGGAGCAACCGGTCCGCGAGGTGTCACGGGTGCAACCGGGCCAACCGGCGCGACAGGTGCAACAGGTCCTCAAGGCCCACAAGGTGAA
>CANQRC010000009.1 GCA_947626155.1 uncultured Clostridia bacterium | reverse complement strand
GGTGTGGCTCAGTTGGTAGAGCATCTGCCTTGCAAGCAGAGGGTCAGCGGTTCGAACCCGCTCATCTCCACCAATTGTGGTTTAAGAACACGACATACACAATATGTTGTGTTCTTCTTTTTTACTAAACGTGCTTTGTGAAAAAATTCTAGTCAAAATTCTAGTCAAAATGAGGGCCACTGTCCTATAAAAAAAGAAGGTTAAGCCTTCTTCTTTTGAAATTTTCCGTCCTTTTTGTGAACAATAACATTGGCGTCCTTTGAAGCAGAAAGTTCTTTCACGCGGCCAAGTGCCTCTTCCTTTGTTTGGAAAGATGCAATTGTTCTCTTTGCGCCATCTTTCTTAATCAACCAATTTCTTGTCTCTTTGTCATAAGATACGCGATAAACGCTCTTTTTCTCTTCTTTTGCGGCAGGTTTGACTGTTTTTGGGGCGGCCTTTTTAGGCTCTGCCTTCTTCTCAGCCGACTTTTTTGTTTGCTTTGGTGCAGGTTTCTTTTCTTCTTTTGGAGCAGCCTTTGTTTGTTTTTTCTCTGTCGTTTTTGTGGCTGTTTTAGCCTCAGGTTTTGCCGCAGGTTTTGCTTTTGTGGCAGCCTTTTTTGGAGCGGCTGTCTTTTCGGCGGGTTTCCTTTCAGCAGGTTTCTTTTTGGCTGGCTCAGCTTTTTTTGCAGCAGGCCTTGGCTCCTCTACCTCGGCTGGCTTTTCCTCTGGCTTTTGCTCAACCTCTTTTACATCTTCTTGTTTTGCTTCTTTTTCTTTGTTTTTTTTCTTAAAAAACCACATAATAAATCTCCTTTTTTTCTTTACCTATATATGATATAACATTTTGTCGAAATTTGTAAAATGTTTTTATTTAATTTTTTTAAAAATTTTCGACATATCTAAAAAAATGATTTGTCTTTTTGTTATTTTATGCTATACTTACACCGAGTGAGTTTTATTTTATGAAGAAAAACATTATTGAGATACGCGATTTAAAAAAATATTATGGTGATGTTAAAGCGGTTGACGGAATTTCTTTTGACGTTCAAGAGGGGTCCCTTTTTGCATTTTTGGGGCTTAACGGCGCGGGGAAATCCACCACAATCAATGTGCTTTGCTCAATTTTGAAGAAAGACAGCGGGAAAATTTATGTCAATGGTCTGGACTTGGACACCAATCCGAATGATGTAAAATCTTTGATTGGGGTTGTTTTTCAGTATTCCACACTTGACAACGTTTTGACGGTGAAAGAAAACCTCACCACAAGAGCTGGCTTTTATGGGCTTTCTGGCAAAGAGTGGAAAATGCGTCTAGCCGAACTTACCGAACTTTTGGATTTGGAGCCAATTTTGAAAAAGCCTTTCAAAAACCTAAGCGGCGGACAAAGGCGAAGAGTTGACATTGCGCGCGGGCTTATAAATCTTCCAAAAATTTTGGTGCTTGACGAGCCAACCACCGGCCTTGACCCACACACAAGAAAAAAGATTTGGCAATTGATTGATGAACTTCGTATCAAGAGAAAAATGACCGTCTTTTTGACCACCCACTATATGGAAGAGGCCGACAAGGCAGATAGAGTTGTTGTTATTGACTCGGGGCATATTGTTGCAAACGACACTCCTCACAACCTAAAAAACCAATACACAAGCGATTACATCAAGGCATACATGAAAAAAGATGAGGAATTTGAAAAACTCATTGGCGACAGGGCAGTTTATCTTGGAGATTGTTACAGAATAAATATAAAGGACAGCCAAGAGGCGGTTGAGATAATTGACAAATACAAAAAATATTTCACCGACATTGAAGTTTTGAAAGGCGACATGGACGACGTCTTTTTGAACATCACAGGCAAAAAGTTTGGAGAGTAGGAAATGGGAACAAAAAAAGCAAGTCTGTGGCTGCCACTTAAAGCCCTAGTTATTAGAAATGTAAAGATATTTATGAAAGATAAAATGATGGTGTTCTTTTCTATTTTGGCGCCAGTCATTGTGCTTTTGCTTTATATTTTGTTTTTGGGGAAAATGCAGACCGACAACATTGCAAACATCATTTATTCGACTGAAGAGTTTGCCGGATTGGTTGAAAAATTTAAAGGCACTGGCGAAATTGAAAACGCAATTGGGCTGATTATAAACAACTGGATGATTGCGGGAGTGGTTTCGGTTTCCTGCATAACGGTTGCCTTCAACGCAAGCACGGTTATGGTCAGAGACCGCGACAGAGGCTCTATCAATGATGTTTTGGCTGCGCCAATTCCAAGATGGATTGTTTATTTAAGTTACATTCTCTCAACTTTTGTCATCACAACTTGTGTTGTTGGCGGGGTACTCGTGCTCGCTTTAACTTACCTTGCTGCAACGGGCGGTTTGATTATGACTTTTGGGCTGTTTATGAAACTTCTTCTTGCCACAGTTGTCTCAATTCTTTCATCCTCATTCTTTATGGTGCTTATAATAAGCTTTATCAAGACGGAAAGTGCTCTCACCTCTTTCAACTCGGTGTTCAGCGCACTGATAGGTTTCTTGACAGGGGCTTACACGCCTGTGGGAATGTTGCCGGCTCCTGTTCAATATATTTGTTGCTTCATTCCGGGGGCGTATTCGGCGGCACTATTTAGAAAAATCTTTATGGATGGCCCAATCAGCGTGTTTGGCAAAAAACTTGGCATCACCGGCGAAGAAGTCAACAAACTGCTTTCGGATTATAAAGTGGAACTTAAATTTTTTGACCTGACTGTGTCCGAACTTGCAATGTGGCTTGTGCTGATAGGATCTATTGTGGTGTTTGGCGCACTTGTGTTGATTTTGTATTCAAACAAGAAAACAAACTTCTTCACTGCAAGAAGAAAGAGGAAGAAAGCCAAGTTTTCAATTTCAAAGCCAAAAAAGGCAAAATCAAAATAAATTGCACATCACACAAGATGTGTTTTTTATTTTTAAACCAGTATGTTAAATAGTTGATTTTTTTTGTTTTGTTTGTTAAAATAGACTTGCAATTTGCGGAGGGAATAATGTTAGACAAAAAATACAATTTTGCAGAAAAAGAAAAAAAGTGGCAAGACTATTGGTTTGAAAATGATGTTTACAAATTTGACGAAAACTCAAATGCGCCAAAATTTGCCATTGACACGCCGCCACCAACAGTAAACGGCCACATTCACATGGGACACCTTTCAAGCTACACCCACATTGAGACAATTGCAAGACATCACCGCATGAAGGGCGAGAATGTGTATTTTCCATTTGGCTTTGACGACAACGGACTTCCAACTGAGAGATATGTTGAAAAGAAAATCAAAAAGCACGCCAGCGAACTTGAAAGACAAAAATTTATTGAGATTTGCTTGGACGAAACGAGAAAACTTGAGGACGAATTTTTTGATTTATATAAATCAACCGGCTTTTCTTGCAATTTGAAAGAACATTATTCTTCCATTTCTTTAAACACGCAAAAAATTTCTCAAAAATCCTTTTTGGACTTATATAAAAAAGGTTACATCTATCAGGACAAAGCGCCATCACTTTGGTGCACGGAGTGCCAAACCGCTTGCGCACAAAGTGAACTTGAAGATATGGATGTTGAAAGCACTTTCAATTACTTAAAATTCTTCATCAAGGGCAAAAATGAATACGTGACCGTTGCCACAACAAGGCCAGAGATGCTTTGCGGCGTTGTTTGCGTGTTCATAAATCCTGAGGACAAGAAAAACGCACACCTTTTAAAAGAAAAACTTATTGTGCCTCACTTTGGCTTTGAAGTGCCTGTGCTCGCCGATGAACTTGTCAGCATGGAAAAGGGCTCGGGCGTGGTTATGTGCTGCACTTTTGGTGATAATGTAGACAAAGAGTGGCAAAGAAAACACAACCTTGAAATTAAAGAGTGCTTCACCTCAAACGGCAGGATGACGGCGCTTGCAAAAGAGTTTGAAGGGCTTCCAATTTTGGCTTGCAGGAAGGCGGTTATTGAAAAACTTAAAGAGGAAGACCTTTTGATTAAGCAAGAAAACATCACCCACACCGTTTCAACGCACGACCGCTGCGGCACGCCTGTTGAAATTGAGGTTAAAAAGCAGTGGTTTATTGATGTTCTCTCTCATAAACAAGAACTTTATGATGCCGGGCTGAAACTTAATTGGCACCCACAAAATATGCGTGCAAGATACTTAAACTGGGTGGAAAATTTATCTTGGAACTGGTGCATTTCAAGGCAGAGATATTATGGTGTTCCATTCCCTGTTTGGTATTGCAAAAAGTGTGGAAAGCCAATTTTCGCGGACGAAAAAGATTTGCCGGTTGACCCACTTAAAGACAAGCCACACAAAAAATGCGAATGCGGCTGCGGCGAATTTGAGCCAGAGACTGATGTTATGGACACTTGGGCAACTTCCAGCCTGACTCCACAAATTTCTTCTGACATGGTCACGCACAAGGGGCTGGACGACAGCTTTGTGCCATTCAATTTGAGGCCAAACGCCCACGACAATATCCGTGTTTGGGACTTTTATACCATTGTGAAGAGCCTTTATCACTTTGGAAAACTGCCTTGGACGGACCTTATGATTTCGGGCTATGTGACAAGTTCTGACGGCAGCAAACTTTCAAAATCCAAGAGCAATGGCTCTGGTTCGCCACAAGAAATTGTCAAAAACAACAGTGCCGACGTGACAAGATATTGGGCAAACAACATGGCGCTTGGCAAGGACACCGCTTTTTCACTTTTTGAGTTCGACAACGGCAAAAAATTTGTCAACAAACTTTGGAACGCAAGCAAATTTGTTTTGAGCTTCCTTGAAGATTACACTCCAAAAGAGGTCAAACTTGAAACAATGGATGCTTGGCTTTTGGAAAAATACAAAAACCTCTACAAGAGTTTTATCAAACACCTTGACACCTATGAAATAAGTTTGGCGCTGAGCGAAGTGGAAAGATTTTTCTGGGATTTCTGCGACAACTATGTTGAACTTGTCAAGCGCCGCCTTTACAATCCAAATATTTTTGGCGCGCGCGAATGCGAAAGCGCAAAATACACTTGCTATCACGTGCTTCTTGGCATGCTTAAAATGTTTTCTCCATTTGTTCCACACATCACCGAGGAAATTTATCAAAGCTATTATGCAAAAATTGAAAACAAAATTTCAATTCACGTTTCCGGCTATCTTGACCTTGGCGACAAAGTGGACAAATCTGTGCTTGATAAGGGCGAAGAGGTGCTTGACATTGTTTCGGCAGTTCGCCAATTTAAGAGCGAAAACAAATTGTCTTTAAAAACCGAAGTTGAGGACATAACAATAACATCCCAAAATTGTGACTTCATCAAAAAGGCGGAGGCGGACCTGAAAGGCGTTGCCGGCGCAAGAAAAATAAACTACAAAGACGGCGACTTCAAAGTTGAAATTGGAAAAGTTATTTTAGAGCAAAATTAAATTTAGGAGAGTGATTATGAAGACAAAAATTTTCAAAACTTTTGTTTTGGCACTTGTTATGTGCAGCCTCACCGTCTTGGGCGGGGTGCTTCTTTCGGCGTGCGCACACCAACATACTTGGACTTTTGAACTTGCAGAAGAAGGCAGCCATATGCATTACAGAATTTGCTCCGGCTGCGGCGAAAGGGTGCTTGAAGACTGCACGCTTGAGGTCACTGAGCAGCACGAGGCAACTTGTGATGAGCCAAGTTATGTGATTCACACCTGCAAAGTGTGCAAGCTTTCTCATAAGCACGAGATAGACGACGCAAGGGGACACGATTACGGCGACCCTCAGCCACTTTATCAGGATGACAACCCAAATGACGACAATCCTGGACAATATTTGAAGAGGCACGCCTCTTATTGCAGCCACGACAACACCCACGTCGTGGAAGAGGAATGTTCTTTTACAAAGACCGAGGTTGTTGAGCCTACTTGTTCAAACGCGGGCTTCACAAAGCACATTTGCGAAACTTGCGGCGGATATTACACATCTGACGAAAAAGATGCTCTTGGACACCAATTTGGACAGTGGCAATATGAAGAAAAAGACGGGCATTTTGTTCACTATCAAATCTGCTCAAACGAAAAATGTGACTTGCCAAACCACAGATTTGAAGAAGTTTGCTCTGACGACACAACAACCATGAACCTTCTTAGCACCACCGACGCAACTTGCACGGCCGCCAGCACAGAAGTTTATGAATGTTTGAAGTGCAAAAGGCAGGTTTCAACCCACAACATTGCGGCTTTGGGGCACGCATATGAAAAATATGAATATGTTCAACAGCAAGATGGAACATACAAACACAAGAAAATTTGCGTTAGGCCAACGGGCGAGGACACAACTTGCGGACACGAAGAGTTGGAAGAATGCACATTTTTAATTGAGATAAAAAATCCAACTTGTGATGACGAAGACGGCGCGGGCTACACCTTGCACACCTGCAAATTCTGCACTCACAGTTATAAAGATGACATAAAGGAAAAATTGGAACATATTTGGACGGAATATTATAAGAACGCGGACGGCCTGCACGAGCGCAAATGTGAGCAAGGAAATCACTTCGAGACCCACGAGCCAAACTATAAAGAGGACACAACTGCCGAGGACTGCGAAAACGCAGAACACACAACGCTAACCTGCCAATTTGACGGCTGCAACTACACCGAAAATTTTGACGGCAAGCCAGCAACAGGCCACGTGCCAAGTTCTTGGACGCACTATGAGACCGAGGACGGCACGCATATGCACAAAAAATACTGCACAGTCTGCGAAGAGGTTTTGGAGGAGGCTGAATGCAAATTCACCCCAACCATAACAAAAGCCACCTGCGAGAGCCGAGGCTTTACAACTTTCACTTGCCCAGATTGCGCCCACGAATTTGTGGATGATTGGCAAGACCAACTTGGGCATTCTTGGGCGGAATGGCTTGCTGACGGCGACAGACACTATCGCATCTGCCAAAACGACCCAGAACACATTCAAGAACACACAATCAACAAAAACGAAAAAGAGACCTCTCCAACTTGCACCGAGGCGGGAAACATAACAATAACTTGCTTGCATCAGGCAGAGGACGCGCAATGCACAATTACTTCCGTCACACCAATTGATGCCTTAGGGCATTTGTGGAATTGGGACACAAAAACAAATCCAGACCTTAAAATAAACGAGCATTCTGGCCACGAGAACGCAAAGTGTGGCCGCTGCGGCGAGACCCACACGGGCGCGCATCTTTATACAAAAAACAACCTGTGTGACTATTGCGGCTGGGATGGCCTTCTTTACACCATGAACTCTGACGGAACGGCAAGCCTTTCTTCTGACAGATATGTTGACAATGTTAAAGAAATCATCATTTCTGACCTCACTCCAAATTGGAACGTGCCTGAAACAGGTGCTGGGGAAAGGCAAATGGGCGTGGGCTACAAAATTGTGACAATTGCCACAAACTCTCTAAGTCAAAACAAAAATGTAGAAAAAATTGTCTTTGGAAAGAACATAACTCAGGTCAGCGACAGTTCAATTTTTGGCTGCAAAAACCTGAAAATTGTTGTCTTCAATGAGGGGCTTCAAATAATTAGACCTGAGGCATTTAGCGGATGCAGCCAACTTCAAACCCTTCAAGTTTTAAACGCAGACGGAGAAATTGACGAGCTCAAAAAAGTTCCAACAACAATCACTTACATCTCTTCAGCGGCGTTCAAACAGACGGCGTTTGAGGCTGACCAAGAAAATTGGGTGGATGTTTTCTACAACACAGCAGAAGAGACACAAGAACTTGTTGGCAGGGCGCTGATTTTGGGCGGACAACTGCTTAGCGTCAAACTTAACGACGGCAAAAACATATTTGAAGTTCCACAAGAAGTGAAATTGATTGCTGAAAATGTGTTTAGAAATATGAAGAATTTAAACACAATAATTTTGCCAAATTCAATCAAAAAGATAGAAAAGGATGCTTTCTATGGCTGCGAAAACCTTGAACACGCAGTTTTCAACGGAAACGTCAATGAATGGCTTGCAATTTCTTTTGGAAACGACTATTCAAGCCCAATGCACTATGCAAAGTCTTTCACTGTTAAAGATGTTTCCGAAGAGCTTGTGATTGGCGACAATGTTTCAACCATTCCAGCGGGCTGCTTCTATGCTGACGAGATAAAATCTGTTGTGATTGGCGAAAATGTGGTTTCAATTGGCGCAGGTGCGTTTGAAAACTGCAAAAATTTGGCAAGCGTTATCATAAAGAGCAAAAAGATAAAATATATTGGCGAAAACGCTTTCAAAGGCACGGCATTCTATGATAATCCAGAAAGTTGGGATGCAAGCGGCGCACTTTATATTGACGGCTACCTTATTGAAGTGAAAAAAGAGGCTCAAGGCCAAAGCGCAGAGGGTGAGGACAAAAAAGTTTTCACCGTTAAAGAAGGCACAACACTCATCTCTTGCGGTGCATTTAGAGATTGCAGCCTGCTTGAACACATTTTTGTTTCAAAGACGGTTGAAAGAATTGGCGCAAACGCTTTTGTGGGATGCACATCACTAAAAACTCTCACAATTGAGGACACCGAACACGATTGGGTGGTTTGGACAGAAGTGATTGGCCGCGGCTGCGACGTTTCTAACCCAAGTTCAAACGCTAGCCACGCACCATCATTCTATGTTGGCGAATGGTATTGGAACGGTTTAAAGAAAAAATAAAAAAAGCAGGACAACCTGCTTTTTTTAAAACAAAATATGGTCTGCATCATGCTCAAAAAGGGGCTTATTATATTTGTTGTTTTCGTCAGCGTGAGTGTTTGTTATAAGATAAGTTGCACAATACTGATAGTCGCGATATTCTGTTGGGGCGCTGCACAAAATGGAAACATCCCCGTCAAAGCCCTGTTTGTGGGAGTAAATCCCTTTTGATTCTTGAAGCATGAAGTGATAGTCAGGGTTTGTGAAAAGCGGCCTAAAATATGCATCAACTTTCCATGAGCCAAAGGTGGTTATGGTCTTTTTTCGGCCGCATTCTTCAACTTTTAGCCCGGTGTCTCTCACAAAGTGCAAAATTTCAGAAAAGGTTGCCGCAGGCCCTTTGTATGGGTTGAAAGTGCCAAAAATGTCGTCTTCTTTGTTGAAGCCATAGGCCTTTAACACCTCGTTTGTTGGATTGAAAAAAGCATGGCCCAAACAATTAAAAACTTCCCTTGGGCACATTCCTTCGTCGTTACCTTCAATCCAAGTTTTGTAGCTTTGTTTAAGCCTTGATGGGCGATAGCCATCTTTAAAAACCCTGTAAAGTTTGCTTAAAGTTTTTTCTTCTGTGATCAT
This sequence comes from uncultured Clostridia bacterium, assembly GCA_947626155.1. Taxonomy (GTDB): domain Bacteria; phylum Bacillota; class Clostridia; order Christensenellales; family UBA1242; genus Caccovivens. The sequence continues at coordinate 19,249 of CANQRC010000009.1, read as the reverse complement.
ATAAAAAATATAATACTTTTTTGGACTGTTGTCAATAGCCAATTTTAAATTTGCTTGACAAAAATGACGAAATTATGCAATAATTATGCAAGTTGGTTGACTAGTCAATTTTTTGAATTTAAGAGGTGAAAAATGGCGTTTTTAAAACTTGAAAATGTTTCTAAAGAATACAAAACTGATGCTGGTGGCTTTTTGGCGCTGTCAGAAATCTCTTTTGAAGTTGAAAACGGTGAATTTGTTGTTATTCTTGGCCCAAGCGGGGCAGGCAAAACCACGCTTTTAAACCTGCTTGGCGGAATGGACACCCTCACAAGCGGAAAAATTCTGCTTGACGGCAAGGAAATTTCAAATTTTAATGAGAAAGAACTGACGCTTTACCGCAGGAGCGATATTGGCTTCGTCTTTCAATTTTACAACCTCATGCCAAACCTGACCGCGCTTGAAAATGTTGAACTTGCCACTGAAATTTGCAAGGATGCGCTTTCGCCTGAGGAGGTTTTAACTTCGGTTGGGCTTGCAAGCAAATTCAAAAATTTTCCTGCCCAACTTTCTGGCGGAGAGCAGCAAAGGGTGAGCATTGCGCGCGCAATTGCAAAGAACCCAAAACTTTTGTTGTGCGACGAGCCAACCGGCGCGCTTGATTACATCACAGGAAAAAACATTTTAAAACTTTTGTATGACACCTCAAAAGAGAAGAACAAACTTGTTATTGTTGTCACTCACAATCAGGCGCTCAAAGAGATGGCTGACCGCGTAATTTACATTAAGAATGGAAAAATAGAGAACAACGAAGTGAACAAAAAGCCAAAATCTATAATGGAGATTGAGTGGTGAAAAGTCGATATTTTAAATCTGCTTTGCGAATGTTTAAAAAGCACATTACAAGATTTTTGACACTTATGGCAATAATCATTGTCAGTGTTGGTTTTATGTCTGGGCTTGGCGAGGTTGAAGAGAAAATTTACAAAAACTTCAACAATTTTTACATTTCGCAAAACGTTTCCGACCTGATAATCAAGAGCGAAAGCGCGTTTTTGCCGTTCAACCCAAAGGCGGAGCAGAACAAACAGTTTTTGATAGATAAGTTTGGCGAAGAAAATGTTATGTTCGGCTTTTATAACGACTATGAAATTGACGGAAAAATTTACAGAGTGAACATTTTGGACCTTGAAAATGTAAATGTGAACAAACTAATTTTGACGCGCGGCATTTTGCCAACAGTAAATGAAGAAATTTTGGTGGCGGAAGGCTCAAAAGGGCTGAAAAGTTTTGATTTAAGAGAGGAGGTCAGCCTTGAAAACTCCCAGTTAAATATGCTTTTGGGCGGCACAAATTTTTATGTCAGCGGAATTGTGGAAAGCCCAATGCTTTTAATAAAGGACGAAGAGCCAAGCATAATAGAGGGCAGAAGCGTTGACTACTGCATCTATGTAAACAGGCCAGACGCAATTAAAACCGACGCCTACATCAGCCTTAGCGACCGAAATTTGTTTAACGCGTTCAGCGAAGAATATAAACAAACAATCAAAGACCTAAAAGCCGAGTTGTCAGAGAATCTTCAAGTTGACCAAAAGCAAATTTTGTCGCTCTATGAAAATTATGGAATATTTTCTCTGCACTCTTATGCGGAAAAAGTGGGTGATTTGGCAATTATTTTTGTGATTTTCTTCCTGCTTGTGACGGCACTTGTTGTGTTTTCAACAATGACAAGGCTTCTGGACGAGGAAAGAGGGCAAATTGCGTGCCTAAAAACTCTTGGCTTTGGAAACCTTAGAATTTTAAACCGCTACCTTCTTTTCATCTTTGCGGCGGCAGTTTTGGGCGGCGCGATTGGACTTCCGGTGGGAATTCTTTTGACCTATTTCATTTATTCGTCCTTTGGAACGCAGTATTTTATGCCGGACTTCGTTTCAGGCGTAAGTTTGGGCTATTTTGGAATTACGCTCGGCATAATTTTGTGTGCGTCACTTGTTGTCACATTTTTCACCGGGCTGAGGTTGGTTAGGCAAAAGCCAGCAAAACTTTTGACGCCAAAAGCTCCAAAGGCAGGCAAAAAAGTTATTTTAGAACACATCCCATTCTTCTGGAACAGGCTGAGTTTTAAGTATAAGTCTTGTTTAAGGAATGTCCTCCTTTTCAAAAGCAGATTTTTCATGACCGTCGTTTCAATTATTGGCTCAACCGTGCTTGTCATTTCGGGACTTGGGCTTCTTGACAACACCATAAAACTTGAGGCAGGCGTGGCGCTTGTTATGCTTGCGGTGGCGCTGATTGCCTTCGCTGGAGTTTTAAGCGCGCTTGTCATCTATAATCTTGCAAACATCAACATAAGCGAAAGAAATCGCGAAATTGCAACACTTATGGTTTTGGGCTACAACAATCATGAGGTTTGCGGCTATATCTATCGCGAAATTTACATCATGAGCGCAATTGGCGCGCTGCTTGGCATCCCACTTGCTTATTGGTTTTTGTCTTTTGTGTTTGGCTTTATAAATTTTGGCTCGGTGGGCGGCGTAAATTGGTTCACTTGGATAATTGGACCAGTTGTGATGATGATTTTTACATTCCTTTCAACTCTTCTTTTAAGGAAGAAAATCATAAAAACAGACATGAATGGCTCGCTAAAAAGTTTGGATTAAAACAAAAAAACTCAAAAAAAGTATTGTATTTTTATGTCAAAAGTGATATACTAAGAGCCTTGGAGGTTTTTACAAATGAAATTAGACAAAAATGGAATAAAACAACTTGAGGCAGAAATTAAAAGAAGAGAGCAAGAAAGGGTTCGAATTCTTGCAAAAGTGGGCGAGGAAAGTAAGCTCGGAACAAAAGAAAATTCCGCTTACGACAACGCAAAACAAAACCTTGATATGCTCAATAAAGACATCACGGACTTAAGATTTGCTTTGGACAGGGTTCAAGTTGTAAAGCCACACGGAAAGGTTGACAGAATTGATATTGGTGACACTGTGACAGTTTATAACCCAGACATTGACGACAGATTTGATGTTATTCTTTCGGCAAATTATGATGTTGACGTTGACACTGACGAGGCGTCAATAAACAGCCCTCTCGGCGAGGCGCTTTACGGCAAAAAGAAAGGCGACCAAGTCACATACAGCGCAGATAGGAGACAATTTACTGTGAACATTGAAGAAGTTGTCAAATCAAAAGAACATTCATTAAATTAAAAAAACTCCCACAAGGAGTTTTCTTTTTTTTTGCCAATTTTTGGTGTACTCGTGGGGGTCGACGCGTACATTGATGTTTTGGAAGCACCTAACAAAACATTCAACATGGCATTTCGCTTTCACCCAGAGGCTTTATACAAGAAATATCCGGCTCATAATGCTATCTTTAAAGCATTTATTTCTGCTTGTAAACATTAAAAATTTCTTACAAATGGTATTGACATACCCTTTTTGCCATGTTATAATTTGCATGGAATATAGATGGAGAAAAATATGGGAAAAAATACGAAGAAAAACACGGAGAGAAACGTGCAGAAAAACGCGGAGAAAAACATGGTCAAATTCACTTGTGACGAGTTTTTGGCCCAATTAAAGCAAATCACTGGGCAGCCTTATAGCCTAAACACAGACTGCACAGTGTCTTTATCTCCCATGTTTAAAGGGGCTGTGATAAGAGATTTTAAAGAATTTCCTCAAAGACAACCGCTTGGAATGAAAGAACTAAAAATATATTTGACAAAAAACACAGAAAGAAGTTTTCATGATGCTATTGTAAACGTCAACTTGACTTATTCTGTTCCAAACTCAAAAGCACGTGTAAAAGCATCATATAAAAGCGAAAAAAGTGATTATGAAAAAGAATTGGAATGGAACAGATATCTCTCAATGCATCATGGAAAATATTACAACTATTTTTCTGGCATATCTTCAGAAGAGCCTCCACCTACACCTTCAGGATATCGTACTCAATATATGGATGTCTCAATGGAAGTTTGGCCAAGTTTTTGTTTGAAAACACAATGCCCGCTTGACTTTGAACTAAAAAATGGTAGCAAGATTTTTGACCACTCAGATGTAAGTTGGCAATGGTGGTCTTTGCCATCCTATACGGAAAGCGAATTTATGATTGTTTGTCCCGATAGAGATGGTAGTTTGAGCATAGACGCAAGAAAACCTAACACTGAAGTAAAATTGAAAGTTGATGGGAAAAAGGTTGTTCACGACTTATTGTTTGACGCAAGAGGTGCGTCTGCAAAAATGAGCGACTTAGAATGCGGAGAAGATATAATAGATGTTGCTCTCTTCATGAAAAATGAGAATGGTGGTTATCACAACATAGGCATAAAAAGCGTTGACGGAAAGAGCGATTACAAAGTTTTCAAAGCAAAAGATGTTTTGAAAGAAGCACTTGAAAACATTGAAAAAAGTAAATAAAAACAAAAATTCGTGGTTTCAAAGCCACGATTTTTATTATGAAAAGCACTTTTCACAACTTGAGATTTTTAATAAAAGACTGTCCGTCTGAAATAAAAATTTCGGAGCTGTGAGAGGTTTTTTTATATGGTTTTAGATGTAAAATTCTTTTCGCAATTTCTCTGCCTTCTTTTGTTGAGCAATCCGCCATAACTTCTTTGATTTTTACATTGGAATTTATTAGTTTTTTCAATGCGCTTCGGCATTTTAGAAAAAGTTTGGTCACGGTTTTTATATCTCTATGGCCCTTTTCAACAGCAATCGAGGCAAAATACAAATATGACATATACTTTTCTTTGTCTGTTTCGAGATCTGTCATCTTTGTTTGAGATTCGTTGATTTGATTGTTTTTGATTTTGTCAAAAACTTCTTTTTTTAAGGACAAAAAGTTGATATATGCCACCACTACACCATGCTCTTTGATTGCGACTATGGTGTTTTTGTCTTTTAAATACCACTTGTATGATTCCTTTGCTGGTGTTATGTTTTCGTCCGGGAAATATTGGTGGTCAATCTTTTCCATTTCAACAAAATCTTCAAATGTTAATTCTTCCATGCTTTGATTATAACACATTTGAAAGGATTTTGCGATTTAATTACGATTTTTCCCTTTTGAGTTGTGAAATATGATTTTTTATGCTATAATGAACTTGCTTATGAGGTGGAATGTGGATTTGAAATTTGTCGAAGTAAACAAAGAAAACTTGCTTTTGGCGAGCCTAATACAATACAAAATTTTCTATTTGGCAAGCTGCTTTGATGACTATGAATATTGTGCTTTGCATGATACGGGCAATAGAAAATATTTTTTGGTATATTTAAAGGAAAAACCTATCGGGGTGACGGGTATGTCTCCCGATGATAAAGAAAAAGATATGTGTTGGGTGACTTGGTTTGGGTTGCTGCCAAATCAGCGCGGAAACGGATATGGACGAATTATTCTTGAACAAACTTTGGAAATGATAAAAGCGAAAGGCTATAAAACAGCTCGTCTTTACACAAGTCGCAAGTGGAATGTAAACGCACAATTTCTATACAAAAAAGTGATGGATTTGGAAGAAGTCTATGAGCAAGAAGGCGATGATTATTCACATTATGTCGTTTTCAGCAAATCATTGTCCGGCAAGCCTGCTGTGCCAATCGGAAACAGAAACTTGCATATTCAACAATCTGAAAAAGAAGACAACCTTTCTATCAAACACCTAAAAGCATACATAAAAAAGCATATTTCAAAACTTGACAATGAAAAAGACGGCGCCTTATTTAAAAACTTGCGCACAAGAATCATGCCAAACGACTTTCCTTTATACGAAATCAAATCACAAAAGTTGATGTTTTCATTGTTTAAGCAAAGAAAATATGATGTATATGTTTTAAGAGAAGGCAATCAAATTTGGGCTTACGCTATTCTGTATAATTGCCAAAACGGATTTTCCATGCTTGATTATTTCGCCGTTAAAAAGGATTTGCGAGATATTGGTCTTGGCAGTCTTTTTCTTGAACAAATAATCAAAAACTATAAAAACATTGTTATAGAACTAGATCCGTTTGATTTGGATGATGACAAAAGCGCAAATACAAGGCGATTTAAGTTTTATGAAAAATTTTCTTTTAGACTAACTGATATAAAAGCGGTGTTGCATAAAAAATATACATATTCTATTGCAGCGCTAACCGAAAACAACAAACAAGCAAATTTAAAAGACAAAATTACAGAATTATGTCAAGTGGCATTCAAACCAAATCAATTTGAAATAAAGTGATTTCAATCATTTTTCATATTCAAACATTCATCTTTATCCCAATATTTCTCTTTTAAATCCATTAAAAACTGAATATCTTTTTCGCTATAAAGCCAAAAATGGTTTAAATCACAGCCTACATTTATGCCAAAAGGCTTATAAAGTCCACCTGTGCGGTGCATATGGCCAAATAGATTAAAAACTCCTTTTTTGTAGTTGATTGGTTTGTGAGTAAGAAAAAACTCTTGACCGTTAAAAGTTATCGTCATGTCCTTTTGCACATCTTTAAAACCAAGTTTAAGGCAGTATTCACGAAATTTGTTGTAATTATTGTCAAAATAATATTTGACAACTCTATCTTCATTATTGCCCATAATCAGCACAATTTGCGCTTTGATTTTTTTGACATAAGAAAGAGCTGTTTCCCAGCCGTCAAAGCCCTCTCCATCACAATCAACAAAATCTCCAATAACAAAAATTGTGTCGTCTTTTTTGGCTTGTTTGTTCCAAGTTTTAATGACGAATTTGTCAAAGGCTTTTGCGCTTTTAAAGTGTCTAAAATCAAATATCAAATCTTTTTGATTATAAAAATGCGTATCACTTGTGAAGAAAAACATTATTGCCTCCGTGCTCTTAATGATGATTATATCACATTTTTACATCTAAACAAACAAATATTAGCAACAAAGATTTTGCTGAATGCCTGATTTGTGTTATAATATTTGTGGAGAAATGGATGAAAGACAAAATTGAAAATGATTTGTTGAAGAAATTAAGAGAAAAATATAACAGCAATAAGAATATCGGCTTGCAACGAAAGTTTATGTCGCAGCCATTTTGCGATGTTTTGATAAATCAGACAGTAAAAAAAGAGAACAAGTTTGAATTTAATCTTGAACTTGAAGATGTGAACATTTACAATCAAGGCACATCCAAAAGATGTTGGATGTTTGGAATTTTAAACTTAATCAAAAATGATATGGCACACAATTTGTGCCAAAATCCTTTGGATTTTGAACTTTCGCCAAACTATCTGAATTTTTATGACAAACTTGAAAAAGCAAATCACGCTTATCAGGTTGTTATAGATTTGGAAGATGTTCCCGAGGATTTTGTGCTTTGTGACTATGAAAATCACCCACTGCTCACGGGATATTTTAAAGATCCTGTCCGCGAGAACGGAAAACTTGTTTTTGCGCGTGCATTGCTGAAAAAATACGGAATTGTGCCTATGAGTGCCATGCCAGAAACAGCAAACAGCATAAATTCAGACGACTTCAACACTTGGTTTACAAGAAAAGTGAGATATGATATGCTCAAACTATTGTCACTGAAAAAAGCGCACAAAAATCCATATCCCGCAAAAGAGAAAATGCTTGAAGAATGCTACGGCTTGCTTGCAAATGTTTTGGGAGAACCGCCAAAAACTTTTAATTATGCCTATGTTGATGAAAATGGGCAGAAGAAAGTGCTTAAAAACATAACGCCAGCCGATTTTTATAGCAAATATTGCTCAATAAATTTGGATGATTATATGCAAATTGCTCAAATGCCTGTTTTTGAAAATTACAAGCTTTATGAAAGACGATATTCCAAAAATGTTGTAGAGGAGGAAGCACACCATTTTGTGAATGTTCCACAAAATGAGTTTACAAAAATTTGCCTATCTCAACTTAAAGCGGGCTTGCCCGTGGTGATTGGCTGTGATAACAGAAAATATCGTGACAAAGAAAGCAAAATTCTTGACACGCGTATTTTTGATTTTGAAAGATTGCTTGGCATAAAGGATTTAAACAAAAAGGAGGCCTTAGGAACTTTTGATTGCCGTTCACGACACTATATGACTTTGCGCGGGGTGCATTTGATTGATGGAAAGCCTATTCGTTGGAAAGTTGAAGATTCCGCCGGCAAGGACGCCCGCATAGACGGCTTTTATGTTATGAACAACAACTATTTTGAAAAATGCGTTTTTTATGCTTGGATAAACAAAAAGTTTTTGCCAAAGAGAATTTTGCAAGCATTTGAACAAAATCCTGTTGTGTATGGCTTTGAAGGCGGCGAAATATAAAAAAAGCAAGAGATTAAATCTTGCTTTTTTAATTATAATGTGACTATTTCGTCAGCGATGTCTAAAATTCTTTTATCGTGTGAAATCACAATTATCATAGCATTAGTCTTTAATTTTTTAAGTTCTGTTATAGTTTTCTTGACATTTTTGTCATCCAATTCGTTCGTGGGCTCGTCTAAAATATAAATTTGGGCTTGTTTTGCAATACATCTAATTATGCTCAATCTTTGTTTTTCGCCACCAGAAAACACATTTTTGAAATCAACACCGCTTTCCTTTTCGCGATCTAAAAGTTTTTGCAAATTAAAAGTTTTAATGAGCGATTTTGCTTTATCGTTCAACTCGTCAAGCGGATACATAACATTTTCTTCAATACTTCTATCAAAGAAATTCTCTCCCTGAAAAGAAATTGACACTTTTTCATTTTCAAAAAATAAATTGTTAATTTGATAGGCGTCATTTATGATTATATTTCCAGATTTATGCTCAGCAAGTCCTAGCAAACAATTTATCAGGGTGGTTTTGCCGCTGCCACTCAATCCCATTAAACAATTTATCTTTCCTTTGTAAAATGCACAATTGTAGGTTTTTTCAAATTCGCCAAGATTTACATTAAGATTTTGTATTTCAATTTTTTGAATATCAATTTCGTTTGGCAACTTCTCCACAGATGTGTAATTTTTAACATCTTTGACCAAAATTGGCTTAATCAAACTTTCTGGCGATGTTTCTATCAAAACAACTCTTGAAATTGAAATACCATAACGCTGACAGTCACCAATAACTGCTCCGAGATTTTCAACTTGCGAGAAGATTTTTAAAAGATAAGGAATGACAACAATAAGCGTTGCAGCTATCTGTGCATTTGTGTTGTTGCCTTTTAAGATTAAAAATACAACTGACACCGCACAGGCAAACTGAATGGCATATACGCAAAACCAATAAACCATATAGGTGAGCACTCTTTTTTTGTCGGTTTTAAAATAGCTTTTGTTTAAATCCTTTGAAATTTTGATTTCATGAAGGCTTGATTTTATGTAGCTGATGAAAGGCAGATTTTCAATGCTATTTAAAACATGATTGTTTATATCTCCACCGATTTCTTCCAATTTCTTATAAACTCTGCCGTCATAATGAGCACGCAAAAATACTGCAACTACCATAAACAACAAACTCAGCATTAGTATCAAAAGCGAAAGTGGGCTAACCGTAGAGATGTAGACTATTGCTAATATTGTTGTCATAAGGGGACAGATGATTTTTATAATGCCACTCTCAATAAAACTCGAAACATATTCGCTTGAAGATTTTATAATATAACTCGCTTCGCCTTTTGTCATTCCTAAATCGCAATTCTTTCGAGGTTCAAGCAACAATTTTTCAGCATACACATTCATCTTTGTTTTCATTTCACTTGCAAAAAGCCGTGTTAAAGCCCTGACACCCGTGCTTATAAAGGAAAAGCCAAACAAAACAAAAAAACATATTAAAATTAAAGTTATTAGAGAAATGTTTTCTGGAAAGTATATGCCTAAAATTTCCGCTCTCTCGCCTGAGAGTTTTGAAATTATGCAGGCGGTGACCAGCGGAATTATCAACTCCGCAACGGCGCGCACAATCCCAGCAAAAACCAAAAAGATAAAGAAACACCTATCTTTTGTATTACCAATTTTCCATAATGTTTTGACAGCAGAACGAATACCTAATTTTCCCATATATAGCCTTTTAAAGTATAAAAATTATATCACATTTGGCGAATTTACACAAGTATTATTTAATTGCGAGCAAAATTTTCTTGTTTTTGCTTCATTTTAAATGATTTTTGTGCTATTATTTGATTAAATCATAGTTAAATCTTTAAGTAAAAAATTGGAGAAAAGAGTGAACATTGGCCTTGATATTGATAATGTAATCACAGCGTTTGACAGCACAATCTTGCAAGCATTTTTGCAAGAAGATAAAAACAAGCGTAGTAATGGGATTGTGAATAAAAAAGCAGACCATATTGTTAGAATGTTTGATTGGTCGCAGGAAGAGGTTGATAAATTTTTCGCCGACAACATGGAAAATCTTGCAAAGATTTTAAGAGTTAGAAAAAACTGCAAAAAATATATGGACAAATTGCTTGAAGATGGGCACAAACTTTATTTAATTTCGCACAGAGCCTATCCACATTACATAAATCCGGAAAAGACGACTGTTGATTGGCTTGCAAGACACAAAATCAATTACACAAAACTTGTATTGTCCGAAAGCCCGGACAAAACAAAAGAATGCAAAAATTACAAAATTGACATCATGGTGGACGACAGGGTTGACCAATGCAAAAAGATGATAAAAAGTGGCATAAATTGCATTTTGATGAAAACAAATTACAATAAAAGCAGAATGGAAGGCTTGCCGTTTGTGACAAGTTGGGAAGATTTATATAGGAGGATAAGCACATGGCAATAAATGTTATTTTAGATACCGACATAAGCAACGAGGTGGACGATCAATTCGCCCTTGCCTATCTTTTGCAGTCGCTTGACAATTACAACTTGCAGGCAATCACAATCGCCCCTTTCTCAAACAGTGGCTACCAGAAAACCCTTTCAATCGGAGATGGAACGGACCTTTCTTACAATGTTTGCGTCAAAATATTGAAAATGATGGGCAGAAATGAGTTTAAAGACATCATTTTTAAGGGTGCAAACAAATATTTTTACGAAAGCAAAGAACTCAATGCCGCCAGCAATAAAATTATTGATGTGGCAAGAAAAAATGACAAAACAACTATTGTTGCCATTGGCGCAATTACAAATGTTGCACTTGCTATCTATCACGCGCCAGAGATTGTCGATAAAATTGAGGTGATTTGGCTAGGCGGAAATAGTTTTTTAAGCGACAAAAACAATGAATACAATTTTAAGCAGGATGTTGAGGCTGTAAGGCAGGTGTTTTATTCTGGCGTGAAACTTACAGTTATTCCATGCAGAAATGTGGCAAGCAATCTTTCGACTACAGTTTACGAGATAAATCATTATTTAAAAGACTGTGGCGAGATTGGGAAATATCTATGCAAAGCATTCGCCGATTGTAAACAAGCGTTTAGAAAAACTCCACTTGACGAGGTTGGTGAAGCCAAAACGCTTTGGGATATAAGTGCGATTGCATATCTTCTTGACAAATCAAATTTTGTTTGTAAAGAGATAAGTTGCCCAGAAATTTTAGATGACACTTCTTACAAATTGACAACAAATAGGCACAAAGTAAATTTTGTTATGGACCTCAACAGGCACAAGATTTTTCAAGATTTCTTTATTAAAATGGGATATAAATATGAAAAATAAATTTTTTAAACATTTGGCTATTGTCACAAAACACAGATTTAAAGTTTTTGTTCTCTGCACAAAGTGCGGGCTTTTTTGGCGCGGCTTAGTGCATGACCTATCAAAATTCAGCCCGACCGAATTTTTTGAAAGCGTTAAATATTACACGGGCAAATATTCTCCAATCGCGGAATGCAGAAGCCAAACAGGACATTCAAAGGCATGGCTGCACCACAAAGGGAGAAACAAACACCACATTGAGTATTGGTATGATAACCAAAATAAAACTCAAATGAACATTCCCTATAAATATGCCGTAGAACACATTTGCGATAATATTGCGGCCGCAAAATGCTATAAAGGAAAGAATTATACGCAAAACGAAGTGTTAGATTATTGGAAAAAGCACGGGCGAAGTGAATTGACAAATGACAACATGAACAAATTTTTTGAAACTGTCTATTCAGACCTAGCACAACATGGAGAAAAATATGTGCTAAACAAGAGATATTTGAAAGAAAAATACAACTCGATTGTTCTTAATTCGGAGAAGAAATGAAAAAGTTGAAATATATGAAAGTTGATAAAAGCAACATTGATTTGGCCTGCAAAATTCAAAGTTCAGAGTGGCCAAACTATCCGGACAGAGAAAATTATGAGAATGTTATCAAAAACGGTGATGAGAAAAACATTGACTTTATTGTGTATTTAGATAAAACGCCGATTGGAATAACGGGCGTTTATGTTGAAAACATTGACAAAAAAAGTATTTGGCTGGATTGGTATTGTGTTCTTCCAGAATATCGCGGAAAAGGATACGGCAAGCAAATACTTTTGGACACAATAAAATATTGCCAACAATTTGATGATCTTGACTATTTTCGTCTGGACACAAGCCTTAATTTAAAGCGTGCTTCCAGCAATATGTATTTACAGGTTATGGATTTTATAGAAAAATACACCGTAGATGACACGAAAAATTACAAATCAGGCGATTATATCTGCACAAAATGTTTAAAGCCAAATTTGGATTATGTGGCTTGGAACAACCGCAACTTGCACCTGCGCGAGCATTATGATGAAATTCATAAATTAAAGTAAGAAAATCATAGGCATAAGCCTCTATTGACAAATCGCAATATTTTTGATATTATGTAAACGAAGGAGAAGTTTATGAGCAGATTTATACCATTTAATCCGCATAATGAAGAAGAAAGAAAAAAGGTTCGACAAATTGTTGACGAATGGACATTAGAAAATTATCCACTTTTATCCACCGATTTAAACCCTGATGGTGATAAAGCCCTCCAGGATTTGATGCAAAAAGCAGACGACCTTCTCAAAGAAGGGAAAAAGCCGGTTGAAATGATTAAAACAATTTATGAATATCAAAACGGATGCCTTGCAGGATATTTGTGGCAGGATTATTCGATGTATCCGTATTTGAATGCGTATATGATCAAAATTTGTCAAGGAATATACTTCAACTACAGAAAGCCAAGCCCAAATTATGAAGGTAATCAAGACCTATTAGATTTTGCACTAAGAGTTTTTGGTTTTCCACTATCCTATGGCCTTGAATTGCACGTCGATGAACGTTTGTCATTGGAAATGCTTCGTATGGCACAAGCAAACGTAGACCTAGATTTTTCAAAGTATGTGCAATATTCTCAAAAAATTTGGGATTTATATGATAAGATGAAAAAAGAATTGCCAGAGTGCTATAAGAAAACCACTGCTGACAGAAATATTTATGACAATTGCTGTCAGTTGATGAAAATAACGGGACCAGCGAAACTGAATGAAAAAGTTGAAAGACGGCTGATTACAAAGATGTTTGAGTTCAGAGATTATCATAAAGTCAAAAGTGACTATGAGAATTGTATAAACAACTTGGCCTACTTTGTTTCATATCAAGTTAGAAATGAAAAATATCCAGATTTATACAAACAAATTGCGGATTATGTTTATGAAAATCAATTGCAACACGGAGATTTTTCATTGGTGCAACATATTCTCCGTTTGAAATTTGAAAACAAGCAAGAATATGCACATAATGTTGTGGATATAGCAAAGCAACAAGCCTTGAAGGGAAATTTAGAGCCTTGCAAAAAACTGAAAGATGCTTATGCAATGATTGTCGATGCTGATAAACAATGTTTGGCAGAAAGCACAATAAATCTTAATCAATGAAAGAAGTTTGAGGCTTAGGAAAATTGCCACAACAATAACTTGTTTGAAGCGGAAAAAACATCATTTAAAAATGATGTTTTTTCGTTTTCCACTTATTATAATCAAACTATTGTTTTGTCAGGCCCTTTTGGTTTGCTTTTATTTTGTTGCATACAATCAATTACTTCACCAGATTTCTTTTCAACATAAATATGTTCCAATTTTGGACAGTCGCGAAAGACATTTTGTCTATCTTCTGGATAAAAAACTCCGTCCAAGAATCTTTCTGGTAACTTTACACTTTTCAGGTTTTTACATCCAGCAAAAGAACACCATTGACCATCATAAAAGACTGAGCCAAGATCCAGACCTTCGACGCTGTCGGGTATAACGACATTCTCTAAACTTGGACAATCAGCGAAGGCTCTTGTGCTTATACATTTCAAACCATTTGATAAGGTTAATTCCTTTAAATTCTTGCAATTAGAAAATGCCACATCTCCAATAAATTCTACATTGCTTGGGATTTTAATACTTTTTAACCCACTTCCAAAAAAGGCAGCAAAACCAATACCTTTGACGCCATCCGGAATAGTTATAGTTTTCAAACTTTTACAGCCATAAAATGTAAATGCTTTTATAGATTTTAAATTGCAAGGCAGCTTGACAAATTTCAAATTTATACAATCAGAAAATGCGTCTCTATCAATTTTCTCAACAGTATTTGGGATTGCTATAACCCGTAAATTGTTTAAATATGAAAAAGCAAAAGGAGAAATGTGAGTAATCCTCCCCCCAAAATTTTGCTGGGTTGGCATTTAACAGTTCAATATCTTTTTCATCCACGCGCTTCAAAACGTATCCATCTTTTTCCATATTTTTCTCCCTTTTGAGCATTCTAACATATAAACTTGTCTTTGTCAATACCGATATTGAAATAAGTCGGCCTTTGAAGAAAAATTTTTAAACTAAAAAGACACAATACGCAGAGAATTAACATCATTTATTTCAAATGATGTTTTCTTTTTTTAATACATTTTCCAAATATTCGTCTTTTGAAATGGTCAAGATTTTGATAGGGTGATATTCTTTCAATTTTTCGTTCCAAATCTTGACATTTTTTATCATTTTCTCTGTGAAAGTTTGATTATTCCCTCTGGCATAGCACCTGTTCGCCAAAACCTGTTCACTCCCTTGTTCTGGAAATGCAAGATAATATGGGATGTTGTTATCTTCAAAAAATTTAAGCAAATCCCAATGCATTGATGTCAACACAACATCATAATGTTTTCGCGCTTCAACAATGGCTTTAAAATAATTTTCTGGCCACTGTGGATTGGCGGGGCGATAAGCTGTTCCCTTTCGTTTTTCAACATCAATTTGCTCAAAGCCTTCGTTTATGTGTGCATAAAAGCCACTTTCCATATCAATTATATTAGGATAATGCTCGCCAAGCCATGTTTTTCCAATGGCGCCAAAGCCAGCAACGACAATACCTTTTGGCTTGTTGTTCTTGTGAAAATTTTTTATCACATCAACAATCTCTTTTGCTTGATTTCTGTCAGAATTCTTTTCATTCTCCGACAAATTATCATAATCCGTTTTAATTTGCCTTTGCCACCTTTCCACTTTATCTTTTGGAATAACAAAAGATCCGTCATCATTTTTCAGACAACAAGAAAACAAATATTTTTGCCATTTGGCCCATCTATCGTGCTCATGTTTTGCCAAAAGCTCAATCAAATCTTTATCATTTTTCATCATTTAGAACTCGTATTTTTTCACTTTTTTAAGAAGTTTGTAGTTGTCTTTGCCAACAAGCGGAGAGACTGTAAGCCTATACTTTGGCGTGTTATACAGTTTTTGCAATTTTTCAAAGTTTTTATCGACATTTCGCATAAGTTTTGCCAGGTCGTCTATTTCTTTTAACTCCGTCTCCGTCATTTTGTTTATTTTTTTATCAAATCCAGCAGAGCGAAATTTGTAATTATACTCCATGTTCATTACAGCCCAAAAATCCAAAAACAAATATTTCAACACTTCTTCCGGTTTTGTAGCGTTAGAGCCATATTCAAGACTTTTCAAGCAGGAAGGATCTTTTCTATACATCAACTACATATCTGCTGCCGAGTAAAATTGGTCTTTCCCAAAGTCCATATACTGATATGCAATTTTGTTTTTGGCATAAAGTTTGTATTTCATGAAATCTGGATCATAAAGGTCGTCCATGTCAAACATTGTCCACCTTTGTTCTTTTTCGTTCCAATATTCGTTCACCCAATGATCCAAACATTTGCCCTCGTGCAAGTATCTTGCCCAGCCCGCGCGGCTTCTGCATGGAATTCCGTTTGCTTTCAATATTGCGCTTGTCAAAACAGAAATATATCGACAAGTCAAAACAAGTTTATTTTCAAAAGTCCTTTCAAAATAAAAGCCTTTATCATCTCTGCGATAAATTTCATTAAATATTGCCGCTGCGGTCACAAAAATATCATCTTCACACATTGGCGTTGTGAAATCAATTTTTGAAAGGTCGCCATATTCAAAATATTTTGCACTGCCGTCTCTTAGCGCCTGCTGAATAATAACGCGATGAATTGTCACACTCATTAGGTAATGTTGCAGCTCTTTAAGTGATTTTTTGCATTTGTTTTCCCACAAATCAATGGCATTTTCTTTGTATTTGCCTAAATCTGTAAACATACTTGTTTGCTTATAGAAATCTAAACAATTTTGATATGTTTTTTGCAAATTTTTATCGGCCATATTTTTTCTCCCCAAATTTGTCGTTTGAATGTGTTTAAATTGTAAATTCCCTTATTTCAGAATTTTTAAAATCTCTTCCGCTTAGGTCCGAAAAGTCTGGTTTCTTTCCCGAGACGATGTTTTGTATAAATGTTGCACAGCGGTCGTGTGTGACAATCAAAACATTTTTGAATTTGCAAACCTTTATGCGATTTACAAAATTTTTTATTCGTTCAAAACATTCTTCATAGCTTTCCATTCCCGCAGATTTTAATCTTGCGTTTTTGATAATTTGCTCTTGTTCAGATAACGAGTTTTTCTTTCTCCCTGTGAAAATTCCCTTTTCCATTTCATTCAAATCATCATCTTTTATCAATTTAACATTGTGATATTGATTGACAATATTTGCTGTTTGGACAGTCCGCATTAAAGGCGATGTAATAATCACATCAAAAGGAATATCTTTAACCTGTTTTGCAACCTTCTGTGTGACCTCTATGCCTTCTTTGCTTAAACGATTGTTCCTTCGGCCTTGTATAATACCTATTTTGTTCCAGACTGTTTCGCCGTGTCTCATAACATACAAATTCATTATATTCTCCTATTTCTAAATACCTGAAATGAATTTATTTCTTCATATACTCATAAACAGCCTTTTTGAAGTTGGTCAAAAACTTCTCTGAAACATCTCTATCAATCAAAAGCAAATTCATGTTTGGACAGGTGTCGTGAAATTCAAGAAGCAGCATCTCGTTCTCATTGACACGCAAAAAGTCAACACGGCTGATACTGCAAGAAGCTGCGTTTAGATCCATAAGTTTTTTGGCTTCATTTATGTATTTTTGCGCCGGTTTGAACACATGAGGCGTTGGATAGTCTGGCCATTTGTGTGGTGCATATTCAACGGCGTATTGATACTTGTTGTTTATGAAATAGAGTTGAACTTCGGAAATGAAATCAATTTTTGGCTGCAAAACTTCGTTCTTTAATGTCAAGTTTTTAAGGTCTTTGCTCGGAATCTCTTGCATTCCGAAGCCCTCATACGAAACAAAAGGCTTTTTTATGTATTTATCAGCCTTTGGCAAACGGTCAATATCTTTCATGTTGTCAATAGTTGGCACAACCTTAAATCCCTGATTATACAGGTCTACCAAATATTTTTTGCCGATGGTGTTAAATTTTAATTTTCCATCATTAGAGCAAACAGTCTTGCACTTTGTTTTTTCAATCCTTTTCATCAAAGCTTGAACATCTTTAAAGAATTGTTGTGCCTTATCCGCACTTAAATACCACGCGTTTTTAAAAATAATCAAATCATAATATTTTTCAACGGGGAAGTTGACAGGAAAGTCCAACAAATCAACATGATGACCATCTTTTGCAAAAGATTTTGCAATAACATAATCCTCTCTTGTGCAAACTTCTCTAAAACTTGTAATAATGCCTATATTCACATATAAAACCTCCCAAGAAAATATGTTAGGCCATATTTTCTAATTTGATTATAGCATAAAACAAGACAAAAACAATCAAAAAATCTAATACTTTTAGCTTCGTTTAAAAAAATCTTCAATATTTAAAATTTTTCTTAAAAACGCTTGCTCTTCTCGAACAGGGCCGCACCCCGCTCGGAGGGGCGAACCTTGGTTCGAATCCCAAGGTAAATGTCTTAAGTTTTTGGTTCACTGAATTAAACCCCAGTTGAACCCGTTATTATCTATTACATAGTAATAGTCGTCTCCTTTATAAAAATCATCTTTTACAAATGTTTATCTTCTATTTGATGCCTGACATTTGCGATAGTCCCTAAATGTTGCATTGAAAGTGTGATTTTGTCTTCTTCATACTTACGCAATTCTTGTAAATAATGGTCAACATCTTTGCCATGTTCTCTATCTTTTAATGGCAGGGCGCTTTTAATCATGCCTTCGCGCCATCGCTTTGTGAGTTTTGGTGCAATAAAGCCATCAACCGTTGTTATTTCAAAATCGTTTTCAAGAATGAAATAGTCATTTCCATATCGTAAAAATGCCTTATACTCTTTTGTCGGAGAAATAAACTTTTTTCCAGAGTTTACAAATTGTGTATCAATAGTAAAACCATCATTTGATGTTTCAAAAACTGATCTAATAAATTTGTCCGTTAGTTGTGTATATTTGTAATTTGCTTTGGTTTTTAGTTCAATTTCTTCCCATTCTTTTTCTGTAAATGAGCGTTGTTCCATTAATAATCTCCTTTTACTTTGCTACTACATCCCTGTAAAATAATGGGTTTAAATTGTTCTTTTTGGTGCGACAAACGATATCAAATCCGAACCATAAAGTTTTAATTGGCGCAGGATTTATAATCATTCATGTCACTATATCAGTATAACACAAATTATAAGATAAAACAAGAAAAAGAGAAGGCTTATGCCTTCTCATTTTGTTTTGTTGTTGCTTTAAGGCTTGTGGACGGGGCTTAGGAAGTTGTAAAGGCTTTTTGCCGATAAGTTCTCCATTTCACCACCGGTTTGAGCAAATTCAAGCAAATCATGAGCTAATATAAATGCTATTTCATCTATATGCTCTTGTGACAGTTTACACTTGCCCAGCCTTAATACTTTAGTATTAAGGTCTATATTTCCCACATTGTCAGCCTGCGTTTTGTCATAGCAACAACAAATTGGCTCGACAAGTTTGTTCATTTCTCATTTTTTAGATATGAGAAGTCAACAGCTTATCGATTTCAATCCTGTCAATTCTATGGCCAGAAATTGACATTTTTATT
>CANQRC010000008.1 GCA_947626155.1 uncultured Clostridia bacterium | reverse complement strand
TAGCCCGCGTTGATGAATCCGCCGCCCATATATCCAACAAGGCCGCCAATAAACAAAGCGTCGTCAGTTCTGCTTGTTGAGCCTGGGTCGTCAGCGCCCTCAAACGAGAATATTGTCTGCTGGCCTCTTTCAGATGCACTGCCGCTTTGATAATAAGAATGTTCTTCTTTTTCAATGAGGGTTGAAAGGCTATCTTCATTATTTTGGGATTTAGTTGAATATTGTGCCCCAACCGCAAACAGTCCGCCATAGTTTTCGCCAATCAAGCCGCCCGCAAAGAGGTTTTTGGAGATGATGTAAGATGGCCTTTCGCGGTTCATTGCAGCGTCAATTTCAAGCGTTGCGTCATAGATGTAAGTTGAATCTCCAACATATCCAAACAGTCCGCCGACAATTTCGCCATAAATGTTCACCGAATCCGTAACGTGAACTTTTATGATGTCACAATCGCTTGACTTTAAGCCGCCGTTATACTTAGCGTAATCATTGTTTACAGGTTGGGTTATATCAACATATCCTGCAATTGCGCCGGCATATGAAATTTGCGAAATATGCTCAAGAAGAGAGCGTTGATTTTGCGCCAAAGTTCTTAAAGCCTGTCCAACGTGTTCTTCATTTGAGTAGATTGTCTTGCTGCTTGAACTTGAAGAGCGCACCTCAATATTGCTTGCGGTGACATCAATCATGTCGCTGTCACCCATCAAAATTCCAACAACGCCACCAACTGTGTTGAGGCCGTTTATCACGGTCATGTCCAAAGGGCCCTCACTTGTCTCTGTTGGAGAAATTGTGATGGCAATAATTCGGCTGTTGACGGCAGTTCCCGCCAGAGCGCCAACTGCGCTTGCGTGGGTGTTTCTGATTGAGCTTACCGTGAAGTCAAGATTCATTACGCAAGCATCATAAAGCCTTGCAAACAAGCCATAGTTTTCAAGTTGTTCGCTGCTTCCAAGATTGATATTTGCCATTGTGAAGCCATTTCCGTCCAAAAGGCCAGAGAATGTCTTTCTAAATGTTTTAAGTTTTAATTTATTGTCACTTTCTGCCAAAGAGTCGTCTTGGTCAATCTCTGACATATCAATGTTGTTGACAAGTCTATAATGTCCAAAGACATTTGTCTCGGTGTAAAACTCTCTGTAAGCCGAAATTGGAGGATTTGTCACATCGCCCGTGGCCTTTGCAAATTCCTCGGCATTTCTTATTATAATTGGGTTTATTTCTGTGCCATAAGAGAGGTTTGTAAGCGTCATTGTGGCTTCATCTATAATATTTGTGTTATAGAAGAAAGAAGTTTTCTCTGTGTCTGTGTTTGTCACAGCATATCTATTTGAAAAGGCAATTTTGTTTGCGCTTACAAGCGTCAGGCCGCCCTTGTCGGCAATTGCCCAAATTCCGTCATAGTGAATGTCGTTAGGCCTATTGGCGTCATATGAAGAGAAACTAAATCCATAGAAAATATCTTCAACATCTTCCGCCCTTGATATCTTGTCGCTGACTGGTTTTATTCCGCCAAGTTGCATTTGACCCTTATTGTCAGACAAGTTGGCATTATAATAGTAGCACATATCAATTGTTCCGCTGTTGAGGTTTTTATCTTCTTCGTCACGCCCAGAGAATGGCATTTGTTTGCTGTCGTCATCGTCAACCTTTGAAGCGGTGAAGCAAAGCGAAATTTCGGCGTTAGACTCGTTTATGTAAACAAAGCCAGAGACAAAGTTTGCACCATTCTTGCTGCAATCAATTGCAATGTTTGAATAAGAATTTTTGATGTTTCCACTGTTTGTGTAGACAAAGCCTGCAACATAGCCCATTGAAGAGATGTTTGTTCCCTCTCTTCTAATAAATTTGGCTGCTCCGCTGTCATCGCCCTCAACATAACTTCCTTGAATTGTTCCGCCATTTTGAAGAACAAAGCCAGCGGTTGTTGCTGTGTTAGAAAGAATTGCGTTGTTAATTTGAACTTTTGCTGCGAAAGATGCACTGATGTTTCCTGCATTCGTGCCAACAAAGCCTGCAACTTGCCCCTGCCCCTCAATGACAAACTGGTCAAGAGATTTTGTCCTAATTCTAAGGTTGCTGTCACTGCCGTTCACCTTGTAAATGTGTTTTATTTCACTTCCGCCAACGCGGCTGTTGAGGATTGCGCTGTTGTTATTCAAAACAAATCCTGCAACCGAACTTGTGACAACATTGCTTTGAAGTTGAACTGGGTCGCCATTTTCGCCCCTTGTGTATTTTACAACCAAGCCCACGTCGCCGCTTTCTGTTCTAAGTTGCATTCCCTGCTCATAATAAGCCACAACTTCGCTGTTGTAAATAATTCCGTTGTTTTCAATTGCAAAGCCAGCAACATTCACCGTCAAATTGCTTGCGCTTGAAACATTAACCCTAATTTGTCCGCCATTATATATGTTAACTTTAATATTCTTAAGCGTAGAATAATCGCTAACGGTGTTGAAAAGGGCATAATTCAAAGTTGAACCCTCTTGTTTTGAAAAACTGTTAAGGTGAATAACATATCCGTTTCCGTCGAGGCTTGCAACCATGTCGGTGTCAAGTGGAGTGTAGTTGTTAAGCACAATGTCGTTCATCAAAATGAAGTCACCAGGCTCACCGTCCTCGTCTTCCTCCTGTTGCTTTGTGCCGGTCAAATAGCCAACAAAGTCGTCGGCGTTGTAAATTGGCTTTGGAGTATCTTCATCAGTGTAAAATTCAACATGCACCATGAAATAACAGTCATAAGCCATTCTTATGCCTTGATAATAAATCACTGTTTGCATCTTCATAAGTTGAGAGCCTCTTCTCAGGCCGTCAATAGTAAAGTATGGTGGCTGCCCGTCAGATGATTGTTTTCTTATATTAAAGAAGTCGTTTGCAATTGTGGTGTCTTGATATCTGTTGTAAACCTGAGTGGCGTTTCCGTTGCTATCAACATAATAAAGCCCCTCTCTAAAATCAAGTTCGTCATACACGCCATATGAAGAGTTGAACTCGTAATTGATGTAATATTCGGCATTTGGGTCTGCGTGGCTGTAATCCCTCTTAAAGTCGTTGATTTCTCCTTGAATTTCTGCCACTTTTTTAACTTCTTCAGCGTTGTTTGGGTTGTAGTTTATATTCTCTGGAAGAATTGGATAGTTAAACATCAAGTTTTTGCTGCCGTCAACATAGGTGTAAAAATCCCAAACCTTTTCTTCTTTGCCATTGATAACTCTTGTGGTGTAATTTTGGGAAGATTCGCCAATTGAGATGTTTCTTGCGTCAACTGTGAAGTCCACAAGGCAGATTGTAACATAATCTTCCTTAACTTCCCTCTTGCCGTTGAGCATTCTCTCCACAGAAACATATGCATAGAAAATGCCGTTAGGGGCAAGTTGGTTGTTTTTAATAACCTGCGCAAGAACGGTGGCGGAAAGTGTTGAGGTGTAGCGAACTCTGCCGTCAGCAAGCCTCTCATCAGACTGAACTAAGTCGGTCTTGGAAATTCCAGAGCCAGCGTTTTGAAGATAATAACTTGAAATTCTCTGGTCTGCGTCAACATCAACCGTGATTGTTGCGCTCTCACCCTTGGCAAGAAGATATGTCTTTTGCCCGTCAACGCTGATTTCTGCGCCGTTCAAATAGCTTACTGCCATGTTTGATGTGCAAGGCTCGCCAAGTTGGGTTTCTCCGTTAAAGAATGTTGTGGCAAACTGAACCCTGCTGCCCGTTGTGAATGAGCCAGAAACATAAACTCTAAAGTAATAAACTCCGTTTCCTTTCTTATCCTCTTCGCTCATGGTCACGCGGATGCCGTTTGCAAGTTGGGTTGTGTCAAGTGAAGATGTATAGAATCCAAAGTCGTCTTTAAACAGTCTTGTAAATGTGATTATTCCAATCTTTCCGCCTCCCACAGCTGTTGCGGTGTAAGTGAGGTCGAAGTGGGTCATAAGTGCGTAGGCAGGAGATGCCGTAACCACCAAAATTGCCTCAGATGCAGGTGAAAGCGTGCTTGTGTTGATGTTTGAAGGTGTCAAATACAGCACAGAGTTCACAATTTGTCTTTCCTCAACTGCATAAAGTGTGAGGTCTTTTGTTTCAAGTTGTTGCATTCTCACTTTAAGAGAAATTTGTTTAGAAAATTTAGAATTTGTCTGTTGGCTCTCAGGCAAAACAGTTATGGTCAAATTTTCATAGTCTTTGTCCACCAAATGCCTGTTTTGTTCTGCAATTTTAATTGACACTTTAAATAGGAAAGAGCCGTCTTCTTGCGTGGTGCGTGTCCAAGTAAACACAAGTGACAATTTGTCGTCCACAGCAAAGGTTTTTATTCGGTTTGCTGGGTCATTCAAAGAAACTCTAACTGCGCTCTCGCCGTTCCAGAGGCCAAGAACAATGTCTTCCTCTTCGTTGTCGCTCTTGATGACAACATCAAAAGTTCTGTGAACTGACGCCTTAATTTCAAGCGCTGAAGTGGAGAGAACAACAATTTCAGTTGCGCCCTCATAAACGGTCACATTGTAAGAAAGCGCCCTTGCCCCCTTGATTGCGTCAAGATATGTTCCTGAAACATTTGAAGTTTCAAGCCATGTGTCAACCTTTTCGCGCGCGGCCTCGCTTGAACTTAAGCCCTCCAAAACAAGATTGTGCCCGTTTACAGCCGCCTTGAAGTTTGTTGTTTTATTCAAGTCATAATTTATCAAGTAGTTTTCATCTTGAACAGTGGAGTATGCGTCCCCGCCCAAATAAATTCGCTCGTCAAAAGAGTAAGTCACGGTTTGCGTGAACATCTGTCCCTTTTGCAGGAGAATAATTTGATTTTCTCTCAGTTCAACACCATTGTGTTCTGCATAAAGCATAGGCAAGTTGTTTAAAATAACAAACTTCAACTCTTTTTTGTTGCTTTCAGAGTAATTCATCTTTGAATAAACTGTCAAGGTGAACTCGGTCAAATTTGTTCTAAGCACCTTAAGTGAGGTTGAGGTCAAAGAGATGTCTCCGCTGTTTGTCATTAAAATCAAACTTGAACGTTCCACTTCTGATATGCCAAACAATGCCGTCAATTCAATTGTGTTCAGTCCGTCAAGTTCATTTACGCGGTTCTCGCCAGATGGCGTTTTTGTGGTCTTGTAATTAAACAAAACAAATTTGCCGTCGGCAGTAGGAAGCGCCTTAATCAAATCCTCATTTGCGCTTGTTACTTTGTTTATTTGTATGTCATTTACATTTTTAGGTACACTTTGGGTCTTCTTGATAAGATAAACATATCCAAAATTGATCGTTCCCGCCTCGTCAATTGCCCAAACTTCTTTGTCCATGCCTTCAGTCAATTGTTTCCACCTGTCGTCGGTTGTATTGTTCAGCTCGTATTTTGTTGTCGTTCCTCCAACAGTGCTGTAAACAACTGAGGTGTTTGCATTTGTTGAAGTGTAGGAAACATATGAGTTTTCAATAGTTATATTTTCAGTGCCGTTGCAAAGCGCGTTGACATCACCTGAAAATGCAAAGCTCTCTTTAACGCTAGCCTTATTGTTTTCTTCCGCCTCAACATTTCCAATCAGTGCACCAACAGTGCTGCCCTCAAGAACCTTGGCATTTTTAGCGTAAGAGTAAGCGTAAGAAGAGATAATTGTGCTGCCGCCATTTGCAAGCCCAACAAGACCTCCCACAACATTTGACGTGTTTACAATTTTTGTTGTGTTTCCGTCAAAGTCGTAGAACTCAACTTTGCAGCCCTCAATTATGCCGGAGTTTGTGCCGGCAATTCCGCCCGCGTAGCCCTTTCTGGCGGATATGTTAAGCCCATACACAGAGCAGTTCAAAATTTTGGCGTTTTTCTCATTCAAGCCGGCAATTCCGCCCACATTAGAAGAGTTTTCTGCGGTCAAACTGCTTGCTGCAAAAGCGCCTGTTGAATAAACAACATCAACAAACACATTTTCAATTGTGCCAGAGTTTGTTCCAACAACAAAGCCCGCGTTGTCCTCGGAAGATACAACTTCGCCCGCAAAAGTAAGGTTTCTTATTGAGCCAGTCAAGTTCTTTACAAACATTCCGCTCTTTGTCCCGTTTTTGTCGGCAAAAGTGATTGTCACATCAATTGGCTTGCCCTCAACATCCACATAAGCGGAAACTGAGCCAGAAAGTGAGTCCATTGTCTGCCAGCCATAAACCGTGATGTCGTTCATAAGCTGATAGTGATTGCCAGCGGACATTCTCTTAAGGCCGTTTTCATTATAAATTCTAATTGGAGCGTTTTCAGTTCCGTCGGCAATGGTCACCCTAATTCTTAAAATAATATTTCTGTAATAAATCTTTTCATTTTGATTGTTGAAGAAGAAGTTTGCAATTGTGTTGCCCTCAAATTCGCCAAATTCAACGCCATCTTCGTCACACTTTAAAATAAAGTTGTAAAATTGTTCAATTTTTTTTGAGTCAATATAAACTGCAGTTTCCTTTCTGCGGCCGTTATCATCTTCGGCAATATTTTCGTCTTCGTCCAAATCATAATGATAAACAAGAAGTTTTTCTGAGCCAACAAGCTTTACCATGTCATTTGGCAAAATGTAAATGTAGCCCGTGCCGCCCGTTCTGCCGTCGCCGCCAATTTTAAGCCCAAAAGTTTGTCCAACCGAGGTTTCGCTGACGCTCAAATTTGGAAGCATTGAAATAACTTTAAGCCCGTCGCCTGCGCCTGCTGGGAAAGTCAGGGTTGTGATTGTGAAAGATTTTTCTTCTGTCAAAGCGCTTTGGGTTGCGTTTAAATATATGTCGCTGCTTGCGGTTCTATTTTGCCAAATAACCTTTTCAATTCTCACTTCGTTCAAAATTTGCACCTGAATTTCAGCCCTGCGAGTGAACAAATACCCTTCTGCATAACTGTGGCTGTAAGTAATTGTGAATGTGTCAAAAATTGTGGAAAGGTCTTTTGTGGAATTTGCCATAATTCTAAATGACAAATTGCGCTCGCCAAGCACAAAGCTGTCAATTTGATAGAAATCATTCTTCAAAACTGACTCAGACGTCAACACAACATTCTCGCTTGAAACACCATTTTGATAAAGCGTTTCGTCAGCCGAAATTCTTATGTCGTCAAAAGAGAGGTATGTTGGAACAATTCTATCTGATCTAAAAGCAACATTGACATTTGCAACTGCTCTATTTCTTTCATTTTCACTCAAAGTCTCAGAAGAATAAAGTTCCGCGGATGTCACACTAGGATTGACAAATTTAACCGAATACAAACTTTCAAGAGTAAAAATTCTCATGAACGTAACTTGGTCATATTTATATTCCTCTTCGCTCTCTGCGGCATAGCCATTAAATGTGACAGCAATAAAACTCTTAACGCTGTTTCTGGAAACTTCAAGGGTATATTCATATGGATTAACCTTTTCAATCACAAAGCCATCGCTTGTGGCAATATTGTGAAATCTTCCATAAAGATTTGAATATTTCTTAGCCACCTCTTGCAAGGATGCCGCCGTTGGGTCATTGAAATATTCAAGCGCCCTTGCCTCCGCCTCAGGTATGTCAAGCCCATCCTCAGATATCAAAGACGCAAGGTCGGCAACAGTCATGTATAAAAATTCAACGCCATTTTCGGCAAGAGACTGATAGTCAAGTTTTAGGGTTATTTTCGTGCCTGCCTCCATGATGAGTTTTGTAAGGGAGGAATTTTGCGTTGTCTCTGACCACGAAATCTCGTTTTGGTCAACATAAAAGCCCTGACTGTCTTCCGTTTGAAGATGAACATCACCCGAGTTTACATCTTCGTTCTTTACAGATGCAGAAGTCATAGGAACAAATGCAGAAATGGTGAAATGTTCAGATGTTCTGTTCGTTACATGGCTAAACCAAAATTCGGTTGTGTCCTCAAATTTTGCCTGGGTCAGCGTTAAATCAAAAGAGACATTAACATAAGGCATATCACTTTCTGTGCCGCTGTCAATAAATCTGAGATTGCTGAATCTAAATTTTGGATTTTTGGAATCTTCAAGTGTAAGACCATTTATCTTGCTTATGCCGTAAATTCTAAGCAAAATTTCTTTTGTTATAGCGGTCTGAGAAGAGAAAACAAATTCTGGAACATCCGCAATCTCCCCATCAGCGCCTATGCTTTTAACCGTAAAAGTTTCGGTTGTGGTTGCAATTTTGTATAGGTCAAGTTTCAAAGTGGTGTAGGCATTTGGGTTGCTTACAGAAATAAACTTAATTTCAAAATTGTCAAGTTCGTTGCCAAAATCCGTTCCCGCGCAAACATAAATTGTCGAGCCGTTTTGCAAGTGAGAAGAAACATAGTTTTCACCATCAAAGGTATCAAAATTGATTTGCGCGCCGTTTTGGTAGAATTTAAGCACCCTTGCAAGATTGTCGGTGTTTGTTCCAAGTTGCTGTCTTGGCGCGAAATCCTTGCCTTGTTGCTTTGCGGCAACTGTTATGTAATACATGCTGTTTGCAGCAAGCACAACATCATCTGGCAAAATCTTTGCTTGAAGCTTGTATCCAAGCGAATTTACATAACTTGAAAACACTTCAATCTCGCCATTATTCAAGTTGCGCTCGCCGTTTGAAAGTTCAATTTGCGTTGGATAATAAACGGTGTTAAGTTGAATGTCAAGGTTTCCATTTGAGGAATAGTCATTTGTGAGCTGCTCATAATCATAGTTTGCATATTTTGCCTTGAATGCCAACTTAAAGTTTCCAGATTTTCTGTATTCTCGTGAGTCGTTTGCATCAATTGTAAAAGTGAAAAGTCCCGTGTCACGCTGGAAAGAAGTTGTAACCTCAAAATACTCTTCATAGCCCTCTTGCCCGTCTGTGGAAACGCGTGGCATAACCTTATATTGCCCGTTTTCATATTTGTAAAAGACAGGCTGAACCTCAATTGTGTGGGCAAGTTGAGCATCAACAACCAAACTTCCGCTCACACTTGTAAGAAGTTTTGCGGCGTCTTGATCCGAGCCACTTGTGCTTCTTCTAAGTTCAAAAGCAAGGTTTTCATAGCCCTGTCCGTCGTTAACCAAATTTCCGTTGGCGTCCAAAATTTCAAGTTCGCCAAAGCCGTTGCCCTCTTCACCATACTGATAAGAGCCGGTCATTTTCAAACTTGTAAACTTAATGTTGTCAAGCACATCAAATGTCACAGCTTTTGGAGCAAAAACTCTGTCGGTGATTGCCGCACCAAGTTGGATTTTGCCGTCTGCGGAAGTGTAGTCGCTGTAAACATAAAGTTTTTGTTTGCCACCCTCCTCTTTGATTTCAGCAACAACTTTGTCGTCAATCAAAATTTCTTTGCTGTTGTCTGGATTGACATTTTCGCCAACAAAAGTCCAATCCACATTTTTGATGTTTGCGTTTTCTGGGCGAAGATTAAAGTAGTCCTCTGCGTCCAAAACTTTTCCAACAAAATTCTCGTCAGAATCTTTTGTGAACTTTTCTTTGATAACAAATTTCTTTGATTCAGAAGTGTTTGGTCCAACATCAAGATTTTCAAGCAAGGTGTTAACCTCAATATTTAAAAGTTGGCTTTGTGAAGTGTCCTCAATTGAGTAGACCCTAATTTGAGCATCACCGTGAGAGACAGCGCTAACAACAAACGAATAGTGTTGATTGTCTAACTTTGTTGCAAGTGATGGAACAGAAATACATTCGCCGCCACTGACAACAGAAACACCAACGCCCGCCGAGGAGTTGTTAAGATTCACGTTCACAGTTTGTTTATCCGCGCCCTCTTCGTCCTTGTTTGTAAATAAAACAATTGTGGAAGTGTCCTCCACTTTAAGAGAAACTCTTTCGCCGCAGGCGGAGAGCAAAAACCCTCCAAACAGAACGAACAGACTCAAAATTCCAATGGCAAACTTTTTCATATGCTCCTCCAAAGGTTAGTATCTACACAAAGCAAGTTTTTATATATATAATTATAAAATACAACTTTGCGCAAAGTCAAATTCTAAGCAAGAAAAACAACAAAAAAATAAAAAATAATTTAAAATTCGACAAAAATAAAAAATTGGATTTTTAAATTATTTTGAAAATATTTTATAATCCCGCCACAAAAAAGAAAGAAATTTTTTGCTGAAAATTTAATAAAAATTATTAAAAAACAATAAAAAATGCCAAAAAATCACATTTTTTTGACATTTTTTTGATTTTTTTGGCAATTTTTTGCTATTTTTCTAAATGGGCATATTTTTGCTTTGTAGAGTTTCCTCCCCTTATGTGTTTCTCTGAAAAGTTTTTGTCAAGCACCCACTTCACTTTGGAGTATAAATCTTTGTCAATCCTATTCAGCCTCTTTGCCAAATCATTGTGAACTGTGCTTTTGCTTAAATTAAAAATTTGTGCCGTCTTGCGAATTGTGTCTTGGGTGTCAGCAATGTGAGTTGCCACCTGCAAAGTTCTTTCTTTTATATATGCTTTCATATCCCCTCCATAAAATTTGTTTAATAATTTTTATGAAGAGGCTTGTCAGTTTATGACAAATTATGTCGAATTTTGACAATAAAAAACCACGAAATTTTCGTGGTCATATTTTACTTTTGGCATTCTTCAATCAAAGCAACAATTTGAGCAATTGTTTTAACTTGGCTGATTTTTTCGTCTGGAATGGTGATTCCATACTCGTCTTCAAGCGTCATAAGCATTTCAATGATGTCAAGAGAGTCTGCCCCCAAGTCTTCAAGAATATTTGATTCTGGTTTGATTGTGTCCTTTGATACGCCAAGTTGTTCTGCAACTAAATCCCTTACTTTTTCAAATATCATGTTATCAACCTCCACCTATATGATAACACATAACAACACAAAATGCAAATAAAATAATTATTTTTAACAAAAAAACCGCATTGATGCAAGCGGTTTTTTATTTATTTTACTTATTTTGCAGGTCTAAATAGATGTTTGGGTCAATTTCAATGTCATCTTTATACATTGTAAAGTGAAGATGTTTGCCTGTTTTGTTTTCATTTCCTGCCGTGTCAGACGCCTCGGCAATCTCTTGCCCCTTCTTCACTTTCTGACCAGGCTTTACGGCCACCTCGTCAAGTGAGCCATAAAAACTTTTGTAGCCGCCTTCGTGAGAGATGACAAGATAAGTGCCGTTGAGGGTGTCAGAGCCTATCTCGTCCACAACGCCGTCATAAACCGCCAGCACTGCGCCGTCTTCTGAAGCAAGGTCAATTGACAAGTGGCAGTCCCACCTCTCAAGTGACGAATTGTATTGAAGCCTGTTCTCATCGTAGTCCTTCACAACTGTTGCGTTTTCCATTGGCACACAAAAATCCAAAGGCAAAGTGGACACGTCAACCCCATTGTCCCTTGGCAGAGCAAACGCAATTGTCAAGGCAATTGCCACCGACAACACACACGCCAGCCCCAGCGCGCCAAATCTTTTGAATGAACCCTTAATTTTTATTTTGTTGTTTTTCATAATCAACCTCCGAGATGATAATTTCCTGTTTTTTGCGTTTTTAAACAAAAATTTTTCAATTTTTTCAATAATTTTGTAGAATTTTTCTAGAATTTCAAATTTTAGTAGCCTGTCAATATCAACGGAAAGCCCACAATAACCTCATCTTCGCCCTCGGCAATTTGAACATTCACCTTGTGATTGTTAATCAAAATATTGTTGTCATAATAAGGTGTGTAGCCACAAATCACTGTCATCCCCTCAACCTCAGTGGTGGTCAGAATGTTGCATTTAAGCGTTTTCAAAATCTTTTCCGCATCAAAATTCTTGAAATAGAACTGAAAACCCTTTAACTTCAACTTAAAATCCTTAAAATTTTCTCTTGCCACCTCCAAAGAGCAATAGTTGTAAAACAAGTCTCCGCTTTGAACGCTGTAAACGCCCTCATTTTCAAACTGCCTTTCAGAAACAAAGCAAACTTTTTCCACGCCGTCAAGGTAAAAAAGAGGATTTGTGTCCACTTTTGCAAACGCAGTTGGAACAAAGCACAAAAGCACCAAAACAAGCAGCAAAAATTTTTTCATGTGTTAAATATTGCCAAAACAAATAAAAAAACACCCCAAAATAGGTGTTTTTATTGAAAAAATTGCAGAATTTTTGATTTAAAAAGCCAACAAATAAACAATAAAACCAATAAGTGCAACAGAAGCAATTACCCCAACAATACACAGGGTCAGCTTTCCTTTTCCACTTGGCTGCCTCGCTCTCTTTTCTTTTTTAGGCTTTTCTTTTTCTTCCTTTCCCTCTTTAACAGCTTGTTCTTGCTGTTGAAAAGCAGACTCCTCCATAGGCCTTACAATATCTTTGTTTTTATTGACATTTCTCGTGGCAACTTGTGGCTGCTCACCATCTTTTTGAAGTTCTTTGGGTGGTGGTGGAATAAATGGCATTTCATACCTCCTATATCCTTTATAATACTATAAATTATAAAAAAAACAAAACAAATTAGGCAATTTTCCAAATTGTTTGGCCATATTCGCTCTCAAGCGTCTCAACTATGATTGACAAGATGTATTTTTCGTTGCTGACAAAGTTGTTGTCCTTTGGCGTTTTGATGTAGTTGCAAAAAGTAATTTTGTTTCCGCCCTTCAAATCCTCGTCAAAATAATAATAGCCATCTTCCTTTTGCTCGAAGTGAGAATTTGTTATAAATTCAAATTGGCTGTCAGTTCCAAAAACCTGCGTTTTGACCCGAACTTTCAAATTGGAATTGAGGTCCTGAGAACTTATTTGAACGGTTTGAGGAATGTTCTCGTCAGGCAGAAAAGAGCCATCAAAAGTCATTGAAACCACGCTTGTCTCATTTGGCTTAACGCCAATTGTTACGCTGTCGCCCACAACTATGTCCGCGTTTGAAGAAAGATATGTGGCGGAAGAAAAATAGCCCGTCAGCCCCAAAATAACTGACGTCACAAGTAGCACGCTCAAAACAACAATTGCAAAAACAAACGCAATTTCTCTTTTTGTCATAAAAATAGTTTTTTCTTGCAATCAAATTTTATTCCAAAACTTTCGTCTTTTTGCGCCTGCGGGTGCGTTCCTGCCTAAAATTCTCAATTTGTGTTCGCCTAAATTCTTGGCTTTCAGCCCTAAGTTCCAAACGCTTTTTCACCCAGCGATATTTGCGGTTTCCATAAATTGTGTCGTAGGAAATAATTCCAATGCCCTGCAAAAGGTAATAATAGTAAGAGCAAAAACGCCAAATAATCAGCGCCCAGAATGTTGCGCCGCCCAAATATTGTTGAAACAGCAGGTTGAAGGTGATTTCGTTCATTCCCGTTCCGCCAGGAAGAGGGATGAAACTTGCGGCAAGTTCAATCAGTGATGCAAACACAAAAAAGTCAGTGTAATTGCCCACGAAGTTCGCGTTGTGCGCGTAAGGAAAACTAAGATAAATGAAGTAAGGAATGGAATACAGACAAACAAGCCTCAAAGTGTGAAGAACAAGTTGGAAAATGATTTCAAATTTTGATTGGCTGTATTCTTTCATTATGCTTTGATAGTCATCAACAACTCTCATAACTTTTGCGTAGGATTTTTCATAATCTTTAATGAACCTCAGTTTTGCACAAAGCTTCAGCCCCCAAGAGACCAATTTCTTTCCCAATTTTTTGGAAAGAGAAATAAAGAGAATGGCAACAATCATCAAAATTGCCAAGATGAAACCTATTATGCTTGTGGTTGAGACAAACGCTGACATTCCGTTTGTGAAACTCATTACAAGGCAGACAAAGCCCACCGCAACCCAACTTATATTTTGAAAAACAAGTTTTGCAATAGGGATTGAAAGAGCGGTTGAGGCAGGAACATCTCTTCCTGTAAGATAAGTTGCCATAAACGCCTGCCCGCCGGAAGCAAGTGGCGTGACCGCGTCATAATATCTTGAAATTCCCATTGACTTAAAAGAAAGTGCCCAGCGCGAACGCATTGTTTTTTTGTAAATCATATGGTGAACGCTTGTGACGTCAAGCAGCAATATTGCAACAAGCATCATCAGCGCCGCAAACACATACAAAAAGTCTATTTCTTTAATAATTAGAGGAGAAAAGTCATCAGTAGTGTAGATGTTCCACAGCAAAATTGCCACAACCAAAACAATGTTGAAGATGAAAAAAACTATGTTTTGAATTCTTTTTTTCTTCTCTTTAGACTTGGTTTTTGTGACCTCTTTTGTGGCCTCTTCCATTTTTTGTTCGACTTTCTTTTCTTCTTCGTCGGACAATTTTTGGTTTTGGATTTTTTCAAATTTCGCCCTACGCCTTTCTTTGTAGTTTGAAATTAAGCGTGAAAAAAAAGATTGCTTTTTGGCAGGCAAATTTTCTTCTATTTGCGTCTTTGGCTCTTTCTTTTCGTCCATAAAATTATTTTAGCAAAAAAAACAAACCCTTGTCAAACAAACAAGGGCTGTCAATTTTAAAATATTGTTAATTGTAAAGTTCGTCGCCAAACTTTTGAATTGATTCGACAATTTTTCTGTCGTTTTGGTCTTTGCTGTTCAATGCTGCAATGTCAAGATTTTGGAACACTGAGAAGTTGTCGGAATAGTTTGAATACAACTCGTCATACAAAACATCAAACAAAGTTTTGTCTGAGAAAAGGCTTGTGCGCGTGCCGCGAAGTTTGTAAATAAAGTCCTCATCAAGCACAAGGTTTCCATCTGACACCTCAGCAATTTGCTCAACCTCGCCTGCATAGAAGAAGATATAATATCCGTCATCAACTTTTACAAGGTCGGTTGTATCGCCCACTTCTGGGTTTGATTTGTAAAGCGCCTTGATTGCGTCTTTAACATTTCCGTTTTCCGCAAAAGTGCTGTTTGCAAGCACAGAGTTTGTGTTTCCATCAAAGCCAAAAACCATTGCATAATCAGAATTTTTTGTTGTGTCATCGTCGCTGTATTTAAACATATAGTTTCTAAAAATTGCGGCTCTTTGCCTTTGGGCAACTGCATTTTCATTTGCAAGCCACTGCTCAATTGCCTCGGCTTGTTTTTGAGGGTCTTCCTTATCTTCGCCGCTCAAAACTGACAAAGCCTCTTTTGTCTGAGTTTCACTCATGTCATCAGCAGTTTTATATTCAATTCTTGAAATTGCGGCTTCAAGGTTGTCCCTAAGTTCAGTTACAGTAATCTTGTTGCTTGTTCTTCCGCCCTTGCCTGTGGAATTGCCATCAAAATCCACATTCACATCTCTTTCGGTTGCCAAAACATCCTCAAAAACTGTTTTTTCGGCGTTAACTTTATCAAGTGGATTTCCGCTTTTTGCCGCCTCATCAAGAAGTTTTTGTTGTGCGGCAGAAATGTTTACTTTAATTGCAGAAACATAGAAATAGTTTTGATTGTTTGTCTTCAAGAAATAGTCTACATCAGCGGTGTTATTC
Source organism: uncultured Clostridia bacterium (assembly GCA_947626155.1). Classification (GTDB taxonomy): domain Bacteria; phylum Bacillota; class Clostridia; order Christensenellales; family UBA1242; genus Caccovivens. The sequence continues at coordinate 13,255 of CANQRC010000008.1, read as the reverse complement.
AAAATTGCGTCCGAATAAGAAGAAGGTGAATTTTTGTAAGTGATATAATCTTGCTCAACCTTTTCTTTATATCTATTAAGCACATCTTTAACTTGGATATTTGCGAAATTATCCTTTCTATCTTGGGCCTTGTTGTAAATTTCTGTGTATTTTTCAACAAGGTAGTTGTTTTTCAAGATGTCATAAACGCGGTCTATTTCAAATTTAAGCCACTCAGCATCAGTTTTATAATTGAGATAAGAAAAGTTCCTTTCAACAACATCAACATATTGACTTATTGCACTTCTCCAATCACGAACAGCGCGAACCTTGGTATCTTCGCCCATTGCATTGTAAAGCGCGTTGAAAAGCTCGGTCTTAAAGTCATATTCTTCGCTTTCATAGTCATAGACATAAGTTTTTTCGTCCACTGGAAGCACTTTAAGGTTGTCATTATTGTTTCTTGTAGAAAAAGTTGTCTCTTTTGTCCTGATAACTCCATCCTTAAGTTCTACGCTTGAGGAATATTTGTTGTAAACAACGCCCTCTTCGGTGGTTGTGTCTTCTTCGCTTTGTCCTGCCTCAAAATCCAAAATTTTGAAGTAGTTTTGCTCTATGTTATCAAAGAGCGAACTTCTTGTCTGCTCCCAAAGATAGGATGTTTCATTGTCATTCAAGAGTGGCTCATCATTTTCTTCTATTTCGTCGTTGTTCTCAGGCAAATTTTTGTAATAGTTTTTAACAGCCTTAATTGTTATGTGTTGGTCAATAACCGAACTTAATGTTTGGTCAATTGCGCCGTTGTAGTTGCTTCCGTCAGAGTTGTAGTTGTAGCCATAACTAGAATAAGCCAAGAGAAGTTCTCTCTTGTCAATGTTGTCCACTTCGCCGTCGGTGTAAGTTATTGTGGTTACAATTGCCTCTTGATAAGATTTTTCATCAATCTCAACCAAAGAGCAGCCCGCAAACACAGAAACGCACAGGCACAAAACCAATAAAATTGAGAATAATTTTTTCTTCATGTTGTCTCCAAGTAGTTTTAACTTTGTTATTTTAGCATAATATAACTTAAAATACAAGTAAAAGCAAGCAAATTTTTTAAACTTTTTCCGCTTTTGTGAACATTTCAATCAGAGAGTTCACCTTGTCAATCACCTTTCCTTGTAAATCCAATTTTAGAATAGGTGTTTCTTCAAATTTTAAACGCGCGTTGTAAAATTTGCTAACATTCGACAAACTTTGAGGCAAAATCTCCTCAGTTTTGTAGAGATAAATGAGCGTTTCGGAAGAATTTAACTTAATTTTTTGAACACCAAACTGCTTTGCAAGGTTTTTAAGATAGGCAATTTTGCAAAGGTTGACCACGGCTGGAGGTGGGTCGCCGTTGCTCATTCTAAGCTCCTCCATCACGCTGTCAAACTGGGATTTTGAGGAGATTTTGCTTATTTTGTCATAGAAGATAATCCTCTCCTCCTGAGAAGAGATGTAATCCTCAGAAATATAGGCGTCAAGCACAAGTTCCATTTTAATTTCGCGGTCGCTTTCTGTCTTTTGCCCAGAAACCTCGCGCGTTACCTCGTCAAGCAGTCTCACATACATATCATAGCCCACTTTTTGCATATGGCCGTGCTGCTCCTTGCCCAAAATGTTTCCTGCGCCGCGAATTTCCAGGTCTCGCATAGCAATTTTAAAGCCGCTTCCAAGTTCCCTAAACTCTTTTATGGCCTCAAGCCTCTTATACGCCTCCTCAGTCAGAACTTTTCCGCCGTTGTAGGTGAGATATGCATAGGCAAGTTTATCCGAGCGGCCAATTCTTCCCCTGATTTGATAAAGTTGAGAAAGCCCAAGCATATCACAATCCACAACAAAGAGGGTGTTCAGCGCCGGCAGGTCAATCCCGTTTTCAATCAAAGTTGTTGAGATGAAAAGGTTGAATTTTCCGTCATAAAGATTGTTAATCACCTTTGAAAGTTCTTTTTCCTCCATTTGCCCGTGGGCAATTCCAATTTTTGCGTTTGGCAAAAGAAGCGAAACATGGTGGGCAAACTCATAAATCTCCGCCACCTTATTAAAAAGCACAAGTGCCTTGCCGTTTCTTGAAATTTCGCGCGAGACAACATCCGTCAAAAGTTCGTCGCTGTAAGGCGAAACATATGTTTGAATTGGAAGCCTGTCGCGTGGCGGCGTGGCAATCACGCTTATGTCTCTTATCCCCGAAAGCGACATATGAAGCGTCCTTGGAATTGGCGTTGCTGAAAGCGTTAAAACATCCACGTCCGTCTTAAATTTCTTAATTTTTTCCTTATCCCTGACGCCAAATCTTTGCTCTTCGTCAAGCACTAAAAGCCCTAAATCTTTGAAGCGAAGTTTTTCATTTAAAATCTTGTGAGTGCCAATCAAAATGTCAATTTTGCCCTCTGCAAGACGCTTGTAGATGTCGGCGGTTTCTTTTGCGGTTTTAAATCTGTTCAAAACCTCAATTCTCAGCCCAAAGCCCTCCATTCTTGAAACGCAGGAACGATAATGCTGCTCTGACAGAATTGTTGTTGGGCAAAGAAACGCCACCTGCTTGCCGTTGTAGACCGCCTTGAAAATGGCGCGAAAAGCCACCTCGGTTTTGCCAAAGCCCACGTCACCACAAATCAACCTGTCCATTATTCTTGGGCTTTCCATGTCTTGGTCAACATCATTTATTGCAAGCGCCTGGTCTGGTGTGAGTTCAAATTCAAACTTGTCCGCAAACTGATTTTCAAGCTCATCGTCCCTGACAAAGCAAAATCCCTTGCTGTCTCTTCGCTCTTTATAAATTTTTGCAAGCGAAATTGCGACCTCTTTCAAATCCGCCTTGACACGTTGTTTCAGCCTTTGCCACTCCGTGCTGCCAAGCGCGTTTAATTTTGGGCTTTCGCCGCCAATGTATGCCGAAAGCAAGTTGGCCTGCTCGGAAGGAAGATACAAAAGCGCGCCGTTTTTATACTCAATCACAAAATAGTCTTTTTCAAAGTGGGAAAGCTGCATCCTCACAATGTCTTTGCACCTTCCAACGCCATAAAAAGAATGCACAACAAAGTCCCCAACCTTTGGAAGATAAGAAAAGTTTTGTTTGCCCTGACGATAGTCCACTTTTTTGCTTTTATACATATCATCAGTGCCAATTCCGACAATTCCACTTTCAAGAAAACTGAACGAATAAGGAAAGTAATCCCTCAAAACAAAAATGTTGACTTTTTTGTCCAACGCCCCGTCGAACTCCTTGAAAGAAAAGTTGTTTGTCACCAAAAATTCTTTTAAAATTTCAAAATATTCGCCGCCGAACAAGAACACATTCATTCCGCCCTTAGAGAACATGACAAGGTCTTTTTTCAGTTCCATAAAGTCGGTCACATAACTTTTTTGCCCAACCGTTTTGTTTTCAAAATCAGAATTTTTTGTGTTTGAAAACACCACGCAATTTGAAAGATTTGCATCCTTAAAATCAAAAAACAGGTCATCCCTTGTCCAAGAGAGCTCTTGCCTGGATTTTGCCAAAATTTCGCATTCATTTTCAATTTTCAGTGGCTCATCAACAAATATTTTTGCATCCAAATCAAACACGGAATTTTCGCCAATTTTCAAAAAAATAGGAAAAATATCAATTTTTTCAAGATTTTTTTGCGTTTTCATGGTCAAAAAATCAAAATTTATGATTTTTTCAATTTCTTCATCAAAAAATTCCAGACGGGTTGGGTTCTCGTCGCCGCTCAAAAAAATGTCAACAACATCTCCCCTCACCGAAAACTGTCCGCTTGTGGAAACGTAGTCAACGCGCTCATAGCCAAAGCCCACAAGCGTGTTTGAAAGGCTTTCCATGCTGACCTCTTCGCCCACGGCAAAAGTTTGTTTTTGCGTCAAAAAATTCAGGTCAAATTTTGTGGAAAGGGAGGAGGGCAAAAACACAAGGCCGTCCACCTTTTTTGCCAAAAAATCTGAAATACTTTTTGCAAAGTTTGAAAGGTTCACATCTTTTTCATCTTCGTTTTCTCTTCCGCAGGATACCACCTGAACAGACTTATGGATTGCCTCCATGCCGCGTTTAAGTTTGCTTGCAGAAACAAAGTCGCCGCAAATGTAAACAAACTGCTCTTCCTGCGCAATAGTCAAAACTTTTTCGCCAACAAAAAAGCCGCCAAGGTCGTTTTGCTTTGGCAGAAAATCTTTTAAAAACCCAAGAAACTTCTCCATTAGAAAAATCTCTCTTTAATTTCTTCAACCGCCTTTTCTATGATTGGTTGAAATTCTTTTTCGTCATATTTTGAAAGCACATAGTCGGCAAGGTCCATTGTCACGTCGCGGCCAATTCCAACTTTAATCCTCTCAAATTCTTGCCCAACAAAGCTTACAATGCTCCTCAGCCCGTTGTGCGTGCCTGCCGACCCATGCTCGCGATAGCGGATGTTCCCTTTTGGCAAGTCAATGTCGTCCACAATCACAACAATCCTTGCGTCAGCAAATTTTCTCTTGACCTCTGCCACGCACTCGCCACTGTTGTTCATATAAGTTTGAGGCTTCACAAGCAAAACTTTCTCCTCGCCCACAAAGCCTTGTCCAACAAGCCCCTTAAACTTTTTTTGCGAAATTGGAATGTTAAATTCGCGCGACAAAGCGTCCACAACATCAAATCCAATGTTGTGATAGGTGTGCGCATATTCATTGGTGGGATTTCCAAGCCCGACAAAAACCAACATAATTTCCCCTTACTTTTTTATCAATTTTTCAAAAGGTCCAACCCTTTTTCCGCTTTCAATCTTGCTGTCCTCAACATAACTTTGCGACAAAATTGCCCCGTCGCAAATAATTGAATTTGAAACATAATTTCCGCTTTCAAGCACAACATTTTTGCCCACAAAGGTCTCGCCTTTTAGGATGTTGTTTGGATAAATCACCGTGCCTGCCTCAATTTCAACGTCCGCATCAATAAAAATTGTGTTTTCGCCAAAGAGGGTCACGCCGTTTTGCTTGTGGTAGTCCAAAATTCGCTTGTTCAACACGCCAAACGCCCAAGATGCCTTTTGGCTGCTGTCAACAACAGTAAAATCCTGCTTGTCAAACTCCTCAATGGCGGACGAGAGCAGCATTTTTGCGTTTTTAAGATATTCGCTCCTGAAAACATAGCCCCGCGAAAGCCTGAGAACATTCATTTTTCGCTTTGAAAAATAGGTCATAACATCCAAAAAGGTGGATTTTTTCAAAAGCGGCGTGTCGCTGAAAAACACCGCCACAAACTCATATTTTTCCGCAAAAGGGCGAAGCGTGTCCAAAAGCGCCTCCTCGCTTGGCTCGTCAATAACCTTTTGCGTGCAAGGCGAAGTTGCAAGCCCCACCCATTCAAGCATAGTTTTGCCCGAAATTTGGAAGCCGCTGCCAAGCCCATTTTTTGCGCGCGCAAGCACAACAAGCGTTTCTTTTGCAACCCACTCAAAACTTTGAGAAGCGGTTTCAGTCTTGTTTAAGAAGTCAAAATTAAGTTCAGTTTGCTTTATTTTAACGGCAATTTCCTCTTCCATAACCATGAAAATATTATATTATTTTTTGCCAAACTTGTCAACAAACAAACAATATTTCAAAAATTCTCTCAAAACATTTTTAAAAATTGAATTGTTATGATAAAATAAAGTTATGAAAAGCCTGAAAAAGTCAATTTTTCCGTGTTTAATTTGCGTTTTGCTTGGCATCAGCCTGATGCTGGGCTTTTTTGCATTTGAGCATAAAAACTTTGCCCTGGCGGAGGAAGAGTTTGAACAGGGCGAGCAGTCCCCCGTGATTGATCCCGTTTCTGACAACTATTTTTCGCTTGCAATTCAAGCCTCTCCGCGCGAAAACGAAGTTGTAAGTTATGAAATGAGAGAAATCACTGATGCGGCAGGCATGAGCCACACCTACATTTGCTTCAAATGGTCAGAGATAGAACTCATTCGCTTTGTGATAAACTTCACAAACACAAAACAAGACTTAAGGTTTAACACCTATTCGCTAAGCGAAACCTACACGGTGACGGATGATATGCAAACGCCCCTGGTCCCACAGCCCGGCGCCACCCCAACTCAAACCCCACTTTTTTCGAACAGGCAAATTTTGCAAGACAGCATAGTGAACAATTATTTTTACTATTATGTAGACAGCACGGCGCCGGTTGAAAAAACCGACACCACAAGCGCGGGGAAAGATTTTGGCCTCTACAAATTTGTTTTAAGTTACAACTATTCTCAAACCACTCCTGCAAACCCTGTTGGGCAAGAAACAAACAAAGACCTAGAACTTTACATTGCAATTTTGCCAACCGAAATCACCGAAGATCTTGCAGTTGAAATTAAGAAAGATGACATCCAAATTTTGTATAGCGTTACAAATCAAAACCTTATGAATAAGTTCAATTTTTGGCTGTCAAGCAATAATTCTCTAAGGTTTATAAACCCATATTACATCAAGTGGACAGTAACGGGCAGGGACTCAAAAAACAATCCATATGTTTTGGATGATAACCAAAGGGGAGACAGCGGCGAAAGAACGGTTTATGATGCCTCACCCGTTCCGCCATACGGTCAAAACTTCGAGTTTTTCAGCAACGGCATTGAAGGCTCTTGGAATGTGGGCTGCGAAATACAAGACAAAGACGGAAACGTGCTTTTCAGCAAAGAGGTCAAAAATCTTTCAACCTACAAAGTAAAAAAGCCTTTCAATTATTTGTGGCTGATACTTATAATCTCCATGGCGTTAATATTGATAATCATAATATCCCTCTTGATATATTATATAAAGAAAAAGAGAGAGCACGTTTGGTAAAACAAGAAAAGACAGCCCCTCGCTGCCTTTTTCTTTTGCTACCATTCCGCCCCTCCGCTGTCATTCTGAACAAGCGCAGCGCCGTGAAGAATCTCATCCACCCCTCCGCTGTCATCCTGCTTTTTCTTTGCTGTCATTCTGACGCGGAGCGAAGCGGAGAGGAAGAATCTCAACTACTTTATTGTCATTCTGCACTCTCTGCTGTCATTCTGAGGCGGAGCGAAGCGGAGAGGAAGAATCTCATCCTCTTTTTTTGTGGTAGCCTCGCCCGAGATTCTTCGGCACGACACGAAAGTGTCGGCTCAGAATGACAACGGGCGACTTTTATTGTCATTCTGAACACCCCCCCCCTCCGCTGTCATTCTGAACAAGCGCAGCGCCGTGAAGAATCTCATCCACTCCTCTGCTGTCATTCTGCCTTTTCCGCTGTCATTCTGAACACTCCCCTCTGCTGTCATTCTGTTTTTATGCTGTCATTCTGACGCGGAGCGAAGCGGAGAGGAAGAATCTCATCCTCTTTTTTGTGGTAGCCCCGCCCGAGATTCTTCGGCACGACACGAAAGTGTCGGCTCAGAATGACAGCGGGCGGACTTTTTTATTGTCATTCTGCATTGCGAAGCAATCTCGCTGACGGACCCTCACGCGTTGGCGCTACGGAATGAAATGGAGTGAAGAATCTCAACCACTTGTCTTCGAAGCACTCACTTTCACACTCTCAATCCCGCCATAAAATTTTGGAGAGAAAGGGCTTTGCCTGCTCTTCTAAATTTTATGGCACTTCTATCGATGAAAAATGTCCAGCGGAATTTTTCGAGGTGCGGAAAGGGGTCTGTGGGGAAAACGAATTTTAGCGGTTAGGCTTTGCCGTGTCCGCGTTAAGAAATTCTAGTTGTCCCCACAACACCTCATGTAGTAAAACAAATATTGTTGCGCGTAGCCCGAATACAGCCCAAACTGGTCGGTCAAATTTCTTCTAATCTTCTCGCGGTTGTGTTCGGGCAGATAGAATTTGTTATACATTTTTTCAATCCACGTGTCCACAGGAAAAACATCTCCTCTTCCAAAGCCAAAAAGCAGAATGCAGTCCGCCACTTTTGGCCCAACACCCGAAAGAGTGATAAGCTTTTTCCTCAGCGCCTCAGTTGAAAGCGCCTGCCACTCTTGAAGCCTGTCCTCGTCAATCTGCCTAACAACATTAAACAAGTATTTTGCCCGATAGCCCGCCCCAATTTCCGCAAAAAACTTCTCGTCCACAGTCAGCATTCTTTCTCTGATTGGAAAAGAATAAAAGTCGCCTTTCTTCTCGCCCAGCCTTTCTCTCAGCCTGCCCAGAATAAGTTGAATTCTTTTGATATTGTTGTTTGCGGACACAATAAAAGAGATGAGCATCTCAAAGAGGTCATTTTTCAAAATTCTAATTCCGTAGCCAAACTCAATTGGCTTTTTCAAAATTTCAAACTTAGAAAGTTTCCTCTTGATTTCGCCATAATTGGTTTTCAAATCAAAGAAGTTCTCAAAATATTTCGAATCATCCGTCAAAATTTCAAATCCGCTCTCCGTTTCAAAAATTTTGGCTTTTTTGTCTTTTGAGAGAACCTCAAAGTGGTCGCCGCAATTTTTATATGAAAAAATCTGCCCACACTCCAAAATGTGCGCGGGGCAAAAATCTTCCTTTCCAAAAATTGAAATCTTGTTTTGTGCAAGCAAATATTTCATCTTCTTCCCCAACAAAAAAAGGCAACTATTGTGCCTTCTTTACAGTTTTCTTTTTCTCTTCAACAACAGAGACAACATCTTTTCCGGCGTGTGATTCAAACACAACATTTCCGTCTTTAAGCGCAAAAAGTGTGTAGTCTTTTCCAAGCGCAACATTTGTGCCAGGGTAAACTTTTGTGCCGCGTTGTCTGATTATGATTGAGCCTGCGGTAACAAATTCGCCAGCATAAGCCTTAACGCCCAGACGTTTACTTTGGGAGTCTCTGCCGTTTTTGGTGCTTCCGCCGCCCTTTTTATGAGCAAAAAGTTGTAAATTTATAAACATCTTTTTTTAACCTCCATTTTAACAAATTTAGGATATTGATTTTGTATATCTTCAAGAGTTTTTTCAAGTGTAAGCATAAGCACTTGTGCATCCAAGCGGTTTTCGTCAAGCAAAACCTGCAAATATCCGTCCTCAATCGTCAAATTTGTTTTCAGCCCCAACACTTCGTCAAGCCCTTTAACAGTCATTTGCGTGACGGCTGAAACGGCGCTGCACACAATGTCTTTGCCACTTTCGGCAAAGCGGCTGTGCCCTTTCACCTGAAATCCGTTTATGAATTTGTCATCTTTGAAAATATAAATCTTAATCATATTACATCTTTATAGAAACAATTTTAATTTCTGTCCAAGGTTGTCTGTGACCTTGTTTTTTGCGTTCATTTTTCTTAGGCTTATACTTGTAAACAACAATCTTGTCGCCTTTGCCGTGAGCAAGCACTTCTGCCAAAACTTCCGCATTCTTAACAGTAGGTGTTCCTGCAACAGTTTTGTCACCGTCTGAAACAAGCAAAACATCAAGTTTAACCTTGTCTCCAACAGCATTTTCAAGTTTTTCAACTTTCAAAACATCATTCAAAGTGACATTATACTGCTTTCCACCTGTTTGAACAACTGCAAACATAAATTTAACCTCCTCTAACCAAACTCGCTGTCGTCAAGGCAGAGCCTCGTCATTTTGTATATTTTGCAAGGACAAAACAAATCTCAACTTAATAGCCCGACAAAGAATAATCCCATAGCAAAATAAGCCCGACACAAGCGGATACCCCAATATAATATCAAATCCTCCACCATTTGTCAAGCAAAATCGCAAAATTTCCCACCAAAAACTCACAAATTGCTTTACATTTCAATGTTTTTGTCAAGGGTTTTCAAATATGTCAGTGCGGCGGCAAGAGGTCTGTCATGCCCCGTTACAAAATCCTCCATTGTTGTTTCAACAAAAATGTCTGGCTGAATTGCTCCTGTGTAGCCAAAAATGTTGCTAAAATCCCACAATCTTATTGAAGCAGAGAACTTTTTTCCATCCACTTCAAGCGGCTTCATGTAGCCATAAGATTTTGCCGCCCCACCTGTTGGCTCGCCAATAAGAGGAGTGTTAAATTCTTTTTTAAACCTTGCAACTGCAAATCGTCCAGATGAAAACACTTTGTTGTTTATTAAAAGGACGCCCTGCAACTTTTTCTTTTTAACAAGTTCTTGAAAAGGATTTAGTATTTCAGAGTTGCCTCCCGTGTTATTTCTAACATCCAAAATATACTTCTTTATTTGCAACTTGTTTACCTGCTTAGCAATGTCCTCAACAAATTTTTCGAAAGGATATGTTGGGTCTTCCACACACGAAGAATATCTAACATACAACACATTTCCACTCAAAATTTTAAATTCATAAGGATGGTTTTCCGCCCTTTTTGGAACTTCTTTAAGCGGTTCAATCACAATTTTTTGCCCGCTTACCGTTTCCACATAATTTTCAATCCCCAACATTTGCCAAACATATAGGTTTGGAATTGTTTCAGAAAGTTTGCATAAAAACCACTCTTCCGTTTCAAAATTAACAATTTCTCTAACCTTTTGAAAAACAACATCTGGACTTTGACCTCCAAATGATTTTATTTCCTCCCAATTGCCGTTTTCGAAAATGTAGGCTTTATCTTTAAAAAACTTAAAATATTTGTTGCTCCTAATTTTTGGCAAAAAATAACTTGTGTGCGCATCTTTAAACAACGCAAACAATTTTGACATTTCATAATCAAATTCCAAGTCGGACAACCTGTCAATGTTCTTTATTTCCGCCAGCCGCTTTTCAATTTCTTCTTTTGAAACATCATGATATAAATTTATGTGCTCTTTTTCAAGCGTGGATATAATATCCCTAGCAATTTGACTGTTTTTCATATCTTCATTTTAGCATATTTCTTCCAAAAATCAACCCAAATTTTTTGTCAAAAACCACAATTTTTGAGTTTAGTCCTCAATACTTTTGAGTTTTTTCATGTAATTTTCAAAATAGAATGGAAGTTTTGCCTCAAAAGTCATCACTTTTCCCGTTCGAGGATGAGTGAACGAAAGCCGAAAGGCATGAAGAAGTTGCCCGTCAAGCCCCTTGACCTCTTTGCCATAAAGTTTGTCCCCAACAACGGGATGCCCCAAATATTTTGCGTGAACCCTAATTTGATGTGTCCTGCCCGTCTGCAAATTGAACTCCACAAGGCAGTTTTTCTCAAATCGCTGCAAAACTTTATAATCAGTCACCGCCTTTCTGCCGCTATCTTGCACGCTTATTTTCTTCCTATCTTTTGGGTCGCGCTTCAAAAAAGTCTCAATTCTGCCCTCATTTTCCCGCAAATTTCCGTCCAAAAGCGCCAAATATGTTCTTTTTGCAGTTTTTTCTTTAATTTGCTCGGCAAGTGAGGTGTGCGCAAAATCATTTTTCGCCACCACCAAAAGCCCGCTGGTGTCCTTGTCCAGCCTATGCACAATTCCCGGCCTCAGCTTCCCATTTATTCCGCTCAAATCTTTCACGGCAAAAAGCAGCCCGTTCACAAGCGTTCCGCTCCTCGTCGAACTGCACGGATGCACCACCAGCCCCTGAGGTTTGTTAATCACAACAACGTCTTCATCCTGATAAACAATGTCAAGAGGGATGTTTTCCGCCTCGGTTGAAATTTTTTCTGGCAAAATCTCTTCCACCTCAATCACGTCGCCCGCCCTCAAAGATGCCCCAGCCTTCAAATTCGTTTTTCCGTTCAAAAAAACATGGTTCTTTTCAATAAGGTTTTTTATATGCGAGCGGCTGAAAGACGAAAGTTTTTCTTGCAAAAAAACATCCAACCTCTTTTTTGCGTCTTCGCTCCCTGCAACAAACTTACTTTTTGTCATTTTTCTCAACCTTTTTGGACTTGACAAAATATATAATAAGATAAACAACAAAAAGCACCACGCCAATCACAAGCGCGCAGTCCGCGAAATTGAAAATTGGAAAACTTTTCCAAAAATCGAACTGAATAAAATCCCTGACATATCCAAAAACGAGCCTGTCATACATATTTCCAATGCAGCCCGAAAGCAAAAAGCCATAAGAGATGTTCAAAAGCCAAGTTTTGTTTTTTTCTTTAACATAATAAAAGATGAACATTGCCAGAAAAACAACCGAAAGCAAAAGCAAAAACACTTGTCTGCCCGCCAAAATCCCCCAAGCAGCGCCGTAGTTGTGAACAAGTTGAAAGTTGAAAAGATAAGGAATAACTGTCACAGTTTTTCCTGCAAGAGTGACGTCAAAAACATACTTGGTCACTAGGTCCAGCACCAAAATAGCCACAATTATTGCGCACATAACCGAAAATTTAATCCAAAATTGTTTTTTCACAACTAATCCTTTTCAACGTCCATGTTTTTAGGCAGAAAAATATACAAATTTTTCTCCACAAGTTCCATTTTTGCGCCCAAAACATCCATCACGCCCTGAAAATAATCCAGCGCGCTTGCCTTGTCGTTTGAAGAGCAGCCCCTAAAATCCACAAAAAATGGAGTGTTTTTCTTCAAAAGTTCCGCCTTTTCTTTCGCCTCTGAGAGCGTTTGAGGATAATAAACCCTCACCCCGTCAATCTCGTCAGGCAATTTTTGAGAGACTTTAAGATTGTAAGTGGCGCGAGGAGTTGGTTTTTTCTTCACCACCTTCACATCGTCGCCCTCAAAGCCGAAAAATCTGTAAATATAATTCATAAGTCCCATAAATTTTTACCCTCTTAGGTTAATATTAACACAAAAAAAAGAAATTTCAAAATAAATAAAATATATTTGACACTAAAAAACAAAATTGATAAAATAAAAAACGGAGGTTATATGATTGGAGCAATAATTGGCGACATTGTTGGCTCAGTTTATGAGTTTAACAACATAAAAACAAAAGATTTCTCGCCTTTTTTCAATGAAAAAGGAAGATTCACAGATGATAGCGTCATGACCTTTGCAGTTTTTAGAGCGCTTCAAGATTGCAAAGATGAATTTCAAAATTTAAGCAAAGAGCAGCAAAAACAAAGAAACTTCCCTCTTGCTGAATATGCAAATTTGACAAAAAATGCAATAAAAAGGCTGAGGGAATATGGAAACAAATATTTAGAGGCAGGCTATGGCAGAAAGTTCATTCTTTGGCTCACTTCAAAAGACCCAAAGCCATATAATTCCTATGGCAATGGCGCGGCAATGAGGGTTTCACCCGTGGCTTACTTTGCCTCCTCAATTGAAGAGGCTGCCGCGCTTTCAAAACTTGTGACCGAAATCACCCACAATCACCCAGACGGCTTGAAAGGTGCAGAAAGCACGGCGGTTGCAACTTGGATGGCAATAAACGGTTTTGATAAAAAAGAAATTGCAACAATTTTTGAAAAATATTATCCCCTTGATTTTAAATATG